>NZ_DATNBA010000085.1:0-7077 GCF_035572195.1 Hyphomicrobium sp. | reverse complement strand
AATCCGACTACTAGCATCACGAGCCGCTAATATCCTTGGCGATAAGGTCATAGAGTTGCGGCGTTACTTCCGGCCTGATGCCGAACCATTTTTCAAAGCCCGGCACGGCCTGATGCAAAAGCATGCCGAGGCCGTCGACGGCGACGAGACCGTGAGCCTCAGCCGATTTCAGAAATCCGGTTGCGAGCGGCACGTAAACGAGATCGGCGGCAACGGCACCTTTGCGAGCACGGGAGAAATCAATTTCGGGACTACCGGCTTCATTCATTCCGAGTGTCGTTGTGTTTACGATAACGGCTGCTTCCGGGGCGTGCTCTTGCCGCTCTGCCCACGGCCATGCGCTAACGCGACCGCCGAAGTGTTTTGCCAACAGCTCACTCCGTTCGAGCGAACGATTGAAGACGCGGATATCTTCTCTGCCATCTTCGAGGAAGCCGTGGACGACGGCGCGCGCCGATCCACCGGCGCCAAGCACGACGATGGGGCCGGTACCTTTCCGCCAGTCCGGAGCTCTATTTTCGAGATTGGCCATAAAGCCGTAGGTGTCGGTGTTGGCGCAATTCAGCTCTTCATTTTCGAACCAAAGCGTGTTTGCGGCTCCGACTGCGACGGCCGAGGGTTCACGTTTCGAAGCCGCCGAAAACACCGCTTCCTTATGCGGTACCGTCACATTGCAGCCTGCGAAGCCGCGCGCCCGGAGCGAACTCAAAAAGCTCTCGAGGTCTTCGGGCTTCACCGGCTCTTTCGAATAGGCGCCATCGATGCCGTATTGGCGAAGCCAAGCCCCGTGAATGAGCGGCGAACGCGAATGCGTGATGGGCCAGCCGATGACGCAGGCGCGTTTCATGTTGCGACCATTTCTTCCCGGCGAAGGCGCGCCAGAAGCGGCATCAACGGAATGCCGAGAATCGTGAAATAGTCGCCATCGATATCATCGAAGAGCTGCACGCCTAAGCCTTCGATCTCATAGCAGCCGACGCACTGCAGCGCCCGGTCTCCGATCCGCTCCAGATACGATCCGATGAACTCATCGGAAAAATCCCGCATCGCCATTTCGGCCATGGCGCTCGCCTGCCAGTGCACGGTGCCGCCGCGGGCCAGCGCGACCGCCGAAACGAGTTCATGGGTGCGACCACGCAACATCACGAGAATCTCACGCGCCTCGGCGGGGCTGGCAGCTTTGGCAAATATCTTGCCGCCCAGCGCCAACACCTGATCGGCGCCGATAACGAGCGCGTCCGGGTGGGCTTCTGAAACGACCCGGGCTTTTTCTGCGGCGATGGCGGCGGCAATGTCGGCAGATTCGGGCGGCACCTTGGTATTGGTCATCGCATCGCGGATGGCGGCTTCATCGACGTCAGCAGGGATAACTTCGAATGTCAGCCCTGCCGCTTCGAGCATCGCTTTGCGGGCCGCACTGCCGGACGCCAGGATCAATCGCGTCGCGTCAGGCATTGGTCGCTTCCGTTTCCGGCTTCTGACCGGATTTTCGATCCTGGAGAAGCTTAAGAATCATCGTCGCCGATTCTTCGATCGAACGGCGCGTCACATCGATGATCGGCCAACCGTACTGAGCGGCAATTTTTCGCGTGTAGGCAATTTCGGCCGAGATCGCATCGCGATCGACATAGCTCTCGAGATCGCGATCTGCCATCAGCACGGCGCGGTTACGGCGAACGTCGGCAATCCGATCGACGTTAGCGATAAGGCAGACGATGAAGGCTTTGTGCGGTTCGAGGAGTTCGTCGGGCAACGGCACTTGCGGAACCAGAGGCAGATTGGTCGTCTTGTAGCCGCGCTGCGCCAGATAGAGACTCGTCGGAGTTTTCGATGTGCGCGAGATGCCGAGCAAGATGATGTCGGCGTCGCTCAGGTTTTCGGGCAGCCGGCCATCGTCGTGGGCCATTGTGAAGTTCATTGCGTCGATGCGGCGGAAATAATCGGCGTCGAGCACATGCTGGCCGGCGACGGTCGGCGTCTGCGGCGCACCGAGATAACTTTCGAACACCTGCATGATCGGCTGCAACACGGCAAGGCACGGGATCTTGAGACGCTGACAGTGCTGCTCGAGTTCGCCGACAAGCGCCTTGTTGACCACAGTATAGAGAACGATGCCGGGGTCCTTCTCGATGTCGGCCAGAACACGCTTCAGTTGGCGCTGCGTGCGGACAAGCGGATGTACGTGCTCGATCGCGCGGATGTTCTGATACTGCACGGTTGCAGCCTTCGCGATCGCGACCAGCGTTTCGCCTGTCGAATCCGAAACGAGGTGCATGTGGAACATGCTCGGCAGCGTCATAGCCTGCGTCTCGCAAAAAAAGGTCTTAGAGCCTGTTCAAAACCGCGACGTTATCCCGGCCGGGCGATGAGAGGTTCCGGGTTGAGAGAACAACCGTGAACCGGTCCACCGCGATACCCACATCTGACGGAAAGGGAAAGGCTTTGTTCGACTGTCGACCGTCCTTAGGGACAAGCGATCTGTCCAACGGTCCTACGCTGGTTGTCAACAGCTGCTGCATTCGGGTTGAAGACACATGCCGCCAGCAAGCCTTTGATTAACGGAGGGCTTCGCGCTCTATTGCCTCGGGCGGCGGAAAGGCTCTATCCGTCGTGGCAACACAATGGCGATGTTGAACTCCTGTGGACGTGGTGGGGACGACAGGCTGATCCCCGAACAACGCTGTCCTAAGAGTCATAAAAATAATCTTCAAAGAAAATCTAATCTCTTTGAAGTGAAGGGAGTGAAGGCGTGCGAGATCAGGGTAGCGATGCACGGCAACGGCGGTTCATGATGCCGTTTACGGGCACGGGCGTTTCGCCTCCTCCTGTTTGGCTGATGCGCCAGGCTGGCCGCTATCTGCCGGAATATCGCAAGACGCGGGCTGAAGCCGGCAGCTTTCTCGATTTGTGCTATACGCCGCGACTTGCCGCCGAAGTCACGCTGCAGCCGATCCGGCGCTATGGCTTCGATGCCGCGATCCTGTTTTCCGATATTCTGATCGTGCCGGATGCACTCGGCCAGGGCGTCAGATTTGTCGACGGCGAAGGTCCTCGACTTGATCCCGTTCGGACGCTTGAAGATCTGTCCCGACTCGCCCTATCGAGAACGAACGACAAGTTCGCGCTGATTTGTGAAACGGTCGAGCGGCTACGCCAGGAATTGCCGCGCGAGACGGCACTGATTGGATTTTGTGGGGCCCCTTGGACCGTTGCGACGTATGTGGTGGAAGGCCGAGGCTCGCCGGATCAGAGCGCGGCGCGGAGTTGGGCGTATCGCGACCGGGACGGTTTCGCGACCCTCATCGAGCTGTTGACGGATGCGTCGATCGATTATCTCTGCGGCCAAGTTTCAGCCGGCGCCGATGCGCTGCAGATTTTCGACAGCTGGGCCGGAAGTCTGGCCGATGACGAGTTCGAGCGCTGGGTTATCGGACCGACAGCAAAATTGGTTCGTGAGGTTCGCAAACGCCACCCCAGTGTACCGATCATCGGATTTCCGCGTGGCGCGGCAGCGCACCTTGATCGCTACGTCGCGGCGACCGGCATCGATGGCGTCAGCTGCGATACGGCCTGCCCCCTCGGCGTCATGCAAGGAATTGCGAAAGGTGGCACGGTCGTGCAGGGCAACCTCGATCCGCTGTTGCTGGTGAGCGGGGGTACGGCCCTCGATCACAGGATCGACGACATTTGCGCGGCGATGTCGGGCTTGCCTTTCGTCTTCAATCTCGGTCACGGTATCGTTCCCGAAACGCCGCCCGAGCATGTCGCACGCCTCGTCCAGCGTATCAGAACATAAACCTTGAGAAGGTCCGAGCATGACGGAGACAAGGCGGACGCGATCACCTGCGTGGCGCGCTGGGATTGCCGTCGTTGTGACCGCCACAGTGGCGGCCCTGATGATTTTGGTGCTTGGCGCCGACGCCTATCCGTGGATCAAAGCCATCCACGTCATTGCGATCATTTCCTGGATGGCGGGGATGCTCTATCTGCCGCGCCTTTTCGTTTATCACAGCGAGGTGCCGGCCGGCTCGGTGCAGTCGGAAACTTTCAAAGTAATGGAGCAGCGGCTTCTGACGCTGATCATAAACCCAGCGATGGTGATTGCTTGGGTGCTGGGGCTATGGCTGGCTTGGAAGGGCGGCTATTGGGCGGCGCACTGGTTCCACGCCAAGTTGGCCCTCGTCGTGCTTCTTTCAGGACTGCACGGCTATCTGTCGGCGGCGACGCGCGCGTTCGCTGAGGACCGCAATACCAAGCCGGCGCGTCACTGGCGCATCATCAATGAAATTCCGGCCGTGCTGATGGTCGGCATCGTCATCCTAGCCGTCGTCAAGCCGTTCTAGTCACCTCGACGTGAGGCTACGCGGCAAAATCGCGCTGATGTTCCGGTGCCGCAACGCGCCTGAAATCCGCACGCGGCCTGCGTATTCCTATGCCCCGCTCGAGGCGGGTGTGGCAGGTTCCCCAAGCTATCAGGGGAGTACGCAGATGCGCACTATTGCTGTTTCAATGATCGCCGTTCTCGCTGTCGCTGCCGCCACCGTCGCGACCGCGCCGGCTGAGGCCAAATCGTGCTTCAAGAAAGCTGCCGAGGGCGTCGCCCTCACCGAAAGTCTGGCGAAATTCCAGGTCGACGCGGCGCTGCTTCAGGCGACCGACTGGAGCATTTATTTCACCTGGGTCGGAGGCGGCAGCACGCCCGGCTATACGTTCGGTCCGCGTTCGTACAAATGCAGCCCCGGCCAGGTTATGGGTTGGCAATGCAAAGGTTCGGCGACGCTCTGCAAGCTCTGACATCGCGAGACGGTCATGCCGAGCGATCAGATCGGCATGACGTCGACCCTCGAAAACTTCGCGGTGTTGCCAAGCGAGGTAGTTACGGAACTGTGGCGCGGGCTCAGGTCTGGACGTTATCTTGCGCTGTTGCGTTCCCGTTTGGCCGCTTTTGCTGCGCGTTTCGCGGCGTTCTTCACCTTGCGTTGCTTAGCAACGATGCGCCGTCGAAGCCGGTCCGACATCGTGGGCATGATTTGTCCTCCCAGGCAGCAAATTTTGAATTGCCCGATCATGGCCGGCAGGCCATTGGCTCGTAGGCCGTAGTGGCGAAAACTTATTAAAAGCCCGAAGCCGAGATTTTCAAGCCGATCCACTCCCCCCCTTTTGACCACTTTTCAGGCGGCGGGGGACCTGCTATACAGGTCGCGTCCTCATAGGATTTTGGCAGACGGCACGTTTCGACGCGGTTATGCAACCCGTCAGCGTCCACCGCATTACGACAGGGCGCCCGCCTTGTCGCCGTCGTGCCAGGCTCATTTCTCCTCCCACCACCCGATACCGCTCAAAATGCGGCACTCCGCGGAGTTTTCTTTCCAATGAAGCAGATGAAGCTCGAGGACCTGAAGCGGAAATCGCCCGCTGAACTCGTCACCTTTGCCGAAGAGGCCGGTGTCGAGAACGCCTCGACGATGCGCAAGCAGGAGATCATGTTCGCGACGCTGAAGCAGCTCGCGACCCAGGAAACAGAAATCACGGCCATGGGGGTTGTCGAGGTTCTGCAGGATGGCTTCGGCTTCCTCAGATCACCAGAAGCCAACTACCTGCCCGGCCCTGACGACATCTACGTCTCGCCCTCGCAGATCCGCCGCTTTGCGCTTCGCACCGGCGATACCGTCGAAGGCCAGATCCGCTCTCCGAAGGACGGCGAGCGCTACTTTGCCCTTCTCAAGGTCTCGAACATCAATTTCGAAGACCCCGAGATGACCAAGCATAAGAGCCATTTCGACAATCTGACGCCGCTCTATCCGACCAAGTGGCTGAAACTCGAAATCGAAGACCCGACCATCAAGGATTTTTCTTCCCGCGTCATCGACATCGTGTCGCCGCTTGGAAAAGGCCAGCGCGCCTTGATCGTGGCGCCACCCCGGACCGGCAAGACCGTGCTGCTGCAGAATATCGCACACTCGATCACATCCAATCACCCGGAGTGCTACCTGATCGTTCTGCTGATCGATGAGCGCCCGGAAGAAGTCACCGACATGCAGCGCTCCGTCAAAGGCGAGGTGATCTCCTCGACGTTCGACGAGCCGCCATCACGTCACGTGCAGGTTTCGGAAATGGTGATTGAGAAGGCTAAACGTCTTGTCGAGCATAAGCGCGACGTCGTCATCCTGCTCGATTCGATCACGCGCCTGGGTCGTGCCTACAACACGGTTGTACCGTCATCAGGCAAGGTGCTGACCGGCGGCGTCGACAGTAACGCCCTGCAGCGCCCGAAGCGGTTCTTCGGTGCGGCCCGCAATATCGAAGAAGGCGGTTCGCTGACCATTATCGCGACGGCGCTGATCGACACCGGCTCGCGCATGGACGAAGTCATTTTCGAAGAGTTCAAGGGTACCGGCAACTCGGAAATCATTCTGGACCGCAAGGTTTCAGACAAGCGCGTCTTCCCGGCGATCGACGTGTCGCGTTCGGGCACGCGCAAGGAAGACCTGCTGGTTCCGAAGGATCAGCTCAAGAAGGTCTACGTGCTCCGCCGTATCCTCAACCCGATGGGGACGATGGACGGCATCGAATTCTTGATCGACAAGCTTCGGTCGACGAAGACCAACGGCGAGTTTTTCCAGTCGATGAATACGTAGCAAACTGTTTCACGAGAAACACAAAAGGCCGCTCCGAATGGGCGGCCTTTTTTCTTGCGGCGAAACCTTGCCATGACGCCCTGGATGGCCGGGTCGAGCCCGGCCATAAGGTGGAGTGGGGGGTAGGTCGCTTTGAATGGCGCGTTACCCTTCACGCGTCATTGCCGCCCACGCATGCGGAGCATGCTTGACGGCGGCCATCCAGGTGCGCGGGCGCATGTGTCCGAGCAGCAACCCGCGTCGAACGAGACGACGGTGTGACTGGAATGAAAACGTTGAACCCGTTTACTCGGCCGCGTCCAGCATTTGCCGTGCTTCTTGTGCCGGCGTTTTGGCTTCGGCTTCGGCCCGCTTGCGATAGCGCTCCGGTTCGCCTTCGCCGGGCTTATAGATGAACGGCAGAACCAGCTGATCGACGAAGCCTTTCGGAAAATGCGGC
>NZ_DATNBA010000084.1:0-2810 GCF_035572195.1 Hyphomicrobium sp. | reverse complement strand
CGGCAGCTGCGCGACAGCGTTGCGCTCGAGGCCTGCAACGCGTTCATCGATGGCCGCCAGTACGACCTTCCCGCGGAAACAGCGCGCGGCGCAATGGTTGCCGAGCGTCCGCGCCGTTCGAAGTAAGTTCGGAGAGGCTTGCTCGCCGGATTTCGGTGAGAGAATTTCTGAACCGGCTCGGCGGGCGGGCGCATAGCGAATGATGGAGCCAATCGAAACGCTGCTCTTCGACTTTGGGGGTACGCTCGACGCAGATGGCGTAGCCTGGAAAGAACGCTTCCACACACTTTATCGCGCCGAAGGGCTTGGTATAGCCGCCGATGCATTCGCGCCTATTTTCTTCGCCGCCGATGACCCGCTTGTTGGAAGTCTGTCATCCACGGCCGGCCTGTCCGAAACGGTCACTGCGTTGGCCACAAACCTCGAAGCCGAACTGACGCGCCGCGGCGCAGGAACAGAAGACACTGGAGCCGTCAACGAACAGAACCGCGGTCAGCGCGTAGCATCGCGCTTTCTGTTCGAAGCCTCGGCCGCGTTCACACGCAATCGTCCGATCTTGGAGGCTTTGAAGGCACGCTATCGGCTCGGCATCGTGTCAAATTTTTACGGCAATCTTGAAGCGGTGTGCCGCAGCGCCGCTATTGCCCCGCTGTTCGGAGTCATGGTCGATAGCCAATGCGTCGGCGCCGAGAAGCCCGATCCGGCAATCTTCCACGTGGCCCTTGAGACGCTTCGTGCGACGCCCGAGACAACCGTGTTCGTGGGCGATTCATTGCGCCGTGACCGCGAGGGCGCTAGACGCATGGGCATGCGCTTCATCTGGATTGCGCCACAAAATGTCCAGACCGCCGAAACCCGGGCGTCGGCGGAGCCGCCCATTCATGCTACGGTGACCAGGCTGCCTGACCTTATGAAGATTTTGAGATGACTGAAATTTCGGCGCGTCCGATCCTCCAGGGAGGCATCATCGCTGCTGGCGAGGGGAGCCGTTTGCGGGCCGACGGGTATCGAGTCAGTAAACCGATGGTACCGGTCGCTGGCCGTCCCCTGATCGACCTGGCCCTCGATCGCTTCCGCGCTGTCGGGATTCGTCAACTCACCATCATCATCAACGATACGAGCGACGATTGCCGGCAATGGCTTCTTGACCATGCTGAAGATTTTGATCTCGACATGATTGTACGTACGACCCCGTCGTCCTACGCCAGCTTTCAACTCGTCGTTAGTCGGTTGGCCCGCGCGCCGGCCTTGATTACGACGGTCGACGCGATCATGCCGATCAACGATTTTCACACCTTTGTAGAATCGGCCACTCGCCTGGCGAAAAACGCAGTGGTGCTGGGCCTGACCGACTATGTCGACGACGAAAATCCGCTGTGGGCTACGTTGGACGCGGCGGACGGCCGTATTCGGAAGCTCGGCGGCAATGGCGGCAGCCATGTGACTGCGGGCCTCTATTGGTTGCCGACGCAGCGGCCAGCGGAGCCCAAGGCCGGTTTTGCCCGCCTTCGCGACTATCTCGGGTGGCTGGTTGAGCACCAGCCGGTTTACGGCATCGTTTTGCCCCGGGTGTTCGACATTGACCGGGCACAGGACATTGCGGCGGCCGAATTGTCGGGTTTCGATCGTGAACGCGGAAATACCCGGGCATGAACACGGCCAAGACCTGCCGGGGCATCTACCGCGAGCTGGCGCACTCGCCCGGGCGTATCGATGACGACAGCGCAATAATGAAAAGCGTCGGTGAGGCTTTGACGGCGCGCGGCTTCCATGTTGAGCTTGCCACCGCCGACGCCGCGTTTGAGACCCGTTGCACCAACATATTCGTAATGTGCGAGCGTGGTGCAGTTCTTGATCGCCTCAAGACAGCGGAGAAGGACGGCTCGATCGTCGTTAATTCCTCGGAGGCGATTCGCAACACCTATCGCCACCGCATGATCGAACTCTTTGCACAACACCATGTTCCGGCACCGGCCAGCCAGATCGTCGCCAGCGACGCGAGCAAGCCACGTCCGGCCGCCGGAGTGTGGATCAAGCGCTACGATTTCCATGCGACACAATCCTGCGATGTCATTTATGCTGCATCGGAGGACGGATGGCACGAGGCATTGGATCGATTCGCCAAGCGCGGCATCCCGTTCATCATCGCGCAGGAGCACGTGGCCGGTGATCTCGTCAAATTCTACGGCGTGAGAAGCAGCACGGAAGTGATGGCCAACTGGTTCGAGTGGTTCTACCATCGCGACAAAGGAATGCTGGGTCATTCCTTCGAGGCTTCGAGCTTGCGCCAGGCTGCGTTCGCTGCGGCAGCCGCACTGGGGCTCGAGATTTTCGGCGGCGACGCCATCATCCAGCCTGACGGCGATCCCAAGATCGTTGACATCAATGCCTGGCCCAGTTTTGCGCGATATCGCGACCGGGCGGCACAAGCAATCGCGGACCACCTGACCGAGCGCTTCCAGCGGCGCCCGCGCATCGTAACTTCGAGGAGTTGATCCATGAACCGCGCACCGCCCCGCAACATCGCATCGGGGCGCCAGGACCGCACGCAACGCCGCGCGGTGCCCGGCCCCAGGTCCAAAGCGATTTTCGATCGCGAGGCCGAGGCGATGGCGCCAGGACTGCAATCGATTGCTCTCTATTCACAAATCGTGGTCGACCGCGCCTCGGGTTGCACGATTACCGACGTCGACGGGAACGAGTATCTCGATTTCATCGCCGGTATCGCGGTTGGCAGCCTCGGCCACTGTCATCCCCACTATGTTAAACGTCTCACGGAGCAACTCGAACGCATCACCTTCGGCAGTTTC
>NZ_DATNBA010000083.1:0-14451 GCF_035572195.1 Hyphomicrobium sp. | reverse complement strand
CTCGCCATTGCCGACGATCCGTTGGCGCGCCAGACCGAAGTCGAGGATCGCGCCGGAAGTTTCAAGGGCACGCGCAAGTATGGCCCGAAAGCAAATCTGCCACGATCAAACACCCCCTCCTCCCAGGGGGAAAGGGAGCGGTCCCGTGCAGGTAGCAATCCCCTCTCACCTCGGGGAGAGGGACAGGGTGAGGGGGGAGTTTCATCGTCACGCGTCCAGACGGAGTACGAACCGGTTCAGCCGACATATGCGCAGTCGGCGTCCCGCCCGGCGGCCGGTTCCCCGGAGGGGAGTCGCCGGGCGCAAACAGAATCTCGTATTCGCAAACCGTCGCTCGACGAGATGGGGCCCGGCACCGACCGCCCCGTTCCGGCGGCACGCATCCAGAATGTCGATAGCCGAACCAAGGCCGGAGCTTTCGGCGAAAAAATTTCCGGACCGCACAAGCCGACGCTCGATGAAATGGGGCCGCACGCCTCGTTGCCGGTGAAAACTTCCGACAAGCTCCCGTCGAAGCCGTCGCCGCCCGTCACCACGCGCGAATTCGACGATCCCACACAAAAGAAGGGCCGTCGCGGCCGCCCGAGAAAAACCGGACGGCCCGGACATTAGTCCGGCTTGCGCCAGGGCATCAGCATCGGCACGCGCTCTTTATATCGGCGGTAGTCGTCGCCAAAAAGAGCGATGAGGTCATGTTCTTCCAACATGATGCCGACCAGGATGTAGGCCGTGGTAACCGCGGCAAATAGCAGATGTCCGACCGTCATCGTCGGCGTCGCCCAGAAGGCGATGATGAAGCCGAGATAGAGCGGGTGACGCACGAACTTGTAGTAGAGTGGCGTGCGGAAACCCGCTGGCTGCATCGGCCGGCTGGCGAAATTACTTGAGACCTGTTCCAGCCCGAACAGTTCGAAGTGGTTGATCAGAAACGTGCTGGTCAGCACGATCAGCCAACCGGCAAGTGACAGACCCATCACCGCGGCGGCGATCTGCGGATTGTCGACGTGCCAGACGACCGCTGGTATCGGACGCCACTGCCAGAAGAGCAGAATGAGCGCGAGACTCGAAAAGAGCACGTAGGTGCTGCGTTCGATCGATTCCGGCACGAATTGCGTCCACCATTTTTTGAAAGGTTTCCGCGCCATTACGCTGTGCTGAAGCGCAAAGACGGACATCAGGAACAGGTTGACGATAATCGCTTCCGCAATCGGCACGGAGATCCCCGTGTCTATGGTTTTTGGCACCACGAGGCCCGAGACGAAACCGATGGCGTAGAGAAGCGTAACGGCGGCGAGGATATAGGATGCAAGTCCATAGATAAACGCGATGAACCTGCTCATGGGATTCACCTGTTTTCAAAGTCTTGTCATTGCAGGCGTCGCGCTGCTCGCGCCGTATCATTCCGGCGGAAGACCTTCAAAATGCGCGTTTCCGTGATCTGCAGCGATAATCACTACACCTCGCAACGGGACAGGTCTAGCATCGGCAAAAGACGGGGAGCACCATCATAGTGGAGGCTCTCATGGCAATGTATGTCGTCCTCACCAACTTCACGGATAAAGGCGTTCACGACGCCAAGGACACCATCAACCGCGCCGACAAATTCAAGGCATTGGCGAAGAGCGCCGGCGTCACGGTCAAAGACATGTATTGGACGATTGGCGGCTTCGACGTCGTTGTTGTCTGCGAGGCTCCCGACGACGAAACGGCGACGGCTCTATCGCTCAGCACCGCAGCCCGGGGCTATGTCCGAACGCAAACGCTGCGCGCCTTCACGGCTGCAGAAATGTCGAAGGTTCTCGGAAAGATGGTTTGAACGCCGTTAGGCGTTACATGCAAACTTGTGTGATGCGCGACAGCGGCAATACGCCCATCAAGCGGACCGGAACCGGCACGCGGCCGCGGGGTTCCTCCTAGTCCACTTGGTTCGAGGAGAGTGTCTATGCCGAAGATAAAGAATGCAAAAATTCTCATCATCGCAACCGATGGGTTCGAACAGTCTGAACTCGACGTACCGCGCCAGAAGCTTGCCGCCGTTGCGCAACTCGTGCATGTCGCCGCGCCGAAAGAGCGCAAAGCAAAAGACTCCATTACCGGCTGGCAAAATCACGACTGGGGTAAGCCCGTGCAAGTCGACGCCGAGTTGGCCGAGGTCTCGACATCGCTGTACGACGCGCTGGTTCTGCCAGGCGGGCAGATGAGCCCGGACACGCTGCGTCAAAGCCCCGAGGCGATGAAACTGATCAAGGCATTTATCGCTGAGGGCAAAGTCGTAGCCGCTGTCTGTCACGCGCCTTGGCTGCTGATCGAGGCCAACGCCATTCGCGGACGCAAGGCGACGTCGTACGCCTCGATCAAGACCGACATGATCAACGCCGGCGCCAATTGGGTCGATGAGCCCGTCGTCGCCGACCAAGGAATCGTAACGAGCCGCAATCCCGGCGATCTTGATGCGTTCGTCGCCAAGATTATCGAGGAGATCGAAGAAGGCAAGCACGAGCGCGCCGTTTTGGCCGCGTAGCGCGTTCCCCATCCTTCGAATTTAAAAGCGCACGCCCCGAAATCGAGGCGTGCGCCTTTTCATCTCTTGCTCAACCGAGTTCCGAACAGCAAAACGAAATCTATCGTCCGAGCGGCTGCGAGTTCATGTGATAGGTGATCATCAGCATCGCCATTAGAATTGCCGACAGCAATCCGGCGAGCGCGCCCAGAAATCCGATTCCTACGTCTTCGTGCATATAGCGGAAGAGGTCATGCGCCGCGAGACTTCCCGCAATAGAAGCGATAGCCGCGTAGGTCACGACGACGGACGGTATGCGAGAATCGTCCGGGCCCTTTCCGGCACCGAGAAACAGGATTTTATAACGCGCAATGCTGGCGATGATCGTTGCGACGAAGCCCGAAATTATAGCGATCGCCCGTGTAGAAAGTCCGGCACCTTGCAGAATTAGAGCGATGACAGCGCCAATCGCCGCTGCAACAATGATAACAATAATGAGACTGGCGGATACGGAACCAGGTGACTTTTCGGCCATGATTTCCTCCCCAAAAGCCGCTTTTGTCGGCTATTTCGGTATCTAGCAGTCTCCCGGCACCGTCAAGATATCCATCGCGCTTGCCTGAATTAAACGTTTCACCCGGCGCGCGAGTACGCCCGAGGCTTACTGATCGGCGTCTCGATATTGCGCAAGATCAGCAAGAGCGTATAGCGCACGGCTTCGTCGACCGACGCCACGAAATGACTCGGCTCCGACAGGTTGGCGTGCACCCAGACAAGTTCCCCGGCCGATACGCGCCAACTGCCAAAATAGTTGCCGCGCCTGAGAATTGTGACGCCGCCGGTCAGCCCCTCACGGGCCGTGAAGCCGGTCAAGCCGACTTCCGGAATCTCTGAAAGTTGTGACAGCAGCTCGCCATCGAGCGTCGTGCTGGTCATGGCGCTATCGCAATTCCAAAAAAAACGCCGGCACTCTGCAACGACATTATACGACGATGCTTGCGCAAGAGTTGACGACGTGCTCGCTCAGTTAGGCTGGACGCCGCAAACAGTGCCCATTCGTTTCTGGCCGTTTACCAACGAAGCCGTTAAGCCTCGTAAAGATTTCTCCAAATGCCAGCGCTGTTCCGGATGGGCGGTAGAATATATCTCTGGGTTCGATGATCAAAACGAGGGTGGAGCGCGTGAAAAATCATCACAAGTCTTGCCGCAAACTGACGAGATGGTGGGCGCTTGCCAGCGTGGCCTGGATCGCGTTCGTCCTTTGGAGCGCGGAAGCCTATTACCCAAGTGTGCCGCTCGACATCGATGGCCACGATCCGGGTACGCTCGCCGCATTCGCATCGGCCGTAAGGCATTATTATCTTACCACCACCGCCCTGGCGCTCGGCGTGCCGGTTCTGGCTTACGGGCTAGGTTACCTATTCTACCGGTCGCGCGGCGGACCGTCGGCGACCGCCACCGCAGTCGCGCACCCCGATGGCGGCCCAAGCCGTATTGTACTGATGCGCCATGCCGAGAAGACGGGCGATCCCGAAGACATCCATTTATCCGAGGAGGGACGGAAACACGCCGAGCGTCTCGCGACCTATATTCCGCAAACCTTCGGCAGACCGGATTTCATTTTTGCCGCCGCCCGCTCGAAGCGATCGATACGTTCAATTGAAACCGTCGAACCTCTCGCGGCCGCGATCGGCATACCCATCCACCATGACATCGAGGACGATGACTTCGAAGAACTCGTCAGAGAGATTTTCTCCAATCCGACCTATCAGGGCAAGACGATCGTTGTCTGCTGGCATCATCGCAAGCTCTCGGAGATTGCCGCATCGCTCGGCGCACCGCCCGGCAGCTTCCCCAACCCGTGGACCGAAGATCTTTACAACGTCATCCTGGATTTTCGCTACGATCCCAACACGGGTGCCCCGCCGAACGTCACGCGCGTCGTCGAACCGTTTTGACGGCGTATCGGCCTATATGCGGCGAGGTCAGCACTTCTTCAGCGTGGCCGCCAGCTCGCGGAACATGTCTGATTTTTGCGGCAACACCGTCACGGACTGATCGCAGCCCTGCCCGGCAACCGCCATCCGCGCTTCGAAAAAGCGTCCAGCAAGATGAATGTCGAAGCCGTTCGCAGTGACGGAGCCATCGACGGTGCCTCCGACATCGTTGATCTTATCCTTCCAGAGACCGGTGACCCTGTCGCCCTCGACAGTGAGGTCCGTCGCCGCGTGCAGCTTGAAGTTCGAGGCGTCCTGGCAACGTATTGTCTGGCGCATGCCTCGAACGTCTTTGCGCGGAATGTAGGTCACGACGCACTTGAAGTTCGAAGCAGGCCCAGAGTCCGATGTCATGGTCGCCATGCCCACCCATCGGCCTGCAAGGCTCGCGAGTGGATCAATCGGGGTTGGTGCCGCCCAGTTCTGGGTCGCGGCAAGACTGGAAACCACGACAACCGCCACGTACGTGGCAGCGCGGTAAGACTGACGCATGTCCTAAACTCCCTCACCAGGCTGGCGTGCAGTGGACATTTCCGCGAGTGCGCCGCGGTTCTCCAATTGCATCGCAGCACCCCGTTAAGGCTGCGATGCAGTGCATCGACTATCTGCAACAACCAGCGATGACGGCAACGTGCGCGCCGAACGCGACGCTTTGTAGGCTACATTGGGGTAACTCGCGGGCCCGGGCCGTCGGGATTCCTGCTGCCCGGTTGCATTGGCGCGAACGTGGATGCGTGTTCACTGTCGCTGACCAGCAACACTCTTCTCTGACAGTCTGAACTTCACCCATATGGCTCGCAAATTAACTGGCGGCGGACAATAATGCGCGCCGCTTCAAGATCCGCAATGATGAGGAGGGCTTAGTGGTTCGCGACACACGACTTGCAGTTCGCTTTCAGGCGAGTGCCGCATGCGCGGCCCTGGCTATCGCCGTGCTCGCCAGCCCCGTACTCGGCGCCGCCGGCAACCCTTTTACATCTCTCACCGGGACTTGGAGCGGGTCCGGCGTTGCCAAATTCGACGGCGGCAAGACAGAAAGCCTGCGTTGCAAGGGCTACTATACGAATACGGGCGGCCCACACACCCTCGGCCTGTCGATCCGCTGCGCCAACGCCTCCGCCAAGGTTGAGCTGCGCGCCAATCTCGTCGACGCTCAAGGCGCGGTCAGCGGCAACTGGGAAGAACGGACGTACAATCAGTCGGGTACTGTGTCCGGCAGGGCAACCGCCACCAAGATGAACCTCATCATCAGCGGCGGCATCGACGGTTCGATGACGGTTTCAATCGGCGGCAGCAAGCATTCGGTTGACGTTTCGACAAGCGGGCCGACGCTGAAGGCCGTCAACATTTCGATGTCTCGATAAGCGGACCGGCTGGCGCCCTGCAGTTCGAGATGTCTCATTGCCGAACGTCGGAGCGAGGCGGCGAGACTAAACGTGATAAGAATGGAGACTTCCATGCTCGCAAGACACTTCGCCACGATATCGGTCGCCGCTTTGCTGCTGGCCGTCACGATGGTTTCTGCATCCGACGCTGGTTTCCGTCGGCTTCGCTCGTCCTATCAGCCGGGCGAAGTCATTACCGCCCGCAGCCACCACGGCAACGGCGTCATCTCGAGCGTCGTCAGGCCCGGCAGAAACGGCTGGCAAGTGCAGTTGCCAGGCGGCGCCTGGACGTATTGCCGGCGCAGTTGCGAAGAGACTTTGCGCGTCGAGACCGTTGATCTCACCGCGGATGATGGCCACTCGATGAAGGGCTACGGCACCCTGTCCCGCGAATGCGGCGTCTTCGGCTGCCTGCACTGGGAATGGACGTACTAAGCCGGCCGGCGTTCAGACAAGGAAGGGATTAGTCAGGCGTTCGGGGCCGAATTGCCCCGGCTCGCCGTGACCGCAGATGAAGGCGATATCGTCGCCCAGCGGCAGCAGCTTCGACTTGATCGACGAGATCAACGCCGCGTGGTCGCCATATGGGAAGTCGGTTCGCCCGATCGATCCGCGAAACAGCACGTCGCCGACCAGCGCGAAGCGTTGCGCCCGGTCGAAAAAGACGACCGAACCCGGCGAATGTCCGGGGCAATGGAAAATTTCGAAGGTGTGGCCGGCGACCGTTACCCGGTCGCCCTCTTCCAGCCAGCGGTCGGGCGTTACGTTGCGCACGCCGTCGACCCCGTAAACCTTGCCCTGCTTCTCCAGGTTATCGAGGAGAATGACGTCGTTTTTGTGCGGTCCCTCTATTTTGACCCCGAGCTTTTCGCGCAATTCGTCGGCGCCGCCGGCATGATCGATATGTCCGTGGGTCAACAGTATTTTCTCGATCGAGATTCCGGTTTGTTTGATGGCTTGCTCGATCCGCTCGAGGTCGCCGCCCGGATCGACGACGGCACCCACCTTCGTGGCCTCATCCCAGATCAGGGTGCAATTCTGTTCGAACGGCGTGACGCGCACGATCGCGGCTTTGAGCGGGGATCCTGGCGCGGCGTTCGGTTGGGTCATGACAATGCTCCTCGGCTTACACGGGCCGTCTTAGTTCAACTTCGCCAGCGGCGCGAAGCATTCCATATCGAACGAGAGAAGTTCCCGGCCTTGGCTGAACGTCTCGGCCCCGCGGTGCAACGTCCCCGGCACGGCTGAGAATCCCCGATAAGCCACCTGTAGCCCGGGCATCACACACCCAGGGCATTCGCATTGTCCGTGCAGGGAGGGGTCGCCGAATCGCACTAGCAACTCCCTATTGCATTTTTCTCGTCCCGAGCATGAGGGGCTACCATGACTTATAAATGCGCCAAAATGGCCTTGCTTACTGGTGTTTCGATCACAATACTTTCCGGACAAGCATTCGCCGGCAACTGGGATGGATTTTCTTTCGGTATCGGTGGGGGATACGGAATTGCCAACAATGAGCTGGGCATAGCTCCAAAGGGACTAATCGATGACGCCAAGCTGACGATTGACGGATTTGGTGGAAAAGGCGGATTTTTTACATTTGGCGCAGGATACGACCGCACAATCTTTAATAATCTCGTCATTGGCGCTTTCGTCGACTACGACGTTTCCGACATCGACACGACACTATCTCTTTCAATTCCGCCGCTGGCAGACGCCAACGCGCGCGCCGACTTCAACATTGAAAACCAACTCTCAATAGGCGGCAGGCTCGGCTATCTCGTGTCGCCGACAACTCTCTTCTTCACGACGTTCGGCTACGCGCGCGTCGAGACGAGCAATATCAAGGCGTCCCTCGGTTCAGATGTCGGCAGCATCAGCGGTACGCTTGCGAGCGTCGGAAACTTCAATGGCTATTTCGTCGGCGGCGGTGTCGAAACACTGATTTCCAACGGCTTCAGTATCAAAGGCGAATATCGTTACACGTCATTGCAAACTGAGGGTGCGACCGTGCTGCCCGGTACGGGCATTAGCGACTTTGTGGGCGCATCGCTAAAGCCGCAAATTCAAACTGGGCGAGTGTCGCTGAATTACCGCTTTGGCGGCAAGTCGGAACCAGCCGACGAACCGGCTCCACGGGCCGCAGGCACCTGGACGGGTAGTTATCTTGGCTTTGGCGCCGGATATGGTGCCGCGACCAACGACATTACCCTCGCCGACCGCTCGCCCCAGCCCGGATCGATCTTCAATGTCGACATTGACGGAATGGGCAGCCAGGGCGGGTTCATTTCCGGCACAGTTGGTTACGACTATCAGGCAAGCCCCAGAATCGTCGTCGGCGCGTTTGCCGACGCCGACTTTTCCAATTTGCACCACAACACCAGTTTGGGAGTATCCGAAGACGACGCTACTCTCGGGATAGGCATCAAATCGAGATTCCAGAACATTTTCATGATTGGCGGACGTCTTGGCTACCTGACGACCCCCGATACGCTGATATTCGGCAGCGCCGGTTATGCCAATGCCGGGCTCGACGACACGAACCTTCGGGCGGGCATCGACTTCGGCGGCCAGAACGTCCTATCGGAAGGTACTGTCTTGTTCGACAGCAAGCGCTTCTCCGGCGTGTTCTTCGGAGGCGGTGTCGAAACGCGTCTCAACGAGGCGCTCTCTCTCAAGGCGGAATACCGTTATCTTAATCTCGGAAGCGAACGGATGACGTTACTGCCCAATGATGCGCCAGAGATTAATGAATTCGTCTCGACGAAGTTCGACCCCGTCATCCAGATGGGGCGACTTTCGATCAACTATCGCTTCGGCGGTCGGGATGAGGCCTCTGTGCCGTTGAAGTAAACGCGGACGCCAGCAGTCCGATACCCATAAAGCGACAGGGGCCTCACGGCCCCTGCATTATTTGAAGATAACCGCCAGATCTGAATTGGTTCAGGCGGCTTCCGAGCCTTCGTGACCCGGATCGCGCAGAACGTACCCGCGGCCCCATACCGTCTCGATATAATGCTTTCCGCCGGTTGCAGCCTGCAACTTCTTGCGAAGCTTGCAGATGAACACGTCGATGATCTTCAACTCCGGCTCGTCCATGCCGCCGTAGAGGTGATTGAGGAACATCTCTTTCGTCAGCGTCGTGCCCTTGCGCAGCGAAAGCAGCTCGAGCATCTGGTATTCCTTGCCGGTCAGATGCACCCGTTGGTTGTGAACATCGACCGTCTTCGTATCGAGATTCACCCGTAAATCGCCGGTCTCGATGATCGATTGCGCGTGGCCTTTCGAGCGACGGACAATGGCCTGAATGCGCGCGACCAGCTCATCCTTGTGGAATGGCTTTGTCATATAATCGTCGGCGCCGAAGCCCAGACCGCGGACCTTGTCGTCGATACCGGCCAACCCCGAGAGAATGAGGATCGGCGTCGAAACCTTGGAAACGCGAAGCGTTTTCAGAACCTCGTAGCCGCTCATGTCCGGGAGGTTCAAGTCGAGGAGGATTATGTCATAGTCGTAGAGCTTGCCGAGATCTACGCCTTCTTCCCCGAGGTCGGTCGTGTAAACGTTAAAGCCTTCCGACTGCAGCATCAGTTCGATGCTTTGTGCCGTGGCACTGTCATCTTCGATGAGTAGAACTCGCATGACCGTTCCTCTGGTGCCTATCCGATCCGTGTCCGCGCTTTGTCTGCTCTTTCGCCCAAAGAAAACGCACAACAGTTCGAGCTAAGCGATCGTTAGGAAGTTAGCGTCGAGAGGTTAACAAACCCTAATTCTGTGTTAGTTATTTAACACCGCCAGCAAGAACGCTGAAAGTTTTCCAGCGATTACTGCCAGCGCTTGGCCCATAGACAGATCATTCCTATGCCGCTCAGAGGCCAAACAACCCCGTTCGCGCCAAAGCTGGCCCGTCGCATGTATCAAGATTTTAGAACTGCGCCCCTCTCGACCGCCAACAGATCCCGCCGCGTAAGTCCGTCCTTGGGGCGCCCACCCCGCCGACTGACCTGCCCGACCGCCTTGCGACCTGCATTCGGTTCGAATCAAGAGCTAACAGAATTCGCTTCATCGCCCTAGACGGAGAAAGGCAAAAATTTGCCTCCAAACGGCACGATCCATCAGAAAAGATTACGCGTTGCTTTACCGCAACTTAAGCGCAACATGCTATACACAGTATTGAAGTCCTATTAGGCACCTGCAACGCAGCCGAATAGAGCCTTTAACGTATTTATTCATGGTTGCTACAACGACGAAATCCAGACGACGCCTTGGCACGTTTCTTGAGTAACCGGCGATGCGAGTTCGAATTGGTTCGGGATATCGAACGATGAAGTCACGAGAAACGGCCGTGCGCTTGAAGCGTCATGAAGTCGAAGAGAAGTCGCGAAAGGTCGAGGATTTGCAGCGGATCATCCGCGAGTTCGACCAGATGGCGTCCGATCTCGAGCGTCAAATTCAAATTGAAGAAGATCGCACCGGCGTTCGCGATCATATGCACTTCTCTTATTCGACGTTCGCAAAAGCTGCAGCTCAGCGCCGCGATAATCTCCGGCAGTCGACCGAGGGATTGCGCGAGAAACTCGCCGCTGCAGTTCGTGAACGCGACGATACGGTCGAGCAATTCTCGCGTGTGACGCAACAGGTCGAAGGTCGCGAGGACTCTCGTGGCCCCCGCCGCGAACGACCGTTCGGAATTACGGCGCTGCGCTAATCGATTTCTTCGGGTTCAAGTTGCAATCCGCACAGACTGATTCGGCGCGGCAAATCCGCGGAATTCATCCAATTCACTAAGCAAGTCCCCCGGCGCCCGAAAGGCGCCGCCTTTTTCATGTGTCATTTCTGTTAATCGCGCCGATTGGTCCGTGGGTAACCCTCTTGCCCAAAGTTGGCGCGCCGGGCACACGCAATCTCGGTTGTTTCCTGCGCCAAGGCACAAAAGCTGAGGCATGCCGTCAACCGGAGCAAAATGTCGATCAATCGCTCATGGTTTGCGCTCTCCGCGCTGCTGACTGCGGCCATCCTGTCGGCGTGCGCAGGCGCCGGTCAGCAGGCTGAGCCCCTCACCCTTCCAAAACTTCCGTCGGTCGGCTCGATCTCTGAGGCAATTCCGGTTGCGATGGGCCAGCCGGTCGGATCGGCGACCGACATTTACTCGCGCATCGCGCAAGGAGCCATGGGCTGTTGGTTCGGCGCCAACGGTCCGCTCAAGAAGGATTACATTTTTCACGCGAGCGCCGACGCACCATCGCGCGGCGGCAAGGCGCAAATCGTCATTCATCAGCGTGATCCGACGCAGCCTAATCCGCGTGGTGCCAAGGCCTACCTGGTCAACATCGATCCAACGGGGGAATCATCGGCAACGGTTAAAACGGAAAATCTTAAAATGACCGACGCGTTCGCCTCCGCCATGACGCAGGACGTCGGGCGCTGGTCGAAGGGCGATCAAGGTTGCACGGAAAACTCGACGGTGGTCGGTTGGGTGCCTGCTCCGCCCGCGGCAGTGGAGATTCCAAAACCCGCGCACAAGGCGAAAAAATCCAAGGTCAAAGCGGCTCCGCCGAAGCCCGCCGCCGAGCAATGACGCAGAGCGCGATCAGCGCCGGCCGACAAGTCGGCACGCAAAGTTAAGCTGCGGCGAAACCGGCCGCTGCCTCATCACATGCACCCAGAATTACTCGCGGTAATCTTGCAGCCGCGTGGCGCGCAGCCCCGGAAGGCCGTGCTTGTCGATTGAACGCTGCCAGGACAGAAATTCATCAACAGTCAGCGTGTAACGCTCGCAGGCTTCCTCAATACTGAGGAGACCGCCGCGCACAGCCGCAACCACTTCTGCCTTGCGCCGGATTACCCAACGCTTGGTGTCCCGCGGGGGAAGATCGGCGACCGTGAGCGGAGACCCGTCAGGTCCGATCACGTAGCGCCCGCGCGCTCTCATCTGCTGCTCGGTCATGATACTCAATACACACTCTCTGACCACACGTTTAGTTCTAGCAGGCTGCGATTAAATTAGCACTAACCCATTGAGTGAAAAAGCCTTAAATGGGCGTACCAATTCAGCTTTGCCGGGCCTCGAAACGGGTATTTATGGGGAACACCCGTTCCAATTTGGGACATCGCGATAACCTGAATCCGGCGTAGCGAATTTTGGGCCAATTCACTCGGCAGCACATCTCGGCAGCACATAACGTCGCCTTGCCCGAGGTGCCTGTCATGGCTTATTGATAAGCGAGCTTAACGCACGCCGGCGGACCCCGTCGTCCCAATTAAGGCCATGAATCTCTTTGGCCTTTTGCTAGACCGCTGGTACCGGATATAGTCCGGCCAGGATCCCGGTTACCATTCCTTACGAAGCTGAGCAGACCAGATCATCCATGACCGACACCCAGCCACAGCCCATTGCCGCCTCGAGCGCCAGACGGCGCGTCGTCGTCGCGATGTCGGGCGGCGTCGACAGTTCCGTCGCGGCGGCGATGATGAAGGCTGCCGGGCACGAGGTCATCGGCGTGACGCTGCAGCTCTACGACCACGGAACGGCAACGGGCCGAAAGGGAAGCTGCTGTGCCGGCCAGGACATCCATGACGCGCGGCACGTCGCCGAAGCTCTGGACATTCCGCACTACGTGCTCGACTACGAGGCCCGCTTCGCCGCGAAGGTGATCGACTCGTTCGCCGAAAGTTACATCGCCGGCGAGACTCCGATCCCGTGCGTCACATGCAACAACGAAATCAAGTTTCACGATCTGCTCGAGACCGCGAAGGACCTCGGCGCCGAATTTCTGGTGACAGGCCATTACGTGCAGCGGCGCGACACCCCTCACGGCCCTGAACTCGCACGCGCCGCCGACCCCGATCGCGATCAGAGCTATTTTCTATTCGGCGTCACGAAAGAACAGCTCGCGTCGTTGTGGTTCCCGATCGGCGGCATGCAAAAAGCCGAAGTGCGTGAGCGGGCGCGCGCCTTCAATCTTCCCGTCGCCGATAAGTCCGACAGTCAGGACATCTGCTTCGTGCCGACCGGACGCTACACTGACGTCATCGAACGGCTGAAACCGAGCGCCCTCGACTCCGGCAACATCGTCCACCTCGACGGTCGCATTCTCGGTCGTCACGACGGCATTATTCACTACACGGTCGGTCAGCGGCGCGGCATCAAGATCCCGGCTGCGGAAGCCCTTTACGTCGTGCGGCTCGACGCGGCGCGCAATGAAGTCGTAGTCGGTCCGCGCGCGGCGCTGACGACGGCAGGCCTTGTGCTCCGTAACGTTAATTGGCTAGGGGAAAAGCCGCTTATCGCTATCGCACGCGACGGCTTGCCACTCTATGTTCGCATGCGATCTTCGCAGGCTCTACGGCCGGCTCTCGTCCACGCGGAACCCGATGGTGTTGTTCGGATCGAGCTGATCGATGGCGAGGAAGGTATTGCGACGGGGCAAGCGTGCGTGTTTTATGCCGATGCGGGAACCGAGGCGCAGGTGCTCGGGGGCGGTTACATCGCGAAGACGATTAAGTCCGCGAGTCCTGCTGATTATCGCGTCAAGGGCGGAACAATGGCCGAGGCCCGGCGGTAACTTCTTCCGGGGTTCGATAGCGGGATGATGGAGAGCGGCAGTGAGTGACAAGCAGTCTTCAGGCTTTGGGCGCACCTCGGGTGCGCGGGCGGGCACAGCGAGAAGGCGTTTCGAACCAAAGCCGATGCAGCTTGACGAGAGCGCCGTGCGCGACGCCTATCGCCGCTGGGCACCGGTTTACGATTATACGTTCGGTGCGGTGTCCACCGCCGGCAGGCGCCACGCCGTCGAGATCATCAACGGCAGCAGCGGCCGCGTGCTCGAGGTTGGCGTAGGAACCGGTCTCGCCCTTCCCGACTATCAGAAGCACCTCGATATCGTCGGCATCGATCTCGCGCCCGAGATGCTCGAAAAGGCCCGCGAGCGCGTCAAAGCCGAAGGACTGACGAACATTACCGGCCTCCATGAAATGGATGCCAGCGACCTGAGATTTTCCGACAATTCCTTCGACACGGTCGTTGCGATGTATGTCATCACGGTCGTGCCTGATCCGCAGAAGGTGATGCTCGAGTTGGCGCGCGTCACGAAGCCCGGCGGCGAGGTCATGCTCGTCAATCACTTCAGCCAGGATGATGGCGTCAGAGGTTGGGTCGAGCGCCAGATGGCGCCCTTTGCCGATCTCGTCGGCTGGCATTCGGTCTTCGACGTGTCGCGCGTCATGGTCTGCCAGGACCTGAAGCTGATGGACCGCCGCTCGTTGCGCCCCTGGGGCATCTTCACGATGATGCGCTTCCGCAAGGAGGCCTCCGTCGCCGAACGCCCGGTTGCAGCGGAATAATCACCCACACCCGGGATGCCTCGGCATTTCGGATGTGCCTTATCGACCCGGACTCTGTCCGCATGGTCACGTTCGCGGCGCGTTGTGTTGACAGAATGCGGCCGCGATCCCTATAGACGGCGCTCGACGGCAGAATACCGGTTGGCGTGGCGGGATAGCTCAGGTGGTTAGAGCGACGGTCTCATAATCCGTAGGTCGGCGGTTCAAGTCCGCCTCCCGCTACCAA
>NZ_DATNBA010000082.1:0-3444 GCF_035572195.1 Hyphomicrobium sp. | reverse complement strand
GATTGATGATGACATAAGTGAGGAAGTAGTCGTTACGGCTCGCCTCCTCGAAATAATCGCGCAACGCCTTGGCGCGCTCGGCTCCGTGCTTTTCGAAGACTTCGATGCCCATGCGCTGGCCGACCAAGGCGGAGGCAAGGTGATCGGGCGAACGGCCCATGAAGCCGTAGGAGATGGCGGCCCAGGCCTGCATGGCTTTGCGCCGCTGTACCATTTCGCCGTAGTTGCGCGGCATCTGCCAAGAACGGTTGACGCGACGGTTCGAACCGTTCGGCACGAACGTCATCAGTTCGATGTTTTCGGGTTTGGCCTGGAAGTCGTAAAGCATCGCCGCCGACTTCACGGAGTTGCGAAAGGCCGGATGCTCGGTGACGTCGGCAACAAGCTTGCCGTCGATATAGACTGTGCGACCGTCCTTGAGGGATTTGAGGTGCTCTGCACCAGTCTTACAAGTCGTCATAGCCAGCTCCGAAAGTTATCCGTAGTGCCGTGCTCGCCGGCGTCACGTCAGGCCGTCGACGCCCTTGATCTCGCTCGCCTTCGGTCCGCCGACGCGATGGTTGGGGCGGCCGCGGTTAGCAAACGCGCAGATCAGGGCGATTTCATCCGGCAGAGGCGCGTCGGTTAGCGTGATGGTAATGCCGTCGTAGTGCGAACGCACATAGAGCGCGTCCTTGTGCGCGAACGGAATGTCGATGCTTGCACCTGGCGCCGCACGCTTGGTAAGCGAAGAAATCCACGCCTTGCCACCGCCGGCCGCGTCGCGCATGACGTTTCCGAAAACGGTCGTCAGCATCGCGACACCATGCTCTTGCTCGCCATTGGTGCCTATCACCGCACCCTTGCCGTAGCTTTCTGGCTTGTGCGGGGCGAGCAGCGCGATCGCCATCTTGCTTATATGGCGGCCGATCTCTTCGCTCGCTTTGGTGAGCGGGCTCAAGTCCTTTTCGAACTTTCCGGCGAACGGATTGTCGATGATGGCGACAACTGCGACCTTGCGCAGCGGCGGGTTCACGGTTTGCCCGGCATCAATCGCAACGTCATCAACGAACGCAAGCGTACGCTTGATCTGCATCGATTGTCCTCCCCGGCACTTTTTTATTTGTTGCTCCAATGATTGGTCAGTCTAGTAATGCATGTCAACAGTGGCCCGCTGTTTCAGCGCTTCATCACATTCGGTCAGTTCAGGCTTCCTCGAGCGCGATCGGCCGTCCCGGCTTGAGTGGCCGGCTGTCGCGGCGGGGCCGATAATTTAAGCGATAGCTCATTTCCTTAGCTTTGAGTGGCTTGCGGCAGTGGTCGCAGACCACAGTGGGATTGAAGTCTTTGCCGCAATCCGTGTGTTTCAGAATCAGCGGAACTTCGCCGCGCGCAAGCCAGTCGTTGCCCCAACGCAGCATCGCGATCAGCGGACCGTAGAGGTCTTTGCCCTTATCAGTGAGCGGATATTCGTAGCGCTCTGGGAGATCCTGGTATTTGCGGCGTTTAAAGATTCCTTCCGCCACAAGTCGATCAAGCCGATCCGTAAGAATGTTAGGCGCGATGCCGAGCGTGTTTTGCAGATCGTCAAACCGACGGATGCCGAAGAAGGCTTCTCGGATCACCATGAAGCTCCAACGGTCGCCGATAATCTTCAGCGTCTGGGCAACCGAACTCGGCCTGCCACGGTCGAGTACGGACGGATCCGAAGGCCGTCGGTTGCGTTTGGCGTCAACGACGGGTGTGGTGCCGGCGCCGGGACCATCGCGGTAGCTAACGGTTCTGACATTGACCTCTTCCTTGCACTGTGAGCAGGCCACCATCGGCCGGCACACTTCACCGCAAGGATTGTGGACGAGGTAGATCGGCGGCTTGGCGGTTTTCTTCAACCATTTATCACCGAAGGCGAGGAGAGCCATCATTACAGGATAGAGATCCATGCCCATCGCCGTGAGCCGATATTCGAAGCGCTGGGGGCGCTCCGAATATTGCACGCGCCGGAGCAGGCCCTGCGTGGTGAGCATGCGCAATCGCTGCGTAAGCGTCGCGCGCGGAATTCCAAGCGCCGATTGAAACGTCTCGAAACGCGTAGCGGCAAAATAGCTTTCGCGGAGCACAAGAAAAGCCCAGCTGTCGCTCAGGATAGCGACCGTGCGGCCAACCGAGCAGTTGCGCTCGTGAACGACTCGCAACGGCTTCGCCCGTAGCGGACGGGCGCGGCGTTGCATCGAGCGGCGCCTCAAACTCACAACCTGACTCAACCGCCACTCCGTATTGGCGCGTGCTCTATTTTTTTGTCTCGGCCTTGCGGCGCACCTTGCGCGCGGCTTCTTGACTGACGATAGCCTACATAGTCTAATTATGAAAGTCATTACGGCGTGAGACTTTCGACAGTCATGAAGCCTGCAGCGTTCGACTATGTGATTGCCGACAGCATCGACATGGCAGTCGCGTCGTTGGCTGATGGCGGTGGCGACGCGAAGATCATCGCTGGTGGCCAAAGCCTCGTTCCGATGCTCAATTTCCGTCTCATTCGTCCGTCGGTTCTCATCGATATCAATCGGATAGGCGACCTGGCCTTCATCGAGGAGGCGGGAAAAAAAATTTGTGTCGGCGCGCTCACGCGACATTATCAAATCGAAACCTCGCCAGTCATCGCCCGACATCTGCCAGTCCTCGCCTCCGCCATGACGCACGTCGCCCACCTCGCCATACGGAATCGCGGGACCATTGGCGGCAGCCTGTCGCATGCCGACCCCGCCGCCGAACTACCGATGATGGCGCTGCTGCTTGATGCCGAGCTTCACATTGCGTCGGCTTCGGGTAAGCGGACGATCGCCGCTCGCGATTTTTTCGTGGGCGCGCTCACGGTCGATCTCGCCCGCGACGACATCGTCACCGAGATTGCGCTGCCGAAACTACCGCCGAAAACCGGCTGGGGTTTCGAGGAAGTTGCACGCCGCAGCGGCGATTTCGCGCTTGCTGCCGCGGCAGCGACCTTGACGCTGTCCGCTGGCGTTATTTCCCAAGCCCGCATCGCTCTGACCGGCGTGGGCCCCACCCCAGTGCGCGTCGCCGAAGCCGAAGCGCTGCTGGTCGGCCAGGCACTCGAACCGGGCCTGATCGACCGCATCATTGATGTTGTCCGTGCTGCTATCGAGCCAGAAACCGATCTTCATGCTTCGTCGGATTACCGGCGTCATCTGGCAAGTGTGTTGGTTGGCCGGGCGGTCTCCGCCGCGTGGCGCCGCGCAAACGAGAGTGCCACATGAGCAAAACGCGCGAGATCACTGTGACCGTCAACGGCGCTGTCTACCGGCGCGCCGTAGAGCCGCGGCTACTGCTCGCCGATTTCCTGCGCGGCGAACTCGGCCTCACCGGAACGCATGTCGGCTGCGAGCACGGCGTGTGCGGCGCCTGCACGGTGATGATCGAGAGCGACAGTGTACGTTCCTGTTTAATGTT
>NZ_DATNBA010000081.1:0-37199 GCF_035572195.1 Hyphomicrobium sp. | reverse complement strand
CAACGCGGCGGCTCTTTATGACTGGATCGAGCGCACTCCTTGGGTCGAACCGCTGGCGATCGATCCGCTGACGCGATCGCATACGTCCGTTGCGATGCGCTTTGTCGATCCGGATCTTCTAAAGGCGGGTGACGCTGCGGCATTGAATGTTACGCGCGATATGGTGCGTGTGCTCGAAGCTGAGGGCGCCGCCTATGACATCGCGGCCTATCGCGGTATGCCCCCGGGGCTTCGTATCTGGTGCGGCACGACGATCGAAAAGAACGATATCCTGGCGCTCACTCCGTGGCTCGATTGGGCCTATACGCAGGCGCGGGCGCGCGTCAGCCTGGAAGCCTGATTCAATCGGAATTTTAAACATTACGGTTCCGTGTCAATGGCTTCCTCTTGCCTCCCGTATCGGTCATAATCGCTCCGTGCTCGCCAGCCGCCGCAAAATGGCCGGGCGTTTGCCGTTGTCACTCGCAACCGTCAATCAGCCAAAGGTCAGTCATATGCGTTTTGCCCTAGCGGCACTTCTTTTGGTCGTTCCGTGCTCGGGGGTATTTGCCGCCCAGGTGCCTGCAACCTCGATCGTCGATTCCGTGACCGTGTATTTATCGGGTGCGGAGGTGACGCGCCTCGCCAAAGTGAAGATCGAAAAAGGCGAACACACGATCATCATCGATGATGTGCCCGCGAGTGCCGTGCCGGGGTCGATCCGCGTCGAAGGTAAGGCCACGGGTAAGCTCGAGATCGGCTCCGTCGATACCTCGCGCAAGCTTCTGCAGCGCGCCGAAAGCCAGGCAGCGGATGCGATGCGGAAATCGCTCGAAGACCAGATCGAGCAATTGAACGATCAGAAAGCCGGGTTCGACGCGCAGGCGGAAGCGGCCAAGACGCAACAGACGCTGATTGGAAATCTTGCGGAGCTTCCGACGCGGCCGCTACCCCCGGCGGCGGCTGGGGCACCATCAAGCGGTGACGACTGGCCGAAGATTCTCGCCCTCATTGCCCAAGCGACCGGCGACGCCAGCAAACTCGGGCTCGAGGCAAAGCAGAAAATTCGCGACATCGATCGCAAGGTCAAAGATCTCGAAAACCAACTGCAGTCGTTAGCTCCGGCAAAGACGCAGCAGACCGAGGTTACGGTTCACGTCATCGCGCAGAGCCCGCTCGATGCCGATCTGACAATCCGCTACCAGGTGCCGGAAGCCCATTGGGCGCCGATCTACGACGCGCGGCTGCAAACGGGATCGAAGACGGAACTACCGAAGGTGAACCTTGCGCGTCGCGCCGCGATCACCCAGAAGTCAGGAGAGGACTGGACCAATGTTGCCCTGGAGCTTTCGACCGCGCGGCCATCCGATGGGTCATCAACCCCGCCGCTCGAGACGCAGTTCGTCGATTACGAACATCAACCCAGGCCCGTTGCCATGGCCGCGCCGAGTGCCGGTCTTGCGGCATCGAAGCGTAAAATGAGCGCCGAACCCGCGCAGGACACCGCCGAAGAAGAAGCGGCGACAGCCGTCTCCGAACCCGCGCCGGTTGAGGAAACTGTCGCGCAACTGGAAAGCGCGCCGTTCGAAGCGACATTCACTGTACCGGGACGAACAACGGTTGCGGGTAACGGCGAAGTCAAACGCGTGCTGTTGATGTCGGAGGATATCGAAGCGACCTTGAGCAGTCGTTCCGTGCCGAAGTTCGACCCCAACGCCTATCTCTATGGCAAGATCAAAATCGCGAAGGGTACGCCGCTGCTGCCGGGTCAAATTTATCTGTTTCGCGACGGCACCTTTGTCGGCGCCGGCGACATGCCGCTCCTTCAGCCCGGTGAGGAACACGATCTCGGCTTTGGGGTCGACGATCAAGTCAAGGTCAAGCACACGGTGCTCGAAGAAAAACGCGGCGAGTCCGGTCTGATATCGACCTCCCACGTCGACAGCCGCAATTACCGCGTCAGCGTCAAGAATTTGCACGAGCGGCCGATCGACGTGGCGATCCTGGACCGCATCCCGGTGTCGCAGAATGATGAGATCAAAGTCGAGTATACGGGCGTGTCGCCGACGACGCAGAACGTCGACGGCAAGCGCGGTGTTATAGCGTTCGCAGCGGCGCTCGAGCCCGACGAGGAAAAGGTGCTCGAATACGGTTACCGAATTTCGTGGCCTGCGTCGAAGTCGATCGTCTACGGGCCCTGAGAGGGCCTCGCAGTCCTCGAATCTCGGTTATAAACTCGGTGGTATTGACCCCATGGCCTCGGCGGACGCCGGGGCCAAGTCGTGAGAAGGTTTGAGAATGGCAAACGTCGTCGTGGTCGGCGCCCAGTGGGGTGACGAGGGCAAAGGCAAGATCGTGGATTGGCTCTCAGAGCGCGCCGACGTCGTGGTACGATTCCAGGGCGGCCACAACGCCGGGCATACGCTCGTCATCGACGGGAAGACGTTCAAGCTTTCGTTGCTGCCGTCGGGCGTCGTCAGACCGGACAAGCTCTCCGTCATCGGCAACGGCGTCGTCGTTGATCCTTGGGCGCTCGTCGGAGAGATCGCGAGACTGAGTCAGCAGGGCGTTTCGGTGACGCGCGACAACCTCCGTATCGCGGAAAACGCCACGCTGATCCTGCCGCTGCACCGCGAACTCGATCTCGTTCGCGAGGCGGCCGCGGGCACCGAGAAAATCGGCACGACTGGCCGTGGCATCGGCCCTGCTTACGAAGATAAAGTCGGACGCCGCGCGATACGCTTTCAGGATCTTGCAGCGCCGGCGACGCTTGGGCCGAAGGTCGATCGGATACTCGCCCACCACAACGCCTTACGTCGCGGCCTCGGTCAGCCCGAAATCGTGAAAGAGCAGCTCATCGCCGAACTCGTCGATATTGCGCCGAAGGTCTTGCCGTACATGGATGTGACGTGGGACCTGCTCGATCAGGCGCGCCGTCACGACAAACGCATCCTGTTCGAAGGCGCGCAGGGCGCACTTCTCGATGTCGACCACGGAACCTACCCGTTCGTCACCTCGTCGAATACGATCGCGGCACAGGCGGCAACGGGTTCGGGTGTCGGGCCTCGCGTCCTCGGCTATGTGCTCGGCATTGCGAAGGCCTACACGACACGCGTCGGGGCCGGGCCGTTTCCGTCGGAGCTAACGGACGCGCTTGGCGAGAAGCTCGGCGAGCGTGGTCACGAGTTCGGCACCGTCACGGGGCGCAAACGGCGCTGCGGATGGTTCGATAGCGTTCTCGTCCGTCAGGTCGCCAAGGTTTCGGGCATCGACGGGATCGCACTGACGAAGCTCGATGTGCTTGACGGCTTCGACACGATCCGTATTTGCGTCGGCTATATGCTCGACGGCGAGCGGCTCGACCGGTTGCCCGCGAGCACCGGCGCTCAGGCGCACATCGAGCCGGTGTACGAAGATTTCGAAGGCTGGTCGGAGTCGACGCAAGGGGCGCGGCGTTGGGCCGATCTTCCGGCGCAGGCGGTCAAATATGTGCGCCGTGTCGAAGAGCTGATCGAATGTCCCGTGACGCTGCTATCGACCAGCCCCGAGCGTGACGACACGATCCTGATGAAAGATCCGTTCTTGGGCTGATCTGCTCCGGCGGGGCTTTTTTTGTAGTTTCCAGGCGTTCCCGAGCAGAACGGGCCGCTCGGAAGAAAATTGCGATGTTCGTGGTTATCGTTCCTTCACACCCTTATCCTTAAGATAGGTGTCAAACCGCTTCGGTCCCTAAATCCTCTCACGTCGGGCGGCATCGAATCTCTGCCACACTCGGGTGGCAGAGATGGTTTTCCGACCACTTGGCGTTTCTTTTGACAGGGTTAGCGTTTGCGCCGGTTCGTCATCCTATTGATGAGTTGCTTCGTTGCCGGACCTCTGTCTGCGCAGCAGGTGCAGCTTACCGACGATGGCATCAAGACGGCCGTTTCCGGCTCTGTGCTCGAACTCGACACTCCCCTCGGCACCACCGTGTCCATTCGCTTCAACCGGGACGGTCTCATGTCGGGAGACGCCAAAGAATTGGCCTCTCTGCTCGGCGCTGCGACCGATCGCGGGCGCTGGTGGGTGGCAAGCAACCGGCTTTGCTACAAATGGTTTCGATGGTTCGATGCCGAAACGCGTTGCCTCGTCGTAAGCAGAGAAGCCAAGCGGATTTTCTGGCAAAGGGATGATGGCGAAAACGGAACCGCGACGATCGTAGAAGAGGGCCAGACTCTCGCGAAGCCAATGCTTGCCATTCCGGTCGCGACGCACGTGGCGGAGGTGAAGAAGAAAGAGCCGGATCGCAAGCTTCCGCCTCCGGCGAATAGGCATGAGCTCAAAGAAGCCGTTGCAAGCGCGCCTTTGGCCAATCGATCAAATGAACGCGGCGGTGCTCAGCCTGAGCAAGTTTCTCTTTCCACGCAGCTTGCGACGAAAGCCTCGATAGATTTGCCGCCGCTGACGAAACCTCGAAGCATGCCGATTAATGTGCCTGTGCCCCGGCTTGCAGTGCGGCCGAAAACGCATTTGGCAAAAAAGGTACTTGCGAGTTCTGCGAGGCCCGCACCTGCAGTGAAAAGCACGTCGTTTAAGGTGGCGGGCGTCGAACCGTATGATGTGCTGAATATTCGCAATGGACCTTCACAAGACCATGACTTGGTCGGAGAGATTTCACCGGCCGCCGGTGGCATCGTCATTACCGGGCGCTGTGTGGAAGACTGGTGCCCGATCCGGCATCGCAACGTAAGCGGCTGGGTCAACCGATATTATCTCGCCGAAGAAATTTCGCATTGATCTGACGGTCCGGCCGGATTTGTGTCCGTTATGCCTGACCTGGGCACCGGCTTCATTCGGATTGGAACGAATGTCCGGCCACTTTGTACAAAGCGCTGGAACGCGGCCGATGGTCGATATCTTCGCCGAAGATGCGGACCATTTTTCGGCCGGCGGCCTTCGCCGCATACAAGGCGGAATCTGCTTCGGCAAAGAGCTGTGAGGAATCTTGATGATACGACCGCTTCAGAATTGCGGCGCCGATCGAGGTGCCGACGTCGATAAGCAAGTTTCTCCATATGACGGGGCGGCACAAGGCACGCAAAGCGTGAGCAAGTGTTTGCTTGATTTCCAAGGATGGAAGCGGGCCGCGTAGGAGCACCGCGAACTCGTCGCCTCCAATGCGGGCGACCAGTATCGCATCTCCGAAAGCCCGTTGCAGCCGGATTGCGACCTGCCGCAGACATTCATCTCCCGCAGCATGGCCAAGCCGATCGTTGATCTCTTTGAAGTGGTCGAGATCGATGAGCGCAAGAGCTGCAATCGAGACGTCGTTGAATGCGTGCTTGCTGAGCTGATGGTAGCGCTCTTCGAATACGCCGCGATTGGCCAAGCCTGTCAGAGGATCGCACTCGGCGAGTTGCCTCAGGCGATCCCAAAGCTGCCTTTCATAAGTGATATCCTGCTTGGCGCCGAAAAGGCGAACGGGCCTTCCATGCTCAAACGCGACATCGGCCGTCAGACGCATCCATCGGTCTGAGCCGCGGCGCGTCTGAATATGCGCATCGAGCGTAAAGCTGCCGCCGCCCCTGATAGCTTCGGAGCGCATCCGTTCCATCTGCTGACGTGAATCGTCGTGATACAATTCGACGATCGCCGCCCTACGGACTGGCAAACCTCGCGGAAGTTCGAAGAGATCATAGACACCATTGGTCCAGGTCAGCTCACCCGTGTCCAGGTTGCATTCCCAAGCGCCCATCTTCGCAAGCTGCGAAGCCTGATCATATAGTCTCTTGAACTGTGCGATCGATCTCGTGTCGCCGGGCAACGTAGAGCAATTCATTTTGCAGACACATCAATCCAAATCGAACCAAGGCCGGATCGGTGGGATACTTGATGAGAAAAGTTAAATATCGATTGGACATGCACGCTCAATCGAGGGTGTATAACGTGCCATGATCACACCCTACGCGATCAATTTAACCGTCAGCGTGGTGATCATGTCCTACCGCTTGATTTTGAACTGAATAGGAAGCGCCAGCTCCACAGTTGCGCCGCCCATATCGTTAGGAGGTGGCGGCAAGGGGCTCGCCCGGGACAGGACGTCGAGTGCTTCTGTATCCAGAGGCGGCGCGCGAGCGTCGGCGCCAGAGCCTGCGGAAACTTGATTGTTGCCGAGTGTTGCGACCTTCGACCATTGCACGTCCATTCTGGAACGAGAGAATAAACAGCACGGCGCGTACACCGGCAGACGGCATCATGACACTCGCCGGATTGCAGAACGCCGCGGCGGCGATAGAAGGTTTGGGAGCCCGCTAATTCAGAAGGCACGTGAAAACCAATGCTGCGCTGCATTGAGCCGACATATCGAACGAATAGAAAATTGGAAATGTTTTGGTAAACGCTTCCCATAATCGTTTAGGCATATCGTGCGCTAGCGCATTGCGGCGCAAACACACTTTGTAATCGCCTTGGTCATAAACCTGAGCTACAAATTCCTGCGGCTCGATGGTGGAGATCAGTATGCGTAAAACGATGTTCGCATTGCTCGTCGCTGGTTCGGTCATATTGCCGTTGGGGTCAGTGACGGCCTCGGCTGGTCCGGCCAGTTTCCTCGGTTCCAACTTGCACGTCGCGCGTACCGGCAATTCCGTCAGCACGGTGAATTATTATCGCAGGTACGGCTACGATTGGTGTTGCGGGCCCCGGTACTATTCCAACTATTACTATGCCCCGCGTGGATACGGATATTATCTACCGCCCGCGGTTTATTACCCGCCTCCGGTCGTCTACTACGCGCCGCCAGTTCGCTATTACGCTCCACCGGTCGTGTATGAGCCCTATGACGATGTTTATTTCGACAGGCCCTTAAGACGCCGGTATTACGGCGGCTGGTGAATAGCGGCTCGGTTCGTTACGAACAGGCAGCGGTGGCGGCTAGCGCGGAGCCACCTGGAGTTCTTCGATCAGTCGCCGCGTCTCCTCGGCGCGTGGTTTTGAGAACGGCGCCAGGATGCGATAGGCGACGGGGATCAGGAACAACGTAAAGAGCGTCGCAAACCCAAGTCCTCCGATAATGACCCAACCCAAGGCGAGGCGTGATTCCGCGCCTGCCCCATGCGCCAAGATCAGAGGCAAGGCACCGAGCACGGCCGCCGACATCGTCATCGTGACGGGCCGGAGACGCGTGCGTGCGGCCTCCCGGATCGCGCTGTCGACATCGGCGCCCTCGTCACGTCGGATGTTGGCGAATTCAACGATCAGAATGCCGTTCTTGGCCATGACGCCGACCAAGAGCACAAGACCGATCTGGCTGTAGACGTTCATCGTACCGCCCGTCAGCTTAATCGCGAGCGCCGCCGCGGCAAGGCCGAACGGTACTGTGAAAAGAATGACGAGAGCGCTCGTCACGCTTTCAAACTGCGCAGCCAGGACCAGGAAGACGATCAGCAGCGCGATGCCGAAGACGAAGGCTGTGTTCTGCGTCGTCTCGGCAAGCGTCTTGGCCTCGCCCAGCAGCGTGATCGACATGTTCGGCTCAAGCACCGATTTCGCCGCGGCTTGCATCTGTTGGACCGCGTCGCCCAAAACGACGCCTTGATTGAGATCGGCCGTGATGCCGACCGATCGCTGACGGTCTTCGCGCCCGAGCGTCGGGGCTATCGCGACTTCCTTGATCGTAACGAGTGAAGAGAGCGTGATGAACTTGCCGTCGGCTGCCTTCACAAAGAGGTTGTTGAGGTCGGATGGATCGTTGATCGGGCGGCCACCGGCTTTGACCTGGATTTCGACGATGTCGTTGCCGATGAACAAGTCGGCGGCCTTCTGGTAGTCGATCATCGTGTTGATCAGGCTCGTAATCGTCGCGATCGGCACGCCAAGCTTGGTCGCCGCTTCCCGATCGATGCGAACCGAGAGCTGCGGCTGCGTCGTGTCATAGTCGGTTCGCGCACTTCTGAAGGCAGGCAACTCTTCAAGTTTGCCGATGAGCTTGACCGCCGTGTCGGAGAGTTTGTCGTAGCTCGGGCCGACGATGGCAAAGCGCAGACCCTGGCCGCCGCCGCGTATGCCGAGGCTGTTCGCGGTTTGCAGCAAGACCCTGAGCCCGGGGATATCCGCGAGTTTTTTCTGGAGCTCAGCTTGGATCTGCTGCTGCGTGCGCTTGCGGTCGGACCAGGGCGCCAGAGATGCGATAACTCTTGCGTTGTTGACGCCGCCGTTGCCGATTGAGCTCAATACGTCGGTGACTTCGCCGGTCTGCTTGTAGGCTGCCAGGACGTTCTCAACCTTCTGAGTCAGTTTCGACATGTAGTCGAGATTGCTGCCCTGCTGCGCGGTCAAGCGGATCTGGATGACGCCTCGATCCTCCGCCGGCGTGATTTCCTGTTTGAGCGATTGGAATGCGAACCAGCCGAGCGCACCAAATCCGAGGCACAGTAAGACGACCAGCCAGCGAAGCTTCAGACAGATCTCGACGATGCCCATGTAGAGATTCGACAAACGCGTTCCGAAGCGGCCAATCAGTCCGTGATCGTCGTGGCCTTCTTCCCCGGTGCCAAGTTTTGCAGCGAGCATTGGACAGACGGTCAATGCGACCACCGCCGAGATCGTCACGGAGAACGCCAGCACGAATCCGAATTCCGAGAACAGGTTACCGACGATGCCGGGCATGAACGAGACCGGAATGAAAACGGCAGCCAGCGTCGCCGTCGTCGCCATGACGGCAAACACGATCTCCTTTGTACCCAGAACAGCGGCCGCCCTTGGTCCGGCGCCCATTGCCCGATGCCGGGCGATGTTTTCGATGACGACGATGGCATCGTCGACGACGAGGCCGGTGGCGACGACCAACGCCAGAAGCGTCAGGATATTGATGGAAAAGCCGGCGGCCCAGATGGCGGCGAGGGTACCAATGAGAGAAACCGGAATAGAAATCGCCGGGGCGATGACCGCGCGGAACGAACGCAAAAACGCGAAGATGATCAGAATGACGATAGCGTTCGCGAGCAGGAGGCTCGTGATGACTTCCTTCACCGATTCACGAATGAACGTCGCATCGTCCGACGTGATCGCGATCTCGACGCCTTCCGGCAGCGACTTGCGCAATTCGTCTACCGCGGCGCGGACGCCGTTTGAAATATCGATGGTGTTGGCTTGGGCCGCCCGGATGATTTCGATGCCGATGGCTGTTTTGCCATCGAGGCGCGTCATCGCGGTGGCATCCTGGAAGCCCCACCGAACGAAAGCGACGTCCTTGACGCGTGTTTGCGCATTGATCTCGAGCGCGCTGACATCGTCGGGCGTTGCGACGGGCGCCTCGGCACGCACGAGCAACTGTTGCGTCGCGTTCTCGAGCGCGCCGGATGGCGTCGTAACCGCGGCCTTGCCGATCGCGGTAATGAGGTCTTCAAGGCTCAAACCTCGTGCCGCGAGTGCAACCTGGTTTACGCGGACCTCGATCGTCTTGGCTCGAAGGCCGTACGAATTTGCTGCAGCGACACCCTCGACGGCCGCCAGCTTGTCTTCGATGACGTTGTTGACGAGATCCGTTAGTTCGCCTTCGGACAGTTTTGTCGACGCGACCGACATTTGAATAATGGGCTGGGCATCGGCATCCGCCTTGATGACGCGGGGCTCGTCCTCCATGTCTTTCGGCAGCTGATTGACGACGCTGGCGACCGCGTCGCGAACGTCCATGGCGGCGGTGTCGAGATTTGTGCTGCTCGAAAATTCGATCGAAATGCGGGCCGAGCCAAAGGACGAATTGGACGAGATGCTCGTCACGCCCTGCACCCGCGACACGGCACTCTCGATAATGGCGGTCACCTGGGAGTCTATGCTCTCGGGCGTCGCGCCGAGATAATCGGCTCTAACGGTCACGACGGGCCGATCGACGTCAGGCAGCTCGCGAACCTCAATGCCCTGGTAGGCGGCGAACCCGGCTATGATGATCAAGAGATTGAGCACGAGCGCAAGAATGGGACGGCGCACGAAAATGCCGACCCATCCGCCGTCGTCGGCGTTCTCGGGTATCTTTTCCTCTTGTGCCGAGGTCATCACATCGCTCCTTCAGTGAATGGTCCAACGAGGCTCGGCCCGTCGGAAGCTCGACGATTTCAGGAGCTCTGCGGTCTTACAGTCTGGCCGTCGCGCAGCGAACTGCCACCCTCACTCACGACCTTGTCGTTGGCGTTCAACTTGGCGTCGAGGTTCACGAGATCGCCATCACGGCCGAGGATCGCGACGTTCACCCGTTCGACCGTGTTCGCCTCGGAGACGCGCCAGACGAACGCGCCCTGCCGGTCCCATTCGATCGCCAAGGCCGGCACAACCGGAGCGTCCTGGCCTGGGAGCTGAACCGAAATCGAGAAGGTCGAGCCAGGGATCAGTTTCAAATCGGAGTTGGGAATTTCGGCGCGCACCGCGAGCGTTCGAGATACGGGATCGATGCGGGTGCCAACGGCCTGAATCGTTCCGTTATAGACTTCGCCCGAGCGCGTGATCAGATTGGCGCGGACCGGAAGCCCGACCTTCATCGAGGGTGCCACTGACTCGGGAACGGTGAACTCGATCAGCAGCGTCGAACGATCGTCGATGGTCGCAATGGGAGAGCCAACGGCGAGATAGTCGCCGGCTTGTAAGGTCGACAGCCCCATTATTCCCTTGAAGGGTGCCTTGAGCGTCATCCGTTCGAGATCGTCGCGGGCTCGGCGGAGGGCCGCGTCGGCGACCTTGAGTGCCGTATCGGCCTCGGAAATCGCCACCTTGGTAATCGTGCCGGGATTCAGCTGCTTGTACCGTGCGACAGTATCTGCAGCCTGAGCGCGCTGTGCTTCAGCTGTTTCGACAGCGATCGCTTCGGTATCGGCATTGAGCTTGACGAGGGCCTGATTGGCTTCGACGAGCTGGCCACCTTGGAACAGGACTTCGGTAATGACGCCCGCTGTCCTGGTCGTAAGGGTCACCTGTTGGCGGGCGCGGCCGGAGCCGACCGCCGCGACGCGTTCATTCATGCGCTGAATTTTGACTTGTGCGAGCGTGACGGCCGGCGCGCTATTGCCGCGAGCGCCGGCACGTTGAGCCTGCGCCTCGGAATGGCCAAAGCAAATCGAGACGGAAAAGAGGGCCAGCACCAATCCCGCCGTGCGGAAAGGAAACTTTCCGCCGGGCGACCAGAATTCGCTCATAGGTCAGTCCCCCCAACAATCCCGTTCGTTTTCTATCACGTCCAATACCGGTCGAATTCCGGCATGCTCAGGTCGAGAACTTCAGCCGCCCGTAAAATCCGTCGGTCAATCTATTGCGCCATTGCGAAGTTATCTACTCGGCTCGTTGAAAAAAGCGAGCAGGCGATGGCTATTGGCCTGATTTACGTAGCTGAATGCGCCGCAAGCCGCGCGATGTTCATCGGGAGCCTGCCGCGGGCGCCTTGGATGGCTCGGCGACGACGAGACCGCGATAGGAGGCGCACGCGCCGTCTTTCAATTCGCACGCCAAAATACGCGCCGGGTTGACCGGCCCGGGAAAAACAATCTGTCCAACCGGCACGGGCTTGAAGCCGAAACGACCGTAATAGGGTTCGTCACCTACCAGAACGACGAGTGCCGTGCCGCTGCTGCGCGCGGCCTCGAGGGCCTGGATCACGAGGGTTGTGCCGACGCCGTTCGCGCGGTGTGCAGGCTCGACGGCGACCGGTCCGAGCAACGCCGCGCCCGTTGTGCCTCCGATCGCGATTTCCGTCATCCTAAGCGAAGCGACAAGTTGGCCGCCCAGTTCGACGACGAGGCAGAAACGCGAGAGATGGCCCTTGCCTTCGCGCACCCGATAAGCCGATCGCGCGAAGCGGCCCGGCCCAAAGATCCGAGCGTGCAGCTTCGAAATCTCGGCGATGTCGGCGGGCAGGGCTTTGCGGATGACGAGAGACGGGGACATGCGAGACGCGCTTCGTGCAGCTGAAGGTCGGGCGGGCTTCTAGCACACTTCCGAGGGCGTGCGACCCTCGAGGATGTGGCTGATTCGCACTGCCGTCTCAGCCTCGATTTCGGGCGGCAATCCGTCGAGGCGAAAGAACGCCTCCGTCTCGAGCGAAGCGGGCGCTACCTGTTGCCAGTGCTTCACGACGAAAAGCCCGGTCTGCTGACATCGGGAACTGTCGGTCTCGGTGTAAATCCAGAACAGTTTTGGCTTGGATTTAACTTCGATGCCATGGATCATCTTGAGGCAGCTCTCAAGCGCTTCGCCGAGCGTTTCGCCCTTTCGCACGGTCGCGCAAGGCAGAGACCAGCGGCTCTGGTCTGCGTTCTTAACCAGCATCACCCTGTTGCCCGCATCGACGACGCAGGCTTCGGCGCCGAGTTTCAGGCCGCGCGTAAGGCGCCAATAGCTCTGAAGGACGCGTGCTGCAATACGGGTCAAAAGCAACGCGCACTCCCTTAATCTACTGCTTAGATATTTGAACGTGTCACGAGCGTGCTTTGTAGCACATTGTGCTACGTTGCGCGGCCCGACCTCGTGCGCTGTCCCACCAGATGACTGAAACCTTCACCCTCGCCCATTTTTCCGACGTGCACATGTCGCCTATTCCGGGCGTCGCTTGGCAATATTGGAATGCCAAACGCCTGTTCGGCTTTCTCAATTGGCAGCGCTCGCGGCGTCATGTCCATAGCGTTGCAGTTGCCGATCGTTTGATCGCCGACGCGCTGGCGCTCAGAAGCGATCACATCGCGATCACCGGCGATCTGGTAAATCTCGGGCTACCTGCAGAGCACGAGGCGGCGCTGGTCTGGCTAACGAACATCGGGCCGCCGGACAAGGTCACGGTCATACCGGGCAACCACGACATCTATTCGAGCATGCGCGGAGACCGCGGCGTCGCCCGGTGGGCACCCTATATGGGTTGCGAAGAGGACACACTGGCCTTCCCGTTCATCAGGCGCGTCGGACCGCTGGCACTCGTCGGCCTGAATTCGGCCGTCGAAACTCCGCCGTTCGTTGCGAGTGGCCGGTTGGGACCGCATCAGCTCGAGATCGCGCAGGAGCAGTTTGCCGAACTCGGCGAAGAGGGCGCAATTCGCGTGGTCCTCATTCACCATCCTCCGTTGGCCAGTCTCGACACGCCGAGACGTGGTCTCAAAGATGCGGCCCACCTGAGGCGCCTGCTCGAGCGAGGCGACGCCGAACTCGTTCTTTATGGGCACAACCATAAGCCGACGGTGACTTGGCTACCGACGCTCGGCAAACCGGTGCCGCTCGTCGGCGTGGCTTCGGCATCGGCCGCAGTCGCACATGGCGACGAACCGTTGGCACAGTACAATCTCTTTACGTTTTTCAAAAATCCGGATGGCTTGCGAATTCGCCACGTCGTCAGAGGGCTGTCGAGGCCAGATGGTCCTGTCACAAAAATCAGCGAATCTTTCCTCGACGCATCATCGTGAAACGTACGAGCGCACAAGCGAGCGTGCATAGGTGTCATACACTTCGCGAAGCGGCCATTTGCCACGCAAAATTTGTGCATTTCGTAATCACAGCGCCGGAAAATTTGCACGATGGCCGGATCTCGCAGTGCCGTCGTTCAACGCTGATGCTGCTTTGTAACAATCGCGCAGATTGTTTGGGAATCCGTAACTAGGTGTGTGTGGCATTTGGCATTGATGCTTTACGAATGAAGCTGAGATGAAGTGGACGTCGTTGTGCCGCGGGCCCCTGACATGAGCCTGCCGCCACCGCTAGGCAAAAGCAAAATGCACTAGCCTATGGAATCGATACGCAGCGCGCGGGGAGCAATGCGGTTTGCCAAAAATTGTAGACATCAATCTCGCCCTTCAGGGCGGCGGCGCTCATGGCGCTTTTACCTGGGGCGTACTCGACCGTCTTTTAGAAGACGAGTATTTGCGATTCGGCTGGATCAGCGCGACGAGCGCCGGTGCGGTCAATGCGGTTGCGCTCGCGGCGGGCCTTGCGGAAGGTTCGCGCGAAAAAGCGCGAGAGAAAATGTTCAAGATCTGGCAGGCCATTCACAAGGCCGGCGTTCCGGATCTGACGTGGCTCAATCCTTTTCTCAACGGCCTCGTGCGTCCGTCGCAACTGACAACGCACTTCGCGACGATGTTGTCGCCTTATGAATTCAACCCTCTTGGTTTCGATCCGCTGCGCCGGTTGCTCACCGACAACGTCGATTTCGATCTGATACGTTCGAAATCCCCTGTGGAGCTGCTGATCGCCGCAACACATGTTGCAACCGGCCGAGCGCGGCTTTTCCGTCAGGACGAAATCACGGTCGAGACGGTGTTGGCGTCCGCCTGTTTGCCGGTCTTGCACCAGGCCGTCGAGATTGAAGGAGCGGCCTATTGGGATGGCGGGTTTTCGGCAAATCCCGATCTCATCACGCTCGCCAGCGAAAGCCCGACGTCCGACACGCTGCTCGTCATGGTGGCGCCGCGCGTCAACTCCAAACTGCCGACGACGGCGCGCGATATCTCGAACCACGCCAACCGGCTGACGTTCAACGCGCCGCTGTTGCGCGATATCGAGGTCATCACCGCCGTGCGCGAAACGTCCGGGGCGCTGCTTGCAAAGGGACGCTTGGCGCCGATCTGCCGGCATCGCTTCCATCTGATCGACGGCGGACCGATCACCGGCACGCTCAGCCCCGACACGACGGTGAAGCCCGATTGGGACATGATCACGTATCTGCACGGTGCCGGCCGCGATCACGCCGAGAAATGGCTGGACGTGGCACGCTCGGCGGTCGGGCGGCTCGAAACGGTCGACCTCGCGAAGTACTTCTTCCCGCCGGTCGAGGATGGCGTCGTGTTTCGCCCGGCGGTATCGCCAAAGCGCACGGTCGCCAGACGCAGCGTTGCCGGCCGGCACGCCAAGTAATCGAGGCGTCCGATAATCAGATCACAAGCCGCGCGTAACCTTGCTCGATCGTTTCGTCGAGCAACCGTTTATACTCAGCGTAGGCCCGGTTTTTAGGGGTGATGTCGCCAAGGGCTTCGGCCTCGAAGCTCTCTCGCCGGGCGTAGACGATCGGCGTCGCTACCGGGATGAATGTGGCCCGCTGCTTGTTCAGCGTTGTGATGATGCCTCGCATCTCGCCGGCGCGGTCGAGTTGCGAGACGACGACCATGCGCATGGCCCCCTTGGTCAGCGATACAAGGTGGATGAAGCTCGACGATGCCGGAATGTAGAGGCGGCCACGGTGCGCGTAGGGTGCATCCGGCCGGTCGCGCTCCTGAAAAAGCAAGCTTGGCCAATCGGGATCCCAACTGATGTCGGTTCGGTAGGCGACGATCGTATCAGGCAACGTAAACGCCCGCCTGAGCGTCAAGTAGCTGCCGATGTAGTGATCGACCGCGGCGCTCGAATAGGCGCCCATGTAAACGGGCGCGACGCCGCCCGTGTTTCCCTTCAATTCCAACGGGCCGTTTGCGACCGCAACCGACTCTCCATGCCAGGCGTCCCGCAGTCCGTGGAAGTCGAGGCCAAGCACCATGCAGACATCGAACAGCGTCTGATCGCGGACCGACCGGCCGCCAAGCATGTTCTGGATCGTCTTCTCGTGGCAGTCGGCGGTGTCCGCCAATTCTGCCTGCGTCAACTTCTTCTCGACCATAGCCGTTTTGATGCGGTCGAGGGCCTCGGCGCGAGTGGTCGCAGGCGCAAGAGGTGCTGTCGCTTTTTTCATGGGCCACGCGAATGAGGGACGGGTGCGTCGATGCCGGAAAATACCGATTTTTATCCCTCGACGGCAACCGGAATTAGGACCCAACTCGCGGCTTCGGCGTCTTGCCGGACGATCGTGGCTAATGGGCTGATGTTTCCTGCCGGCGAACGGCATTCTCCAATCTCCACCACGGGGTGGGTTCAAGCGAGACCGGGAGACACGGGCACCATGACTGACAGACAGAATTTGAAATCGGCCGCCACGCGTTGGGGCGCCGTCGCGATGACGCTTGCCGCAGTGCTCAGTCAGAGCCAGCCAGCCGCCGCAAGGCAGTTCGATTGCCGCAACGCGGAAGCCGCGTCGGAGCGGATTATTTGCAGGAACGACACATTGGGCGCGCTCGACGAGCAGATGAGCCGGCGCTACGACGAACTGATGCAGGCCTATGACACCGAGAGCCAGCGCAAGGCGCTACGCAACTATCAGCGCCATTTCCTCGCGGTCCGCGATGACTGTGGCCGCGACGCGAGCTGCATAAAAGGCGCCTACCTAGATCAGATCAGCGTTTTGGAAGCCCGTCTCGAAAAAGCGTACAGCCGCAGCGAGCGATGACAAGAATGGGGCGGCCGCTTTACCGGCCCAAAATTTCGAGGCGAACCTGGGCCAAGCCGATCCTGGTTATGCCGAGGTTTTCCGCCGCCCCCTCAGACAAGTCGATGACGCGGCCCGGCTTGAACGGTCCGCGATCATTGATGCGGACGACGACGCTGCTGCCGGTATCGACCCGGGTAACGCGGACGCGGGTGCCGAATGGCAGCGTCCGATGGGCGGCGGTCATGGCGGACGGATCAAACCGTTCGCCGGTCGCCGTCACCTCGCCTTGTCCGTAGTAGGATGCGAGGCCGGTCACGCCGTGCCCGGCGCCCGTCAGGCGGGGACCGCGCTGGGCGTCCGGATCTTGCGGGCGTGCGGGAGGGCTGATCGAAGCATGAGCGATGCGCATTTTGGCGGCGCTGAGCGAAATTGCGGTCCAAAGCGGGTCGCGGGCAGGAACGCCGGCCTCTGGAGACACTGCCGTCTGCCAGGCGCCGACCGGAGTCGGCGGGCGCTCCGATGTTGCGGCAGTGGCGAACGCCGCCTCCGTCAGCGACTGAGCGCCGGCGGATCCGGAAACGGCCGTGATCGCGGCCCCCAAGACAACGACAAAGCTTACGCAAGATCCTCGGCGCACGCGGCTTTCCCCCCGGAAATCCCCCTGATCCTCTATTCGGTAATTCGATTCGGTGGCAGCAAAACGTCCGGAGGCGCCGAGTTTCCCCGACGCCTCCAGAAATCCCGCGATTTGGGTTACGGGTTTAGCTTCGTCCCAGAATTTCCAGCGAGACGTTTGCGACGCCGGCACCGGTCATGCTGATGGCCTGCGCGGCGCCCCGCGATAGGTCGATGATGCGACCGCCGACGAACGGTCCGCGATCGTTGATCGTGACCACGACGGACCGGCCGTTCGAATGGTTCGTCACGCGTACGCGGGTGCCGAACGGAAGCGTGCGGTGAGCGGCGGTCATGCCGTTAGGGTTGAACCGGGCGCCCGAGGCCGTCTGTTGGCCCTGCCAGTAGTAGGAAGCCTTGCCGCTATAGCTGCCGCCGGCAGAGGCGACCCTATAAGACTTACGGGCTCGGCTGGGAGCTTCGGCGTAGTTGCGCCGATACGACCTGGAAGCGACCTTGGATCGCGAAGTCCTGTGTGCGACCCGAGACTTCACGGCTCTGTGAGAATACCCGGACCTGGACGTTTGATGTGCTGCGGGTGCCCCACAAACGTATGCTGGACCCTGGCATGACCAAGTGGCCGCATCTGCCGGCATCACGCCGGCCATAAGTGCTGCAGACGCGAAGGCAGCGATGGCAATATTCGTCGAACGCATAGTGCACTCCTTTTTTCAAAAGGAGCAGCAGTGGTCCGGGTCGAATGAGCGTTTCCCCCGCCCGCAGCCACTTAAGGCACTGCAGGTCAACCGCCTCGGTGGCGGCACAGTAAGTGTTGAGAGAGATGGCCCGTCTAGCATGTGACCCGTCACAGAACTCCAGAACCCAGTTCTTCTGCTGCCCTGCTGACTGGGGAGTTCCCCCGTCCTGGCGGTGCACAACGAGCATTACCGGGTAGGGCGGTCAACCTGCTGCTCCCAACGCATTTTAACCATATTTCCCATCGAATTGAAAAATATAAACTTTTATCCATGCACCTTTGGGTTGCGCGACGCCACGCCGCAGAATGGAACTCGGGAGCGGTAACATTCCGTGTCAGATCATTTCTATTCCGGATCAATTGACTACCGCGCTGCGGGAACGATTTATGTCTGTACACTGTTATTTAAATGCTCAACGACAGCAAAATGCACGTCAGGCGAGTGCCGCCTCGCGAATTGAACCGAGCGTTCGCTGACTGCCCGCGCCGTAGTTATGCAGACGTAAGCGGCTCGCTCGGCAACCGATCTGTACTTTGAGTTTTCTCCGCGGCTTCTCCGGCGATGCACGCCGACAGCTAAGAGCCTAGCCGGTCGCCTACAGCCAACCCTTTTTGCGGAAGTAAAGGTACGGCACGAGGCCAGACACGAGCATCAGTCCGAGCGCCGCCGGATAGCCAATCGACCAATCGAGCTCCGGCATGTGCCGGAAGTTCATGCCGTAGATCGAGGCGACCAGGGTCGGCGGCATCAGCATCACTGCCATCACCGAGAAAAGCTTGATGATCTGGTTCTGCTCGTTCGAGATCATTCCAAGCGTCGCGTCGAGGAGGAACGTCGTTCGGGCGGACAGAAAACGAAGACTTTCCATCAGGGACATGATGTCGTGGCCGGCGGCTTCGATGCGGGCCAGGATCCGCTTGTCGTCTTTCCGCTCGCGCACGGCGTTGGCGAAGTACAGCACGAGCCGGTGGACGGACATGGCGCTTTCCTGGGCTCTCGCCGTCACGTCGCCCTCCCTGCCGATCGTTTTCAGGAGTACGTCGAGGCGACGGTTGCGTGAGGGCTGTCCAGCGCCCTTCTGGCCGAACACTACGGGCGCCATGCGCTCGACTTCGTCTTGTACGCGTTCAATCAGATCGGCTTCCCGCTCGATCAGCATTTCGATGAGGCCGATCATGATCCCGGCGCCGGTGGCGCAGGCGGTGTCACCCTTGGCGGCGCGCGCCACATAGAGGGGGAAGGCGCGCGGGTCGGCATAGCGCACCGTCACCAACCGGGTCCCGGAGAGGATGAACGTGATCACGGATGTCATCGGCACGTCTTGCGAGCTGTTGTGCAGGATGACGCCGGTCATGTAGTAAGCGCCGTTCTCGGTATAGAACCGGTTTGACGCCTCGATCTCGCGCATTTCCGAGCGGGTCGGCACTTCTATGCCGAGCGCCTGCTCGATGGCCTTGTCCTCGTCCTCGGCGGGGTTTTGCAGGTCGATCCAGACGCTGGTCGAAAGATTGCCGGTTTCATCCCGCGGCTTCAGCTTGCCGCCAGCGGCGTCATAAACCGTTATCATCGGCAGACCTCCTCGGCGTCATGCGTTTCACAGTAGCGCCAATTTAAGAAACGCAGATTTCGGCGGAAACCCATTTCACGACGTTTCGGCATAGGCAAGACGGCCGGGCAGGAAAAGGCGTATATAAAGCGCACGTTTTTCAAAGCCCGAGTCTGGGTGACGTGAGGATTAAATACCATGATGCAGAAATGCACTGCGATAGTTTGGGCAAGCGCGGCATTGGCGTTCGTAGCAATCAGTGGTGGCGCCGAGGCCAAGATCGCCTGTTCGAACGGCTACCAGAATGTTCAGGGGTCGTGGCTCGCGACGCCCTACTGCCAGGATGACCTCGTCGCCAAAGTCGCCCGCCAGTATGGGATGACCACTTCAGCCGCCGCTATCCGCAACAATCCGAATTACAAGCGGCAGGTTTGCCGGCTGGTCGGCCAGGACATCCGGATCAAAGACTCGTGCGATCTGGTCAATCCGCACGGCCGTGTGCCTTTTTAGAGTAAACGCGAACGCTCATGGTCCGTGGGATCGACGGCCGGAAAACGACGATGACGTTCGCAGGTTGCGAACGTCATCTGATATCCACGTAGCCGATTAGCCGGCGCGTCGATTAAGCTGCGCCTCAGCTGAGATCGGGGGTTACCTCGGCCGGGTCCTTGGCGCGACGGACGCTGCCGTCGAACTGGGCGCCCTCGTCGATCGACAGCGTTTGCTTGACGATATCGCCGTCGACGCGCGACGTTGCATTGAGGTTCACGGAGGAGCCCTTCAGCGCCCCCTTGACCTCACCCTGCACGATGATCATGCGTGCCGTGATGGTGCCGTAGACGCTACCCGTATCGCCGACCGTAACGCTTTCGCCGTGCACGTCGCCTTCGATGTGTCCGGCAATGAGCAGCGATCCCTTGGTTTTAAGGACGAGCTGCTGGCCCGAAATCGTGATGTCCTGCCCGAGCACCGAGGTCGGCGCATCAAGGCCCGAAGCCGACTGATGCACACCCGACGTGAAAAGCGGCTGCGCCGGTGGCTTTGGCGGAAGAGAATGTGGTGTGATGCTTCTGACTGGTTCCATTGAACGCGGATCTGGCGTTGCTACGCGGTTGAACATGAACTTACCCCCAAATCAAAACTGTTATCGCCGGTCCCGCAAGCGCGTTTGAAGCACCGTAGTTTGTGGACATTATGTCCAAGTCAGTCATACCGCGCCAGCGTCGATTTCTTTCTCCATCCAAGACCGGGCCCAACGGCAGCGGGTCGCCACGCCGTCGTTGCCGGCTGAGAAAAGAAAGCGGGCCGCTCGAAAGCGACCCGCTCGTGTTTTTCCGCAATTTTATTTTCTGGGGCTTCAGCGCGGCACCCAGAGGTCCACAAACGGCGCCACGACATGGTGGCCGCGACGGCCGGAGTAGACGTGCGCGAAGGGCGCATCGACCACGGTGTGACGGCCGGTCTCGACGCGCGTGAATGGCGCGTCGACGACTTCGCCCCGACGATAATGTCTGTGGTGATAGCGCCTGTAATGACGATCATACCAACCGTCGTCCCGCGAATCGTGCTGGACTTTGACAACTGCGGAGTGTGACGAGGTCATTGCATGTTTAGCGACCGGCGTGGCGTCGGCGCCGGAAATCGATGTGATCGCAACAGCGCCGACGGCGGCGACGATCGCCGATGCCGAGCGGGGAAATGTCGTCATGACTGGTACTTTCCGTTTTCGTTCACGTTGCGCGGAAAGTAGAAGCCTGGGTGGCGCAGGACAACCTTTGAGGGCCCATCCGCGTCGGGATGCGACACTTATGCTGGAAATGAGCCAAGCCTGGACCTCTGAAAGCGGCGGGTTTGCCGATCAGACGAAACGTTCGTCGCGTCCACTGAACGAAATTTGCGACAGGACTGCCGCAACGACGGCCGTCTGATATGATCTGGCCAAATAGAAATTGGGGAGTGCGGATGACTATGCGGTGGCTTTGGGTCGCTTTTCTCGTCGCCGCAGCGGCGGCCGTCCCATCCGGATATGCGGCGGCGGCGGACGGCGAGGGCGCGTGCCCAAGGGCCGGAACGCTCGGCGTCTCCCGAACGGTCGAAATCGACACGACCGGCGGTCCCGGTTTCGGAATGGAACATTACAAGGCCTACGACTTTCTGCAGCCGAAGGAAGTGGTGCTGACGTTCGATGATGGGCCGCAGAAATACTCGACCGAGGCGGTGCTGAAGGCGCTCGGTGACGAGTGTGTCAAAGCGACGTTCTTTTCCATCGGCAAGATGGCTCTCGGCTACCCCGGAATTATCCGCGACGTAGCGAAGGCCGGTCACACCATCGGCACACATACCTGGAGCCACAAGGCGCTCGGCAAGCTTAAAAAGTTCGACGACGCAAAGGACGAGATCGAGCGTGGCTTCAGCGCAGTCCACCGTGCCGTCGGCGGGCCAATCGCCCCGTTCTTCCGCTTTCCGACGCTGGTCGATACGCAGGAAGCGGTTGCCTATCTCGGCAAGCGTAACATCGCGATGTTTTCTTGTGACATCGATAGCATCGACTACAAACCGCAAACGGCGGAACATCTCGTCAAGTCGCTGATGCAGAAGCTCGACAAACGAGGCAAAGGCATCTTGTTGATGCACGACATCCACAAGACGACCGCGAAAGCCGTGCCGATGCTGCTCGCCGAGCTCAAGGCCAAGGGTTACAAAATCGTGCACATGACGGCGAAGTCGCCGGTTACGACGGTCGCCGAATACGACGCTGCCATTGAGAAAGACGCGAAGGGTTTACCGCAAGTTGGCGCCGAGCGGCCGATCTCGAGCATCGTCCATACCGTCGAGGGTACGCCGGCGCCCGCCGAAGCCTCGCCCGCGAAAGACTCCGCGGCTACCACCTCCGCGACGGCCGCAACCGAGGCCGCGCCGCCTGCTGTTCCGCCAGCGTCGCCGGTGACTGCACCTCCTGCAAGCCCTGCGACGACCGTTGGTGCCGCTTCTGGTGAAACGCCTGCGCCTGGGTCTGCCACGGCAACGCCGGCTGAAAGCGAGCCGACCGGGTTGCCCGGCGAGGAGCATCCTGATGTCGCTCCGTCTCAATCAAGCGAGCAAACCGCAGCACCGAGCACTTCGGCTCCCGCGCCGGAGGCGACCAAGGCGGTCACGAATTCCAGCGCCTCGGGAACTCCGGCGACGACGTCGTCGGTTGTGCGCACGGTTTCAGAGCCTCCCGCAGAGGGCAACACGACACCCGGCAAGTCGGCCGCTGACGGCCAGCCCGCGCATCAAAATTCGAAATCAATTATGGAGCGCGCCAAGGAAACATGGCGTCTATGGTTTGGCGAATAAGCCTGCTCAGCGTCCGGCCGGAAACAAAAAAAAGAAATGGGTGGCAGCCTGCCACCCATTTCTTTTTGGACGCCCTGTGAGGCCCCCCCGGGCCCGCCGCAAACCATTGTCGTTCGCCTAGGCGCAATACAGCGCGCTGGCTTATCATTGGGCGTACGTCTTGCGTATTGCTCGAAAGCCAGACGCTCGACGTTTACGGCTTTTGGTGGGAAATTCTTCACCCCCAGCCAATCCCCCGATCGGCTGTCCCACGCAGCAAAAAGGCTATTTCAGCGCAGCGTTTTCTTCCACAGGAAAACGAATCACTCTGTTCAGTTTCATTCCGGCTGTGGTGTTTTGGTTACAACCAGACGCCAGCTTGCGAGTCGCTCATCGCGCGTCACGGCGTGCCCGCGAGCCAAGAAAAAGGGCCGCTCCATGCGAAGCGGCCCCGTGAGATCATTCGTTGTGAAAGCGGAGAGCGAAGTCCGCCGCTTCTGTCTCAGCTCTGTACCAGGAGATTTCCGGATGCAGGCCCGAGCGACCACGACATCGACCGCCTCAAGATCCCACTCGACATCGGATCACCTCCTCTCTGTTGTTTCTGCCGCTAAGAAGTTGGCATTGTTCGCACGTTTTGAAAAGCCCGCGCTATTTCTCGTCCACGGGGAGGTGCCGACCTGGCGCAACCGCTTTTTCTCCACAGATGCCAACGATCTGTGGGTCGTCCGATATCCTCATGTATGAGCTTTGTCAGAAATGCCTTAGCGTCGCGACCATTGGCAGGGCAATGTTGTTGCAATTTTTAGATTTCTACGGGGAGACATTTCATGTTGATTGCAAATATTTCCAAGTCTGCGCCTCGCCGCGCGATCATGGCGGCCCTGGCACTGGCCATACCCGCCTGCATCGTGACGGCAACGAACGCGTCGGCGCGTGACGAACTCACACTCGTCATCACAAAGGTGACGGCGCTCGACGCCGCCGATGCTTGGATGGCAGGTCCCGATGATTTCTACGCGCGCGTGACGATTGATGGTCAGGTCTTCACCACCAAGATCAAACGCCAGAGGAACCACGCCGAGCCAAACTGGAAGATCACCAAAGACGTGCGCCGCGGCCCGCATGACGTGAAACTCGAAATTTTCGACAAAGACATCGGCAAGGGCGACGACAAGATCGACATCAATCGCATCGACGATAAGCGCGATCTCGATTTCACGGTGAATACACGAACATGTCGTGTCGACGGCTTCTCGGAGCGGTATCGCTGCGGCGAGCCGATCCGCCGCGAGGGCTTCGAGCGGAAGAAAGCCGCGGTCGAGTTCTATGTCGATGCGATTAGGTGAGGGTGATCGCTACTACTTCCCGAGGCAGCTCGGATAGGGCGCCTTTTCGCCGCCGACGATTGGACAAATCCGAATTGGAGTGAGCTTGTCCAATCGTCCTTTCCATTTGGCGTCGTCAATCGTCAGGTTTTCAGCAGACGACGGCGTGCGCTCGGCCCATTGTATCGTGTAGTAGTCGGCGCTGCCTTTCAGGGCGACGATCAAGGCCGTTTCGCTATGCTTGTTGGCGCTCGAAACGACTTTGCCGCAGCTGGCCACGGCCACGAAGGCGTCGTGATCCCCGAATTTGGCCGGACCGAATACGCTCGCGGTAAACGTGTCGGGGCACGCTTTCTTGAATCCGCCGGCGATGCCTGCCGCAACGGACTCAGGCGTAGTCTTTGGATTTCCGGCTAATCCCTTTGCTCCAGTCACCGTGATCATTTGAGTCCAGCGATCCGTCGTTTCGCCTTTCAGCACCGCCTCGCGGATGTAGCTTCGGTCTGACGTATTCTCGAAGACGGTTTTGAAATTCGCCGGCAGGGAGAACGCGACGAGCTGGCTGAAGATCGGTGAAATCGCTGTGAACGAAGTTGCCGCGACGTTTCGCTGCCGGTCCGTCGTCGGCTCCGCGGCTGCGGCCAAGATTCCAACCGCGCTTAGTGCGATGACGAGGGCAGCCACCGTTCGCATGTCAATCGGACCTTTCAATCCCAGAGGCATGCGCACGGTCGGCACGTTCGGAAAAACCCCGTTGCGGGCCTATCTCTTTTCGACATCGATATAAAGTTCCCCGCCCATTTCCCGGAACTTGGCGCTCATCTCGTCCATGCCGGCCTCACGCACCGCTTCGGCGTCTGGGTCGATCTGCGTGCTCTCTTCGGCGATCTCGACAGCCGCCTCGTTCAAGCGCGCCGCGTAGTCGCGCACGTCCTGCGTGATCTTCATCGAGCAGAACTTCGGCCCGCACATCGAGCAGAAGTGCGCCACCTTGTGCGCCTCCTTCGGCAGCGTCTCGTCGTGGAAGGCGACGGCCGTGTCGGGGTCGAGCGACAGATTGAACTGATCCTGCCAGCGGAAATCGAAACGCGCCCGCGACAACGCATCGTCGCGCAACTGCGCGGCTGGATGACCCTTGGCGAGATCGGCAGCGTGCGCCGCGATCTTGTAGGTAATGACGCCCGTCTTCACGTCGTCACGGTTCGGCAGACCCAGGTGCTCTTTCGGGGTCACGTAGCAAAGCATCGAAGTTCCGAACCAGCCGATCATCGCCGCGCCGATGGCGGACGTGATGTGGTCGTAGCCCGGCGCGATGTCCGTCGTCAGCGGCCCGGGCGTATAGAACGGCGCTTCACCGCACGCCGCGAGCTGCTTCTCCATGTTGATCTTGATCTTGTGCATCGGCACGTGGCCGGGGCCCTCGATCATCACCTGGCAGCCCTTGTCCCAGGCGATCTTGGTCAGTTCGCCGAGCGTTTCGAGTTCGGCGAACTGGGCGCGATCGTTGGCGTCGGCGATCGAGCCGGGGCGCAAACCGTCACCGAGCGAGAACGACACGTCGTAAGCCCGCATGATATCGCAAATATCTTCGAACCGCTCGTAGAGGAAGCTATCCTTGTGATGCGCGAGGCACCACTTGGCCATGATCGCACCGCCGCGCGAAACGATGCCGGTGACGCGATTGGCGGTCAGCGGCACGAAGGGCAGGCGCACACCGGCGTGGATCGTGAAGTAGTCGACGCCCTGTTCGCACTGCTCGATCAGCGTGTCGCGATAGAGTTCCCAGGTCAGCTGCACCGGATCGCCGTCGCACTTTTCTAGCGCCTGATAAATCGGAACGGTGCCGATCGGAACGGGCGAATTGCGGATGATCCACTCGCGCGTCGTGTGAATGTTTCGCCCCGTGGACAAGTCCATCACCGTGTCGGCGCCCCAGCGGATCGCCCACACCATTTTCTCGACTTCCTCCTCGACCGACGACGTCACGGCCGAATTGCCGATGTTGGCATTGATCTTCACGAGAAAGTTGCGGCCAATGATCATCGGCTCGAGTTCGCCGTGGTTGATGTTCGCCGGGATGATGGCGCGGCCGCGGGCGATCTCGTCGCGTACGAATTCGGGCGTGATGTGCTCCGGGATTTCAGCGCCGAAGCTCTCGCCGTCATTCAACGCTTCCTTGGCGCGCGCTAGCGCGGTCTGCCGCCCAAGGTTCTCGCGATGCGCGACGTAGATCATCTCCTTCGTGACGATCCCGGCGCGGGCATATTCGTATTGGGTGACGGGCGCGCCTCCGGTGCCACGCACCGGCTGATGGACATTCGGAAAGGCGCGCGCTGCATGCGATCCCGACACATTGCCGTTGTCCTCGGGCCTGATCACGCGGCCGTCGTAGGCTTCGACGCCGCCGCGCTCCTTGACCCATCCGTCGCGAATGCGTGGCAGGCCACGCTCGACGTCGATCGCGGCCGCCGGATCGGTATACGGTCCGGACGGATCATAGACGCGGAACGACGGCTCGCTCGTGTCGGTCAGCGCGATTTCGCGGAACGGCACGCGCAAGTCATTGCGGCCGGCGGGCGACGTGTAAATCTTCGTCGAAGCCGGAAGCGGACCCGTTGTCACCTTCGGAGCGATGAGATCGCTCGAACGCGTGATCTTGTTCATGATAGCCTCTTTCAAATCGTCGTGCCGTAAGCCTTGAACGACAAAAATGCTCCGAGCGCCAAAAGAACGGCGCCCGCCACAAGAAGAAGTGTCGGATCGCTGCCGAAGGTCGTGGCGATTTCCGAAGCCTTCTTTGGACACCACATGCGGGCGACACCGCCGACGATCAAGAGCCAGCCCAATATCGTGACGATCACCGGCCAGCCGCCGGTCCAAACATTGTGAACGCGGACGATGGCGACGCCGGCAAGAAGGCTTAAAGCTCCGGACAGGAATATGATCGCGTAGTTCTGCGCGACCTGCGTGATCATCTCGGGGAATGCCTGCCGATTGAGCAGCATCGCAATTCCGATCGCGGCCATCACCGGGCCGATCAGTCCGGCGATAAGCTTGGTTGGTGCCATGTTCATGCCTCCTGCCTGGCGTCGCAAAACGCAGAGCGTGAATAAGCGAACGTATCGATCGCGCCGGAGGGCTGAATATCCGTCCCTTCGCCGGCATGACCCGGATCAGGTTCTAAGAGTGCTCGCGCTGCGTTACGCGATCTCAGCCGGACTACCGGCGCCCCTCGGAAACAGGCGTCATTGTCGCCCCGTTGACCGAGCTTGGCAAGCGCGGTTGCAGCGTGGGCCGTTTCCTCTGCTCATTCGAGTGCAGAAGAATAGGGGACTATCGCCCTGGGCCTGCTATCGCGTGGGTCTTACGCGGCAACGGCGTGGCGGGCGACGTCGACCCAGCTTTTGATTTTTTCGATGTCGGGCGGGCGGCCCTCGCGCAGCACGCGCTTGCCCTCGGACGTCGACACGAACTTCAGCACGCCGACTGAAAGCGCGATGGGGTCGGCGTCGGCGACGGCTTGCGCCGTACGATATCCGGCTCCGACCAGCAACTGCGCATGCGTGCCTCTGAGCCCCGGAACGTCGATGACGAGCTGTGCCTGATCCTGCCAGTCAGCGAGAGACTCAGCGTCGAAGTGCGCGTCGTCGAGAAGATCGGCCAGATCGTGCGGATCATGTCCGAGGAAATCCCCGACAGTATGAATCCCAATGGCCGTAAAACGTTCGGTCATTTTCGGACCGATCGACGGCGCCGCCTCGAGATCGTCGCTGGCGAAAAGGTACTTCTTGCGATCTTCGCTTTGGGTCTCGATGCGGGCGACGGGCTGATAACTCCTCGGCTGCGGCGCTGGCTGGTACAGCTCGGCAGTAGAAGGCGCGTCCGGTATTGCCGGCGGTATCATGGAAACGTCGGGCCTGATGTGCGCCGAATTTGCGACCGCGAGTTCCAACGCATTATCGCCGGCCTGTTCGGCCGGTGTTGCACGGCTGACGGGGCTGGCGACGTCAATCGGTGCGCCGGTCTCGATGCGGGCAGCGCGAATCTCACTGCGTTGAGCCAGTTTCGGTTCCAGGACTTCGCGCTGGTGCAGATCGCGGATCGTGCGGTCGTCTTCAGGCAGCGTCTTGTCGACGCGCCCGGTCGCTTTGAGTTCGTCGTAAATCGCCCCGACCAGTTTGCGGTCTTCGGCGTTGGTGAGCCGCTTCTCGATGAACTTCGCTGGAATCTTCGTTGCGGCAAGGAATGTTTCCGCCGTCAGCGTGACGTCGGGAGCGGCAACGCCGGCTTCAGTAATCGCCGCGTCGAGCACGTGCCCAAAGCCTTTGGCGGCATAGATCAGCAACTCGGCGACGATACCGCGGGCGATGCTATCGAGCCCTTCCGCCGGCCGGACGGCGCCTTTGTGAATGTCGTAATGCGCAATCAGTTTTTCATAATAGCGATGCGAGAACTCGGCGCCGTCGCAAACCAATTCGGAGAGCCAGTTCGGCCCTGCCGGGACCGGAACATCGAGGTCTGCGAACTTCTGCTCGCCGAGCGCACGAAGGTCATCGTACGTACGGCTGATGCTCCATTCGGCGGCGCGATGGATGGCATTCTCGGCTTCCGTTTGGCCGGTGTGAAAGGGCTGAACGGGGTCGGTGTAATAGTGGCTCAAGACACCGGCAGCGTAGACCGCTTCCGGCCAATTGCCGGCCTTCAGCTCGTCGACGGTCTTCTGATACCAGGCTGCGGCCTTTTCCGGCGCGCCGCCCCAGTATCCTTCCGCCACATGCAGAACGTGGTTCTTGAAATCCTTGAAGCTGACGTCGGGGGCTTTTGAGCCTTCGAGGTAACGCTCGACGTGCTTCAGGAAAACCCGAGTCCAGGCATCTTTGTCGCCATGCTGCATCTCGTTGAGTGCATCGAGCGCCAGCTTGTGATGCGTGCCGTTGGCGTGCGTGGCATAGACAATTCGAAAAAGCGCGGACATCACGGCCTCGGGCTGACTGCGGATCACCCATGCTTACGTGAGTCGGGCGTTGGCCTCGATTATAGCGGAACCGGTCATCAACGGTTTTCGCGGTAAAGCTGCTGTCGTTGGCGCTTTTCGGCTCTGAAGTCGCGATCTCCGGCGATTCGGCGGCGGGACGACGACGGGTCCTAGCGTCCTTCGCGCCACCACGCCAATGCGATCAGCGCCAATAGCGCCGACAGCGCCGCAAACCCGGTGAACATCGGCGTCAGCTTCACGCCGCGTGTCAGGAACGCCTGACGATCCTTGAGGCCGAGCCAGCCGGAGCCGGCCATGATCTTGGCAGACGACATCATCGAAATGCGCGGAACGTCGACGTCGGTCGCGGGTCCCGACGAGCCCTTCGACTTCGTCCAGAAAACGCCGCCGCCCGTCGCATCGGCGATCGGCTTCATCTTCTGTTCCGTCGCCGTGACTTCGCTCATCTCGCGCGGATCTTCGATGCCGGCGTTGGCGACTGCCGTCAGCGTACTGGAGGGACCAGCCGTTTCGGCCTTGTAGAGGCCGGGAAGTTTGACATCGACCGTTGAGCGCCAGACGCCTGGCTCGGTCGGAACCGGCTGAAGCGAAACATCGCTCGTTTCGCCGCCGGGACCCAAGACTTTCACCGGGCCGACCTTGTCTTCCATCGATCGGCGTTCGAGCGTCAGCTTCAGCCCCTTGGCGGAAGCGATCAAACGCTCCTCCTCGAGGTCGGGCTCCTTCATCAGCCAGTGCGACAGGCGTCGCAAAAGATCGGTGTGGGGGCCGCCGCCATCGTAGCCGCGCGCCCAGAGCCACGCGTTGTCCGAGGTCAGCAGGGCGACGCGGCCCTTGCCCTTACGATCGAGGATGAGAAGCGGTTTGTCCTCGGCGCCGCTCATCACGACGCGGCCGCGGTGCGGGTTGACTTCGGCCTGTCGGAACCAGCGGCCCCAGGTTGGTTCAGGAGACGCATCCGCCGTCTTTGCAGAGTTCCAGCCGGGAAGGCCCTTGGTGACCGGATGCTTTTGACCCTCGGGCGTGATCTTTGCCTTGAACGGCATCTCGAATACGCGGCCAGTGGGCGCGGCGGGAAGCACCGATGCCAACGGCGTATGATAGATGCTGTAGCTGCCCGCGTAATCGTCACCGCCGGCGACGAGAAGGGCGCCGCCGTGCTCGTCGACGTAGCGGGCGATGTTGTCGTAGTACAGAAGCTGCAGAATGCCCCTGTGCTCGTAGCGGTCGAAGATGATCAAATCGAACTGATTGATTTTCTCGGAAAAGAGTTCGCGCGTCGGAAACGCGATCAGCGACAGCTGATTGATCGGGGTTCCATCCTGCTTCTCTGGCGGCCGAAGAATGGTGAAATGCACCAGATCGACAGCAGCGTCAGACTTCAGAAGATTTCGCCACGTTCGCTCGCCCGGGTGCGGTTCGCCCGAGACGAGCAGCACGCGCAGGTTTTCGCGCACGCCCTCGGCTGCAATGACGGCGCGATTGTTCGCGGTTGTTAATTCGCCGGGCGTAGGTTGCAATTCGATCTCAACGATGTTCTGGCCCGTGTGCGGGATCGGCATGTCGATTTTGACGGTTTGCCCGACTTCGGTTTGTAGCGTCTCGTCGGGGAGGCCTTCACGGCGAACCTTCAGCGTGGCGGTGCCTATACCGTCGGCGGCGGTTTTTCCCGTCTCGCGAACGGCAATCTGGATCGGGCGCGATTGACCGACCAGGCCGTAGCGCGGCGCCTCGATCACTTCGATGCGGCGGTCGAATTCATCAGGTTTGCCGGTAAGCAGCGTATGCACCGGCGCGTCGAAGCCCAATGACGCGGCCGACTTCGGAACGTCATGCACTTGTCCGTCGGTGACGAACAGGACACCGGCGATGCGGTCGGGTGCGGTATCGTTCAGCGCCGCATTGAGGTCGGTGAAAAGATTTGTGCCGGCGGCGGTCTGCTCTCCGGGAATTCCGGCGGCAACCCACTTGATGTTGAGGTTCGGAATTTTGTCGAGCTTGGTTTCGAGATCGCTGCGGATCGCATCCATTTGCTTGGTGCGATCGGCGAGTTTCTGACTGGGGCTCTCATCCAGCACAACGATGGCGACGTTGGCGAGGCTCTCACGCTGTTCCTGCTTGAGGATAGGATTGAGAAGGGCCGCGATCAGTGCCGCGAGCGCTGCGAGGCGGATCAGCGCGCCGCGCGAACGCCGTACCAGCAGGGCGACGACAAGGCCCAACGCGACGATCGCCAGCACTGTCAACACAGGCAGCGGAACGAGCGGCGCAAAGGTAATCGACCAGTTCAAAACTTATGCCTTTACTGACCTAGTCTTTCGAGCAGAGCCGGCACATGCACCTGATCGGCTTTGTAGTTGCCGGTCAGAGCGTGCATGACGATGTTGATGCCAGAACGGAACGCCATCTCGCGCTGTTCTTCGCCGCCGGGCACCACGGGGTAGATCGGCCGGCCGCGATCGTCGAGCGCCCACGCCGCGGCGAAATCGTTTGACGTGATCATGATCGATGTCACGCCGTCCGAAACGCGGGCCCGATGCGAGTCGTTCTTATTTTCCGGAATGGCTTCGACCCACAGCTGCCCGCCGTCCCAGCGACCCGGGAACGAGCGAAGCAGGTAGAATGACTTGGTAACGACGTGATTTTCCGGCACCGGTTCCAGGCGCGGCACGTCGAGCTTGCTCAAAAGCCGCTCCAACGCCGTGCCGCCCTTGCCTGCAAGGGGAAGCACGTTCGAGCCGCCTTGCCCGTAGTCGCGGGTGTCGAAAATGATCAGCCCGCCTTCCTTCATGTAGGCATCGATCTTGGCGATGACAGGATCGGGCAGTGCCTCGGCCGAGCCGAGCACGGGCCAATAGAGGATTGGATAGAACGCGATCTCGTCCTTGCTGATGTCGACGGCGGCGGGTTCACCCGGCTCGACGGCGGTTCGCGTTTCGAGAACGCGCCCGAGGCCGGCTAGGCCGGCGCGGCTGGTCTCGTCGGTTTCGCGATCGCCGCTCAGGACGTAAGCGAGGGTTACGTTGGCCGTCGCGGCGATGGCCGCCTTGTCGGCGGCGGATTCATTTTTCGATCTGACCGTGACCGTTCCGGGCCCTTGCGATGGCGGCGAAAACGCATCGAACGGCGACAAGTCCTGGGCTCTGGCGTTGGGAACTGCGGTAAAGGCGAGAGCGGCAAGAGCCAACACGGCGGCAGTCGCGCGCGGCCGGGCACGACGCGAAAAGAGGCCACCCAGTCCACCGGCCTGCAGCAGGATGATGGCGATGATATCGGCAAAGAGCAGCGCCAGCGCCGCGGCGAGCAGGCCTGGCTTCAATGCGGTGCTGGCGGCATTGGCGTACGACAGCCGCGTGACGCTCGCCGGCATTTCAGGAAATGGAACGAGCGTGCTTTTCGGCGTGAGGATGTTGAGGGCGCGCGGGCTGGCGGACTGACCGTAGTAGCCCGGAGGATGCTCGAAGCTCGGTGACGTCGTCTGCAGTTCGGAAGCCTTAATCGGCTCGGCCGTCGGCGGAGGTGATCTCAGCGCGCCCTGGCCATCGAGGGTTTTCATCGGTGCGAGCACGTTGGCGTTGGCGTCGGGCGTCGTGCCGGCTTTCGTCTCGCTGCCGCCTTGTCCCGATGCGCCGATGGTGCCCATCGTCGAAAGGCGTCGCAGCATTTCGACGAACAAACCGGAGATCGGCAAATTCGACCAGTCCGAATTGGCGGTTACGTGAAACAGCACGAGGCGGCCGGTGCCGTGCTTCGTCGCCGTGACGAGCGGCGTGCCGTCCTTGAGCCGTGCCCAGATTTCGACTTCCGGCGTCAGCTGCGCGGGATCGGCGAGCACCTGCCGGTTGACCGTAACATCCGCCGGGATCGTCAGGCCGGCAAACGGACTGTTTTCGTCGAAGGCCGCCAGCGCTTGCGGTGACGACCACGAGAGGGCACCGCCGAGCGACCGGCCGCCGCTGCGCAACGGCACTGGCAGCAGATCGTCGCCGGCCTTCTCAAGACGCGGTCCGGCAAAGCGTACGAGCAGTCCGCCGCGCTTTACGAAATCATCGACTTTCTTCGCAGCCTCGCCCGTCAACGTCCCGATGTCGGCGAGCATTAGCACAGAAATGTTCTGCTTCAGGATGGAGTCGAGACCCTCAGAGAGATTGGCGTTTTGGGCAACCGCGAGGTCGGCATAGGGCTTCAGCGCTTTTTGAATGTAATAGAGCGGCGCCAGCAGCGGTTGGGCTTCCTCGCGGCTTTCGCCGGAAATGAGTCCGACGCGATGCCATTGCGTCGCCGCATCGATGAGGTTGACGGCACCGGCCGATCTCTCGCCGGCGAGTTCGATGCGCGCCACCTGATTGCGGAGTTCCAGCGGCAGATCGAACGCGACGTCGGCTGATCTCGCTCCGGCATTCAGTTTGAACGGGGCTTCGCCCAGCCGCTCGCCGCGCGCCGAGTAGGCGTTGACGCTGCCATCGCGTTCCGAACCGCCGGGAGAAAGAACGAGGGCCTTGAGCTTTCCCTTGTCGCCCAGATGCGCGGTCAGTCCGAGCGGTTCGTGACCCTTGGTTTCGTCGAGTACGGCGAAGCTGCCACTACCTGCGAGCGCTGCAAGTTTTTTGCCGATGTCGCCGGCATTCGATTTGTGGTCTAGCCCGTCGTGCAGCCAGATGATGCTGGGGCTTTTGCCGTTGGCAGCCTTGAGTGCGGTTTCGAGTGCCGAGACAGCGCCCGTCCGATCGGGCTCGAAGGGCTGAGGCAGGAGTGCCGAAGCGGTGCTTCGCGCATCGTTAGGGGATTCGATTTTCGCAATCGGAAGTTTGCTCGCGGCGGCCGTTCCGACAACGACGACGGGTCTGCCGCTGCTCTCGGCGTCGTCGATAAAGCGATCGATCATCCTGACCCGCTCGGGCCAGTGGGAAGCTGCCGCCCAGCCGTTGTCGACGAAGATGACGACCGGACCATCCCCTACGAGCGCGGCCTCTTTCGATGGATTGAGAACGGGCTCGGCCAGAGCAAGAATGACGAATGTCGCTGCCAGGAGACGAATGAGCGTCAGCCACCAAGGCGTCTTTTCCGCGGTCTTCTCGTCGTTCTCGAGTCCGACCAGAATGCGCGTCGGCGGAAACTCGACTTGCGCCGGCCGTGGCGGCACGGCGCGGAGCAGCCAATAGATGGCAGGCAACGCCAGCAGCGCCGATAGCAGCCACGGGTTCAAGAAGGCGAGCGCACCGAAGCTCATGGCGCCCTGGCCTTGGCGTCGGAACTCGCCGACATCCAGCGATAGCCGCTCGCCGACCCCTGCAGCCGCATCAACAGCGACAGCAAGGGTTCAGACGCGGGCCGGTCCGTATGATGAGTGAGGAACGACCAGCCGAAGCGCTGGGCCATTCCGGCGAGTTCGGCGCGATGCGCTGCAAAGCGCGCCAGATATTTGGGGCGGAGAGACTCGACCCTGTCGGCGACCCATCTCTCGCGGCCTGAGGAACCGAGAAATTCGGTGCGGCCGTTGTAGGGCAACGTTTCCTCGGCGGGATCGAGGACCTGGATCATATGACCAGCCACGCCGCTGCCCGCGATACCCTCGAGCCGCTCGCGGATCACCTCGGCGGGCGCCAGGAAGTCACTGAACAGGATCAGGCCTGAAAAGCGATTGAGCGCAGCGTTCGGCGGCAGGCTCTTTTTCAGCAGGGGCGCGTCGGCATTGGCGACGATGGTTTCGGCGATGCGGGTGGCCGCGTTGCGGCTGGCGGTCGGTTGCGTTTGCGCCAGCAACGCCACGCGCTCGCCGCCGCGAACGAGCAACTCGGCAGTGGCCAGCATCAGCACCAGGGTGCGGTCACGCTTCGTCACCGGCGAAAGGTGGCTTTTGAAATTCATCGACGGCGAGATGTCGGGCCAGAGATAGAGCGTGTGGGCCGCCTCCCACTCACGCTCGCGGACGTAGAGGTGATCGGAGCTTGCCGAGCGGCGCCAATCGACGAGATGCGCACCTTCGCCCGACTGATATTGCCGGAACTGCCAGAACGTTTCACCGGGGCCCGCGCGTCGGCGGCCATGAATTCCTTGCGCGACTGTTGAAGCTATGCGGTCGGCTTCCATCAGAAGTTCCGGCATCCGATCGACGAGGCCGACGGCCTCGCGTTCGAGCGCCAGCACGCGCCGGCCTTCTCGCGTGGGGCCTTCGTTGCTGACGTTGGTCGGTTGCCCGCGGGGGCCTGCCATCCGCGGCTACTCCACGGACGACGCGAGGCGCGCAATGATGCGGGTAAGATCCTCGCCTTCGGCGCGGGCCGCGAAGTTCAGCGCCATGCGATGTTTCAGGATGGGCTCAGCGAGTGCAATGACGTCGTCGACCGAGGGCGCCAGCCGGCCGTCGATCAGGGCCTTGGCGCGAACGGCGAGCATCAACGCCTGGCTGGCACGCGGGCCCGGACCCCAGGCGACGAAGCGGTCGGTGTCAGTATCGGCGCCAGTGCCGGGCCGTGCCGAACGCACAAGCTTCAGAATGGCCTCGACGACTTTATCGGGTACGGGAATCTGCCGGACGAGGCGCTGCGTCGCCATCAGGTCTTGCGCGGAAATCACGGCGTCGAGTTTCGGCGTGTCCGTGCCGGTCGTCGCGTAAAGCATTTTGCGTTCGGCGATGAGATCGGGATAGCCGACGTCGATCTGTAAGAGGAAGCGGTCGAGCTGAGCTTCGGGCAGCGGATACGTGCCCTCCTGCTCGAGCGGGTTCTGCGTCGCGAGCACGTGGAACGGCGCGGGCGTATCGTGGCGCTGTCCGGCAACGGTGACGTGATGCTCCTGCATCGCCTGCAGCAACGCCGATTGCGTCTTCGGCGATGCGCGATTGATTTCGTCAGCCATCAGAAGCTGCGTGAAGATCGGCCCCTTGATAAAGCGGAACGACCGGCCGCGGCCCGGCTCGTCCTCGAGCACTTCCGAACCGATGATGTCGGAGGGCATCAAGTCGGGCGTGAACTGGATGCGCTTTGCATCAAGGCCGAGGATCTTGCCGAGCGTGTCGACCAGCAGCGTCTTGGCGAGACCCGGCACGCCGATCAGAAGCGCATGACCACCGGAAAGGATCGTTATCAGCGTCCGCTCGATAACTTCGTCCTGTCCGAAGATGACGGTCGCGGCCGCTTTGTGGGCGCGCTGGACGCGCTCAGCCGCAGCTTCGAGGCGCGGGACGATATCGGTATGGGTCTCGACAACACTGCTCATCTATCGAAAGCCTCGCTCGACGCATCTTTTTGATATTGAAAACAAAGCCGAGCTTAGGGTCCCGGCGCTAGGTTAAGCCTAGACGATCCTGCCCGGTCCTCCTAGGGTCAAGTGAACGTTACGTTAGGATAAGTCGCGATTTCGGCATGCCGGTTGGTCGCGTCGAGGCGGCGGATGAAAATGGGCAAATTGCGGCCGTGAACGGCAAGTCTGACGCACCATTATCCGAACTCGAAGGTCTGCTGCGTACCGCGACTGGAAGCGGTCAAGCGGGCGCCCGGCCCGTCGAGTCGTGGAACCCGCCTTATTGCGGCGACATCGGGCTGAAGATCCGGCACGACGGCCAGTGGCTTTATCAGGAGAGCCTGATCGGGCGCATCGCGCTCGTCAAACTATTTGCCAGCATATTGCGCAAGGACGACGACGGGCGAACGTATCTCGTGACGCCGGCCGAAAAGATCGGCGTCGATGTCGAGGACGCGCACTTTCTTGCCGTCGAAATGGCGGTCGAGGGGAGCGGCGAAACGCAGACGCTGACGTTCCGCACTAACGTAGACGACGTGGTCGCCGTCGATAAGGATCATCCGCTGCGTTTCAAACGCGCCGAGCCCGACGGCGGGCTCAAGCCTTATGTGCTCGTGCGCGGGCGTCTCGAAGCGCTCGCGACGCGCGCCGTTTATGCAGAGCTTGTGGCGCTGGCCGAGGCACGCGACGGCGGCGATACGGTGGGCGTATGGAGCGGCGGCGTTTGGTGGGAGATGCGGTAGGCGAGCGGCGCCTAGCTGTCTCGCGCGCACAGGGCGGGGACGATTTCGTAGCCCTTAACTCAGCCATCCACAGATTATGTGCATCCTCTGGGGACGGATCAATTTTCTCTCTTTTCAAATGAGCTATTGCCGCATGCTGTAACAAAGCGCCGATTCGTGCGCGGTGCACCGGATGAGAGATGCAACATGGACGCGCTCGGCGAACTCCAAGCCAATTTATCTGCCATTGCCGAAAGATCCGCGGCAATCAAGTCTGCCTGCGCCAATGAGGAAAGCACAAAGCAATTCCTTATCCTGCCGGTCATCGGTGCGCTGGGGTACGACTACACGGACCCCCTTGTGGTGCAGCCGGAATATGTTGCCGATTTCCGCCCGGGAATGCCCGAGCGCGTCGATTATGCCATCATGCGCGATGGCAACCCCATCGTCGCGATAGA
>NZ_DATNBA010000080.1:0-17875 GCF_035572195.1 Hyphomicrobium sp. | reverse complement strand
GTTTCAGGTCAGCAAGAATATCAAGCTCAGCAAATTGAAGGTCGGTGACAAGATAACCGTCAAGTACGCGATCAAGGACCGCAAACTGATGGCCTCGAAAGTTACGCCGGCGCGCTAGCAGGCGCGGGGCAAATTGCGATTCGCCGTCGAGGGTGTCGCATCAATGCAGATAGACAATCCAAGCTCGCTCCTAACCGGGAAGCCGAGCGCGTGCCCGGTGCAAACTTCCTCATCGTCGGACGATGCGAAATTTTCAGGCAATTCGGGTTTCAGGAACATTTTACCGCTCATCGTCTGGCTTGATCCGTTCGATTGAATTGCGAGCGCCGCAAATCACGCTCGCCGGGAATTTGTCCGCGAAGCGAGTGCAAAGATTTAGCGTTTGAATTTCTTTTGCTCGTCGAGCGTGTCGTCTTCCGACAGGTCCGAAAGCATACGGTCGAAAGCTGACACGTGGCCGGTTGCCAGGTCCCAAATCATTCCGACGGATGCGGCAAACATGGAGGCGGCGAGAACGGCGCTTGATGTTTCGCGCGCATCGAGCCGCTCACTGCAAACGTATGAGCGCTTCATTTTTCATCTCCAAATATCGGGGTTCAAGGCCCCGCAAATGGTGGATGGCCATCAGGCTAAAGTGTACTAATAAAGTCAAGTTAATTATCAGACTGAGCCTGACCCGTTGCATCGCTGACGAGCATACCCGGGCCCTTGAAAAAGCCGCGTTGTCCTCGCATTTCCCGGGCGATGAAGGCTTTGAGAGCCGTGATACGTCCGCGCATCACGAGGCACGCATGATCGTTCGCGACACATTGGAAGGTTATGGAATTGTCTCGCGGCTTTTCCATTGGCTGATGGCCGTCGCGATCGTCGCCATGTTCGCGCTGGGGTTATGGATGGTGCGGCTCGACTATTACAGTCCGTACTACAATTCCGCCCCGGAGCTTCACCGCAGCTTCGGGATGCTGCTCTTGTTCGCACTGCTCGTCCGCTGGCTGTGGCGCGCCGCTAATCCCAAGCCGCAGATCGACGACCTGACGCCACTGGAGCAAAAGGCCTCGTATGCCGTGCATTGGGGCTTCTACATCCTGCTGCTCGCCATAATGGTCAGTGGCTATCTGATCACGACCTTGGACGGCCGGCCCGTCGATGTATTCGGATGGTTCAGCGTCCCGTCGATTCTTCAGATGCGTGGACTAGAGGATCGCGCCGGCGACGTGCATCGCATCCTCGCTTACGCGGTCATCGGGCTCACCGTCATTCATACGGTTGCTGCACTCAAGCATCACTTCGTGGACAAGAGCACGATATTGAAACGCATGTGGTCGGGTCCATCACCCCCTTCGATTATTCCGAAAAAGGAAATGCATCGATGAAAGCCAGACTGGCAGCCCTCGCGGCCGTAATGACTGTCACGGTTCTTTCGACGTCGGCGATGGCGGCCGATTTTGTCGTCGATACCAAGAATGTCCATGCCTCAATAAATTTCCGCATCAAACATTTGGGTTTCAGCTGGCTGACTGGCCGCTTTGACAAATTTTCCGGCAACTTCTCATTCGACGATAAAAATCCCGACGCTTCCAAGGTCAAGATCGAGATCGATACGACAAGCGTCAACACCAATATGGCCGAGCGCGACAAGCACGTGCGAGGCGGCGACCTTCTCGACGTAGACATGTTTCCAACGGCCGTCTTCGAGAGCACGAGCGTCAAGTCGTCCGGTCCAGACAAGGCAACGATCGTTGGAAACCTGACGCTGCACGGCGTTACGAAGGAAATCACGATTGAGGCTGAGCGCGTCGGTGGCGGCGCCGACCCCTGGGGCGGCTATCGCGAGGGCTTCACTGGAACGACCAAATTCGCGCTGGCCGATTTTGGTATCGTGCGCGACCTGGGGCCGTCTGCAAAAGACGTCGAGCTCACTTTAAACATCGAGGGCGTGCGGCCGAAGTAGCTTACCAACGAAAGGCGACTGCACCCCCCGTCAATCCCGCCCCGGCGGCCGTCATCAGAACGATGTCGCCCTTTTCGTAGCGGCGCTCGTCGGCCGACATCGACAGCGTAAACGGGATCGTCGCCGCCGAGCTGTTGGCGAACTGCTCAATTGTGGAGAGCATCCGTTCGGGTACGATCTCTAATTGGTGCGCCACCGTCGCCATCATCCGCGCATTGGCTTGATGCGGAATGAAGTGCGCGACATCGCTCGCCACGGCGCCAGCACGTTTGAGTGCGTTTTCGGCCGCACTCGTCATCATAGCCACGGCTTCGGCATAGACCGCCTGGCCGTCCGACATCACCATCAGCATTTCGCCGGCGTCGATGCCCTTCGAAAATGGCATCCGGCTGCCGCCGCCCGGTATCGAAATAAGGTCGTAGTGCGCGCCTTTGGCCGCAAGCCGAGCGCCACGAACACCGGCGTCGGAACGGCCGGTTGGGGCTAACAGCACCGCGCCGGCCGCATCCGAGAACAGCACGCTGCTGGCGCGATCAGCCGGATTGATCCGTCGTGACAGAATGTTCGCGGCGATGACAAGCACCTTCGTGTCGTGGCTGCGCACGAAACTGTCGGCGAGCGTCAGCGCGTAGATGAAGCCCGCGCAGGCGCCGGCCATGTCGATGCCGCCGGCGTTCGAAAGTCCGAGGTGATGAGCAACGAGCGGCGCCGTCGGCGGCAGAAGATGGTCGGGCGTTGACGTGGCAAGCAGCAGCAGGCCGATATCGCGGCGATCGATGCCCGCGCGGGCGAGCGCCATCTCGCCAGCCTTGATCGCAATGTCGGAAAGTGCCTCGCCGTCCGCCGCATAGCGGCGCGCTTCGATGCCGGTCCGACGCTTGATCCAGCCGGGCTCAAGGCCAAGCCGGGCTTCGATCTCAGCATTCGGCACAATCTTCTCGGGCGCGTAGTGGCCAAGTCCGATGATCTCGACTCCGGTCATGCGCTGACCTCGTCGACGGCCTCGGCGAGTTTTTCGTAGACCGATTTCAGCTCATCGGCAGTCGCGCAGTAAGGTGGCATGACGTAGACCGTGTTGCCCAAAGGCCGGAGCAGCACGCCGCGCGCCAGGAGCTTCGAGCGCAGTGACAGCGCAACGTTATCGAGATAGCCACCTGCACGGCCGGTAAGCTCCACCGCTGTAATCGTTCCGATCTGGCGACCATTCGCAAAATGCGGATCACCCTCTAGGCCCTCCAGGCATTGTTCCTGAGCGGCCGCGAGGGCCGCAATCCGCTCGCGTACCGGCTCCGTGCGCCAGATTTCGAGATTGGCTACCGCGGCCGCGCAGGCGATGGCGTTGCCTGTGTACGAACTCGAATGAAAGAAAGTACGTGCCCGATCTTCGGAGAGATGCGCTGCATAAATCGCTTCGCTGCACAGCGTTGCGGCGAGCGGGATCGAGCCGCCGGTAATACCCTTGGCGACACAGAGAATGTCGGGCGAGATATGCGCCTGCTCTGAGGCAAACAGCGTCCCCGTACGCCCGAAGCCCGTCATCACTTCGTCGGCGATGAAGAGGACGCCGTATGCTGAACAAATCCTGCGCATTTCGGCCAGCGTCGCGGCGTCGTAAATCAGCATGCCGCCGGCGCCGAGAATCAACGGTTCCAATATGAAGGCCGCCGTGTCGCCGCTCCGGCAGGCCTTGTCGAGCGCGTCGAATGTCAGCTGTTCGCGCCCTGCCGCCGGGTAAGGGATGCGTTCGACGTCGAACAGCAGCGGCGCATAGGCGGCGTTGAAAACGCCACGCGCGCCTGCCGACATCGTGCCAACCGTATCGCCATGATAGGCGTGTTCGAGCGCCAGGATGCGCGTGCGCTTTTGGCCCGTGTTGCGCCAATAGCCAAGCGCCATCTTCAATGCGACTTCGACCGCCGTCGATCCGCTGTCGGAAAAGAAAACGTGCGCGAGACCGCTGGGTGCGATCTTTATAAGTTCGCGTGCCACGGTTTCGGCTGGCTCGTGCGTGAAGCCGGCAAAGACCACCTGGTCGAGCTTGTCGGCCTGCTCTTGGATGGCGCGCACGATTTTCGGATGGCGATGCCCGTGCGTAATGACCCACCACGAGGAAATGCCATCGAATATCCGTTGCCCATCGCTCGCTTCGAGCCATGCGCCCTCGGCCCTGGAGATGGGAAGCATTTGAGGTTCAAGACCGTGTTGCGTGAAAGGATGCCAGACGGGCGAACTCATGGGCCGTTGGCTCCAAGCCCGAGAATGTCCGGAACAGAAAAGTTTGCCGCGAAGGCATTGCGCAACGTCGTGCTGTCGAGTGGATCGAGCCGCGGCAGCCGGCCCAAATGCTTGACGCCGCCGAAGGCCGCGATCGTGCGTTCGGTATCGACGATCTCGTCGCCGATGAAAGCGACGCCGAGGATCGGTATGGCGCGGCGCTTCAAGGCTTCGATCGAAAGCAGCGAGTGATTGATCGTGCCGAGCCGGGTCGAAGCACAGAGAACGAGCGGGAGCTTCCACTCGGCGACGAGGTCGACCTGCAGCAACTTGCGAGTCAAAGGCACATCCAGCCCACCCGCCAATTCGATCACCAGCGGGGCCGGCAACTGGTGCGGCCGCAGGTGTGCCGGTTCAATTTGAATGTCGTCGAGCTCCGCGGCAACGTGCGGTGATGCGGCTGTCCGAAGCCGGTAGGTCTCGAGCAAAATGCGCGAGGCCTTGAGGCCGCTCAACCGCCGCACGACTTGCGAGTCGGTTTCGCCTTCGAGGCCGGCTTGCACCGGTTTCCAGTAATACCCGTCGAGCGCCTGTGTCAGCGCTGCTGCAAAGACGGTCTTGCCGATGTTTGTGTCGGTGCCGGCAACCACGACGCGTGTGCTCATGCGGCGATCTCCGCTTGCGCCGCTGCGAGGTCGGAAATGAGCTGAGAGATTACGCTCTCCTCCGTGTTGAGCGTCACGGTCAGGCGCAGACGCGCTGTGCCCTCCGGTACTGTCGGCGGACGGATGGCCCGAATGTCATAGCCGCGCGCCTTGAGCGACGATGCCAGCGCAACCGCCCGGGTATCGGCGCCGACAATGATCGGTTGGATTTGTGATCCGGAGGGCGCGAATGAAGTCTTGGACCTAAGTTCGCTCGCCGTGAATGAAATCAAACGGTGCAGTTTCTCGCGGCGTTGCGGCTCCGCGCGGCATATCTCAAGCGCGGCGCGAACGGCTGCGGCGACGAGCGGCGACGGCGCCGTTGCGTAAATGAAGGCACGGGCTCGGTTGACGAGAAAATCGCAAATCGTGCGCGGCGCCAGCACCAAGCCGCCCATCACGCCGAGCGCCTTGCCGCACGTATGCAGCGTCACGACGTTGGCGCTACCTTCGAGATGCGCCGCAAGCCCCCGTCCATCCGGACCGAAAACGCCGGTCGCATGCGCTTCGTCAACGATCAGCATGGCATCGTTGCGGAGAGCGATCGCCGCCAGGTCGTCGAGCGGCGCGCGGTCGCCGTCCATGCTGTAGAGGCTTTCGACAACGATCCAAGGCTGTCCCGTTGCGCCCGCCGCGCGCCACGCCGTGATGACATCTTCGACACTCTGCGGGTCGTTGTGGCGGGCCGCCGCCGCATCGGCCTTCGAAAGGCGCATGCCGTCGTGAGCGCTCGCATGGATGAGTTCGTCATAGACGATCAGGTCGCCGTGCGATGGCAATGTTGCCAGTAATGCGGTGTTGGCGATGAAGCCGCCGCCGAAAAACAGCGCCGTTTCGGCACCGAAGAACTGCGCCGCTTCGTGTTCGAGCGCTTCATGCTCGGGATGATTGCCGCGCAGCAGTCGCGAGCCGCCCGCCCCAACCGGCACACCGCGCGCGATGGCCTGGACGATGGCGTCCGCCAGTTCCCGCGACTGCGCGAGACCCAGATAGTCGTTCGACGTGAAATCGATTCCGTGCGGGGTTTCGAGTGCCCTCAAACGGCCCCGGCGCAACAGCGCATCGAGCGCACGCTCATGATTGCCGGACATCCTGCCGTCCCGCGCTAGGTCCGGGCTCATGATCAGAGGATGGGTCCAGATTGAGTTCAAGAGCCGAAAGCCCGAGCTTGGCAAATAAGCGGCTGTCTTTGTCGTCGCCGGGATTGTCGGCGGTCAGCAGCATATCGCCGACGAATATCGAATTGGCGCCGGCGAAGAAGCATAGCGCCTGCGTTTCGTCGCTCATCTCGGTGCGGCCGGCCGAGAGGCGCACGAACGACTTCGGCATCATGATGCGCGCTACCGCGATCGTGCGCACGAAATCGATCGGATCGATGCGCTCGGCATGTTCAAGCGGCGTGCCCGGAATGGCAACGAGCATGTTGATCGGCACACTTTCGGGATGCTCTTCAAGGTTGGCGAGCGTGACGAGCATATCGGCGCGATCGTTGCGGCCTTCGCCCATGCCGACGATACCGCCCGAGCAGACCTTCATTCCGGATTCACGGACGCGCGCCAGCGTGTCGAGCCGCTCGGCATACGTGCGGGTCGTGATGATCTTATCGTAATAGGCTTCAGACGTGTCGACGTTGTGGTTGTAGTAATCGAGGCCGGCGTCGCGCAGCCTCACGACGTCGTCGTCCGACAGCATCCCGAGCGTCATGCACGTTTCCATGCCGAGCGCCTTCACGCCTTCGACCATCGCCACGACGACGTCCATGTCGCGCGATTTTGGACTGCGCCAGGCGGCCCCCATGCAATATCGCGATGCGCCCTGCGCCTTGGCCTTCTTGGCTTCGGCGATGACGCGTTCGACCTCCATCAGCTTTGAGGCTTTGAGGCCGGTCTTGTGGTGCGCGGACTGGTTGCAATAGCCGCAGTCCTCGGCGCATCCGCCGGTCTTGATCGACAGCAGACGGCTTTTCTGCACCTTATTCGGATCGAACGAGGCGCGGTGCACGGTTTGGGCGCGGAAAAGCAAGTCCATGAACGGCAGATCGTAAAGACCCAGAGCCTCGCCGCGCGTCCAGTCATGGCGAAGTGCGGCCGCCGCGCGGCCCGGCGTTCGTGCGGATGTATCCAGTCGGGTGACGCTCGATGTCATCGTGGGCGATCTCCGCCAGGAGCAACGCCCCCTGGTCTTCAGACGATGTTTGCACTGCTTCCGGCAGGTCCTGCAACCGCCAAAATGCCTCTCCGGCGATGGACCGGTGGCTCCATATAGTGAATGGCTAACGTGAGATTGAGCTAGGGCTCGTTTTTACGATCAAGTACGCAGTGCATGCGCCGGGTCTGCGAAAATCGTTGACCGTCAATTCAGGTCTTCGGGCAGCGGCGGCAGAATGCCGAACGGCACGCCGTCTTCGAGCATTTCCTTGGCTTCCTCGGCCGTTGAGTTGCCGCGAATGCGCCGTTCCTCGGCTTCTCCAAAATGTATCTTGCGCGCCTCGTCGGCGAAGCGCGAGCCGACATCTTCCGAATTCTCGATGACGCTTTGCTGGAACGCGCGAAGCTTGCCGAGCACCGACTCCTCGGCTTCGTTTCCGCGGCCTACGGAGAGCGGCAGTGGCGTCTCGGAGCCACGCCCCTTCACGACCGCCGGTGCCATCGGCATCTTGGTTATCTCTTTCGAGCCGCAGATCGGGCACAGGATCAGGCCCGACTGCCATTGCTTGTCGTAATCGCCGATCGCGCGAAACCAGCTTTCGAATTCGTGGCCCGCTGAGCAGCTGAGGCGGTACTTGATCATGGCCTTTGTTTTACGCTTGCGGCGCACCTTCCGGTGTCTTGCATTTAACGACGACGACATCAAATGCGCGGTCGTGCGTCAACGACGGAATTCTGCGACGGATAACGTCGATGCTTCGGGTATCGATATCCGCCGTAACGACGCCCGGTTCTATGCCACCGTCGGCTAGAACCTCCCCCCACGGGGAAATGATCAGGCTGTGCCCGAAAGTCTCGCGGCCATTTTCGTGCAGCCCACTCTGTGCGGCTGCAAATACGAATGTTTCCGTCTCAATCGCCCGCGCCTTGAGCAGTGTGTGCCAATGGGCCTCGCCGGTGATGCGGGTGAATGCGGCAGGGCTCGCGACGAACTTGGCGCCGCCTTTGGCGAGAGCGCGATGCAAGGCGGGAAAGCGCAGATCATAGCAGATCGTCAAGCCCAGCGAACCCCACGGCAGATCAGCGAGAATGGCGCTCGCGCCCGCCTGATAGTTGACACTTTCGCTGTAGACCTCGCCATTGCCGAGATCGACATCAAACATATGGATCTTGTCGTATCGCGCCGCAATGCTCCCGTCCGGCGCGATGAGGTACGAGCGATTGGCTAACCTGCGTTCAGCGACCTTCACTGCGATCGAGCCGATATGCAGCCAGATCTTGCTGTCGCGGGCGGCAGTGCTGAAGGCTTCAAGCGCCTTATTGCCCGCTTCCGGTTGCGTCTCTGCCATCAGACGCGCCGGCTCGAGCTCCATCAGCGCTGTGTTTTCCGGTGTCTGAACGTAGTCGGCCTTTTGAGCGGCAGCCTCGCCGATCAGCGCCAAGGCGTCGGCCACATTGCGTTCGACGCTACGGCCCGAGCGCATCTGAACCAGGGCGGCGCGAAAAGTCGTCTCGGAAGACGTGGACATGATCAACGCGTTGCTTCGGCGTGGGTCAAAAGTGCATCGAGTTTGCCGGAACGCTCGAGGTCGAAGAGATCGTCACAGCCGCCGACGTGCACGCTGCCGATCCAGATCTGCGGTACTGTTCGCCGTCCGCCGGCGCGGGCGCTCAAATCGGCGCGCAAATCGGTGCGGCCGGTGACATCGATTTCCTCGAAAGTCGCGCCTTTGCGCCGTAATAAATCTTTGGCCATGTGGCAGTAGCAGCAATTGCCCGCCGTATAGACCATCACCTTATGCATGTCGCCGGCGCCTCTCTATACGCCAATTTCATTGCGCGAATCAAAGTTACCGCGTTCGCGGGACCATGCAACCCAGCCTAGCCCATTTGCGCCGCTGTGCCGCGCTTCTGCCACGGCATTTTTCGGGCCTCAGGAATGCGCATCCGACACGATCGCCAGGGCCAGTACGTCGACACGTCGCGCACCGGCGCGTTTCAAGACCGCAGCCGCGGCGGAAGCCGTCGCGCCGCTTGTGACGACATCATCGATCAGAACTATGGCTTTTCCAGAGACTGCGGGCAATTCACTTGGCGGAACGCGGAATGCGCCCGCCACGTTTCGGCTGCGTTGCGCCCGCGTCAGGCCGATCTGATGCGCTGTTGCCCGGGTGCGGACGAGGGCAAACGGCCGGACGGGCTTGTGCGCCTGCTTTCCGGTTTCGATAGCGAGGATTTGTGCCTGGTTGAAGCGGCGTGATATCAGCCGCCATCGTGCCAGCGGCACCGCCACCAGCAAATCGGCGTCTTTAAGGATCTCCTGGCCCGCTTCTACAAGCCAGCGTCCGAATAGGCGGCGCGCGTTGTGGCTGTCGTGGAATTTGAACGCGTGAATGAGTTCGCGCATCAGCCCGTCGAAACGGGCAACGGCACGGGCGCGGTCGAAATCAGGCGGATCGGCGATGGCCGCAGCCGACAGCATCGGTCCTCCGATGTCGAACGGCATCGGCAGTCCCATCCGGTCGCAAAGCGGCGGACGGATAAAGTTGATTTGCCGCCAGCACGCCGGACAGAGCGCATCGTGGGCCGTGATACGGGTTTGGCATGAGAGGCAGAGGGGCGGCAGCACGACATCGAGGGCGGCGCGTCCGATTTGGGTGAGGGGCCGAAGACGCCTGACGCCCCAGGCGCTGGGCGCTTCGGCGCAGTCATCATCGAAAACGGCTTCCGGCACGGCTATGATCCCGTTTGCATTGCGGAAACCTAGCGCAACAGGCTATCGCCAGCGAGCTATTCTTGGAAAAACATGCAATGCCCGGCGCTCCGCAAATTTTTGACCGCAGGCTCATCCGAGCCAGGCGCGACCGCATCGTCGCCTCGGGTTCGGCGCCTGACTTTCTCCTGGAGCGCGTTGCCGATGATTTCGCGGAACGTTTAAGCATTATACGCCGCGAGTTCCCGCGTGCGGCCTGCCTCGGCGCGTTCAGTGGCCTGCTGACGCGACGACTCGAGGCGCTGCCGAACGTTGGTGAGATCATCGACGTCGATCCCTCACCGCAATGTCTGAAGCTCGCAACGGGTCAGCGGATCGCCGCGGAAGAAGAGGCGCTGCCGTTTGCGCCGCGAAGCCTTGATCTGGTGGTTTCCGGGCTATCGCTGCAACTCGTCAACGATCTGCCGGGCGCCCTCATTCAGATCAACCGGGCGCTGAAGCCCGACGGGCTGCTGCTCGCCGCGTTGCTCGCAGGTGAAACGCTGAAAGAATTGCGCGAAGCCTGGCTTCTGGCGGAAGACGAAATGCTCGGCGGAGCTTCCCCTCGCGTCGCGCCCTTTGCCGACGTCCGCGAACTCGGCCGCCTGCTGCAGCGCGCTGGCTTCGCCCTTCCGGTCGCCGATAGCGATCTTGTCCGGGTGACGTATGCCTCCCCACTGGCCCTTATGCGAGAGATCAAGGCGATGGGCGCTAGCAACATGCTCACCGAGCGGCGCCGCATACCGGTGACGCGCGGACTGCTTTTCCGGGCGTCAGAGATTTATCAACGCAAGTTCGGCCAGCCCGACGGCCGCATACCGGCGACATTCGAAATCATCACGTTGACGGGATGGGTGCCGCACGAAAGTCAGCAGAAGCCGCTGTCGCCCGGCTCGGCGCAAGTTCGCCTTGCCGACGTTTTGAAACCTAGGCCAAAAAATCCCGAAGCCAAGGAATGAGCGGCTCGTCCGCGGGTGGCATCCGGTAGCGTGAAAGATGCAGCGCGTGCACCCATTCGATGGTCTGGCCCTCGCGCGGCGCGATCTCTCCGTCCCAGGTTCTGCAAATATAGAGCGGCATCAAGAGATGGAAATCTTCGTAAGCGTGACTGGCGAAGCTGAACGGTGCAAGGCACGTACGGCAAAGTTCGATGCCGAGTTCTTCCTTGATTTCGCGAAATAACGCGCCTTCAGGTGTTTCGCCCGGCTCGACCTTGCCGCCTGGGAATTCCCAGAGACCCGCCATCGGCTTGCCCTCGGGCCGTTTTGCAATCAGCACCCGCTTGTCGACGTCGATCAATGCCACCGCCGCGACGAGGAGCAGCGGCTTCATGCCTGACGCTCGATTGGGTGACGCCTGAGCAGATAGGTCGTCTCTTCGAGCCTGGTGACGCCACGCTTTCTCAGGTTGGCGCAGGCGGCGAGCCCGTCGTGCGCATCGAGCACGGCAACTTTGAACGTCTCGCCAAAAAGGCGCTCGATTTCCTGCCGCGGCACCGAGAATGGCGGACCGGAAATCTCATGCTCGGGATAGTCGAGGGCGACGAGAAAAATAATAGCGTCGCGCGGCAGGATGTGAGCCAGCGTCTCGGCGTAGCGTTTCCGCTCGGCTGCAGGCAGCGCAATCAGCGCCGCGCGGTCGTAAACGGCGACGACGTCGCTCAGCGCCTCGGGTCGCAGATCGAAAAAGTCACCACAATAAAGACTGAATGGTCCCGCGGAGGAAATCTCGAAATCGCCTTCGGACGTTCTAGCGGGCGTCTGTCCGCCTTCCGTAAAGAATTCGCGAACGGCGATGTCCGACAGCTCGACGCCAATGATGCGATGGCCTTGCGTCGCCAGCCAAATCATGTCGCGGCTCTTGCCCGCCATAGGCACGAAAACAGCGCTTTCACGAGGCAGATTGAGCAATGGCCAAAGCTGTTTCAATTGCTCGTAAACATGCGGCTGATGAAATGCGATGTCGCGGTTTTGCCAACGCTGCTCCCAGAAGGCTTTGTCCATGAATGTCTCTGCTCTCAGCTTCGGTAGTCGGCGTTGATCGAGATGTAGGCGTGCGTCAGGTCGCAAGTCCAGACCGTCGCCGCGGCGTTTCCAACCCCAGCATCGATGCGGATCAGAATGTCGCTATTCTTCATGTAGGCCGCCGCGGTCTTTTCGTCATACTCCTCGGCGCGCTCGCCGTTGCGCGCAACGCAATGCGGGCCGAACCAGATCGTGAGCTTGTCGCGGTTTGCGGCTTCGCCCGATTTGCCGACGGCCATGACGACGCGGCCCCAATTTGGATCCTCCCCCGCGATGGCCGTCTTGAGGATCGGCGAGTTGGCGCAGGCGAGCCCGATTTTGCGAGCAGCCGACCACGATTTGGCACCCGCGACCTCGAAAGTCACGAACTTCGAAAGTCCTTCTCCGTCCTTCGCGACCTGGATCGCGAGATCGCGCATCAGATCGTGCAAGGCGTCGGAGAACGCCTGCAGTTTTTTCGATTTCGCCTTGATGACGGGCTTTTGACCGCGCGCAGCGGCCCGTCCCGTCGCAAAAATGAGGCACGTGTCGCTGGTCGACGTGTCGCCGTCGACCGTCATGCAGTTGAACGTCGTTTGCGCATGCTGCGTAATAAGCGCCTGCAGGGCTTCCGCCGAGATCGCCGCATCGGTGAAAATGAAGCACAGCATCGTCGCCATGTCCGGAGCGATCATCCCGGCGCCCTTGCAGAAGCCGTTGATCGTCACCTCGGTATCGCCGATCAGCGCCGTTCTGGTCGCCAACTTCGGATACGTGTCGGTCGTCATGATGGCCCGGGCCGCCTTGTCAAAAGCGTCAGACTCTGCGCGCCCGGCGAGTTCGGTCAACAGGTGCGCGAATTTCCCCGCATCCAGCGGCTCGCCGATAACCCCTGTCGAGGCGACGAACACTTCGTGGGGCTTGCAACCCACCGCTTCCACAGCGCGTTCGACCGTGATGTCGACCGCCTCGCGCCCGCGTTTGCCAGTAAAGGCGTTGGCATTGCCGGAGTTGACGACGATGGCCCGCGCGCTGCCCTTCTTGAGGTGCTTGCGGCAGATGAGAACCGGCGCCGAAGCGGTCTTCGATTGGGTCAAGACGCCGGCGACCGAGGTGCCCTCGTCCAGCACGGCGAGCAGAAGATCGGTCCGCCCCTTGTAGCGAATACCCGCCTCAGCCGTCGCAAAGGCGACGCCGTCGATCGGCGGCAGGCTGACGAGCGCTGCCGGCGCAAACGGAGAAACGCTTGAGACTTCTCCCATGGACAACCTCCGAAATGAGCGCGAGGCTCCCTGAAACAGATCGGGCCGCTATAATCAAGCGGCCCGGCCAACAATCACAAAAGAGATGCCTGAGCTGCGGCTATGCCCCCGGGCCCTAGGGCGTAGGTGTAGGCGTCGGCGTGGTTTCCGCAGGCTTGGCGGCGCCGCCCGACGGGGCCGCCTCGAGCGCCTTATTGCGGTCGTCGATCGCCTTTTTGATCTCCGGGTCGACTAATTCGATTTTCGACTTTCCGCGAAGCTCTACCGCGGACTGTTGCGCCTTTTTCAAGAGCAACGATTGGACGATCCGGTCTTTCACGATGTCGAACGCCGGCGGCTGCTTCGTTCGGCGGTCCTCGAGCTTGACGAGATGCCAGCCGAACTGCGTCTTGACCGGATCCGAAACCTCACCCTTCTTCAGCTTGAAGACGATATCTTCAAACTGCGGCACCATTTGCCCGTGTCCGAAGTAGCCGAGGTTGCCGCCATCGTCTTTTGAGCCGGGGTCCTTCGAGTTTTCCTTGGCGAGCTGCACAAAGTCGGCGCCGTTGTTGAGTTTTTCTTTCAGCGCTTTGGCCTGTTCTTCGGTTTCGACCAGGATGTGCCGCGCCGATACTTCTTCCTCAGGCTTCAGGAGTTTGACCTGATCATCGTAGATCTTGCGTGCATCGGCATCGCTGACGGAAGCCTTGATGACCTTCTCGAAGTAAAGTTCACGCAGAGCCCGCCGCTTCAAGTAGTTGAGCCGCGTCTCGAAATCCGCGCCCTGATCCAGTTTCGCGCCTTCGGCGGCTTCGGCGAAGAGCTGGTTGTCGATGAGAAATTCAAGTAGCGACATGCGCTTCTGCGGGGCTGGCATGGTGCCCATATCGGAACCAATCTCGCTCTCCGCGACGCTGAGGTCGCCCTCAGTGATCGGTTTGCCATTGATTGTGGCGACGACCTTATCCTCAGCGAAGGATGGGACTGCCGACGACCCGAACGCCGCGGCCGCGAGTGCCACGGATAGAACGGTAAGGGCGATGCGCTTCATCGGCGATAGACTCCGCTTTTGCGATTGGGGATCGGCCGTCTGCGCTAAAAAAGAGAGCGTGACGACAAATGCCGCACCTAAGCAGGCGGCAAGTGGGCCTCGATAGCCGCCTGGAGCCGGAAATCCAAGTTAATATTTCAACATTGCTGCCGCACCACCGAACTATAGTCGCCAAGCCCCGTGGCGTGGCCCAATACATTGACAGTCGGGGGGGCGAGTTCTTATGTCTGCCCGTGAACGATCGGGGTCTTCGGCCCGTCTCGACCGCGCCACAGCGCCGAGGGAAGGTTTGATGCAGGCGTGGCGGGAACTCCTCGCCGCGCATTTTTTGCTGAATGTTGCCCCCCGGCAATTTCAACCGCAGTCCCAGCCGCGTCAAAGCGTGCGGGTCATGACTTCGAGGACGGATTTCAAACATGCTCTCGTTCGGCGGCTTCGCTTCCAAAATCTTTGGCTCTTCCAACGAAAGGAAGGTCAGGGTCTTCCGCCCGCGCGTTGCGGCGATCAATGCGCTCGAAAGCGAAGTCGAGAATTTGACCGATGACGAGCTGCGCGCCCGCACGGTAGCTTTCCGTCAGCAGTTGAAGGATGGCGCGACGCTCGACGATCTGCTGGTGCCGGCCTTCGCGACGGTTCGCGAAGCCGCCAAGCGCGTACTTGGCCAGCGCCATTTCGATGTGCAGCTGATCGGCGGCATGGTGCTTCACCAGGGCGATATCGCAGAGATGAAAACCGGCGAAGGCAAAACGCTGGTCGCGACGCTGCCCGTCTATCTGAACGCGCTGACGGGCAAGGGCGTCCACGTCGTCACCGTCAACGATTATCTTGCAAAGCGCGACGCGGAATGGATGGGGCAGGTTTATCGCTTCCTCGGCCTCACGGCCGGTTGCGTCGTGCATGACATGAGCGATGAAGAGCGCAAGGCCGCTTACGCGTGCGACGTGACCTACGGCACGAATAACGAACTCGGCTTCGACTATCTTCGCGACAACATGAAAATGAATCTGTCGGAGATGGTCCAGCGCGGACACATCTACGCCATCGTCGACGAAGTCGACTCGATCCTGATCGATGAGGCGCGTACGCCGCTGATTATCTCAGGTCCGCTCGAAGATCGCGCCGAGCTCTATCAGACGATCGACAACTTGATGAAGATTGTGGAGAAGGAAGACTTCGAGCTCGATGAGAAGCAGCGCCAGGTCTCCTTTACGGAAGCCGGCAACGAGAAGATGGAAAATGCGTTGCAGGCGGCCGGGATGCTGCAAGGCACGCTCTATGACATCGATAACGTCACGATCGTCCACCATCTCACTCAAGCGCTCAAAGCCCATAAACTCTTCCAGCGCGACAAAGATTATATCGTCAAGTCCAACGAGGTCGTGATCATTGACGAGTTCACCGGCCGCATGATGCCGGGACGCCGGTATTCGGAAGGTTTGCATCAGGCGCTGGAAGCTAAAGAGCACGTCGAGGTTCAGCCGGAAAACCAGACGCTCGCTTCGATCACGTTCCAGAATTATTTCCGCCTCTACAAGAAGCTTGCCGGAATGACCGGCACCGCCTTGACCGAGGCGAGCGAGTTCATGGACATTTACGGGCTCGAGGTCATCGATATTCCGACCAATGTTCCGGTCTGTCGCATCGACGAAGATGACGAAATTTACCGGACGCAAAAAGAAAAGCTCGCCGCGATCGTACAATCGATCGCCGAAGCGGCCAGCCGCGGCCAGCCGATTCTCGTCGGAACGACATCGATCGAAAAGTCGGAGCAGCTGTCGGCGCTCTTGAAGGACGAGAAGTACCTTCGTAACCTAGCCCGCTCGCTCGACGATCAGGCCGCGGCCATCAAGCCCGGCAAGGACGAGGAACTGCGCAAGCATCTCACCGACATGGCGGCGCTGCTGACCAAGTTCGCTTCGGATGCGAAGGGCAAGCGCGATCCGATCGTGCATAATGTTCTGAACGCCCGCTATCACGAGCAGGAGGCGCCCATCGTCGCCCAGGCCGGAGTCCCGGGCGCGGTCACGATTGCGACCAACATGGCCGGTCGTGGAACCGATATTCAGCTCGGGGGCAACTCCGAATTCCGGTTGCGCGATTGGATCAATGAAGAAACCGCAAAGGGCACACCGCCCGACGAGGCCGCGATCACGAAAAAGCGTGTCGAACTCGTCGCCGACGTTGCCGACAAGAAGCAGAAGGCCATAGATGCCGGCGGCCTCTACGTGCTTGCAACCGAGCGTCACGAGAGCCGGCGCATCGACAATCAGCTCCGCGGCCGTTCGGGCCGCCAGGGCGATCCCGGCCGGTCGAAGTTCTATCTCGCGCTCGATGATGATTTGATGCGCATCTTCGGTTCCGAGCGCATGGACAAGGTTCTGCAGACGCTCGGCCTCAAGGAAGGCGAGGCGATCACCCATCCGTGGATGAACAAGTCGCTCGAGACGGCGCAGAAGAAGGTCGAGGAGCGCAACTTCGACATCCGCAAGCAAATCCTCAAGTATGATGACGTGATGAATGACCAGCGGAAGGTCATTTTCGAGCAGCGGCTCGACATCATGGGCGTCGATGACGTTTCCGAAACTGTGACCGAGCTCCGCAATCAGCTCGTCGATGAATTGGTCACCCGGTTCATTCCGCCGGCCGCCTACGCCGAACAGTGGGACACGAAGGCTCTTGAGGAGCAGACGAACGAGATATTCGGCCTCGAGCTTCCGATCGGAGCCTGGGCCGCCGAGGAAGGCATCGCTGACGAAGAGATCAGAGAGCGCCTCAAGGCCGCCGTCGATGCCAATGCCGCAGCAAAGGCCTCTGAGCTTGGCGCCGATCTCTATCGCCAGATCGAGAAAATGGTTTTGTTGCAGTCGCTCGACCATTTGTGGCGCGAGCACATCGTGACGCTCGAACATTTGCGTCAGGTGATCGGCTTCCGCGCCTACGGGCAGCTCGATCCGCTGAACGAGTACAAGTCGGAAGGCTTCATCCTGTTCGAAAATATGCTGGGGCGCTTGCGCGAGAACGTTACCGGCCAGCTGATGCACGTCGAGCTTGCACCGCCCGAGGAGCAGCCAGCTCTGCAGCCGATGGAGCTGCCGCCGATGGAGGCACGTCACCTCGATCCGGTGACCGGTTACGACGAGTTTGAACCGGATCCCGAGCTGGCGATGGCCGATGCAGCGATTGCAGGCGCACGTGCGCGTCGCAATACGAGGCCCGAGCCCGAGAAGCGTGCGCCTGTTCAAAGCCGCCGCAGCGATACCGCACTCAATCCCGCCGATCCCGCAACTTGGGGGCGCGTATCGCGCAACGCGCTTTGCCCGTGCGGCTCAGGCAAGAAGTACAAGCACTGCCACGGCAAATATGCCTGAAGCCGGCGGCGTCGGTTCGTCGGCGCACGTTCAGGAGCGAGAGCCTCGGTTCTGATTGAAACAGAACCCGAGGCTCTCGCTTTTTGTTTTGATGCGTTTTTGGATGCGCGGACGAGTTGCCGCCAGACAGGCCGTCGGGGTGTTCGGGGACAGTGGTCCCGCTACGCGGTCGCGTTATTTGGCCGCCGAGAATCGGTTCTCAAACGAATTGGCCTGTACGATCGGCTGCGAACCGGCGACGGTATCGTTTGCCGTGGCAGCGGGCGCGTTTGAATTGCCCGAGAGCGACGGTTTCAATGACGGGTGGGCGGCGGCCTGTTTGGTATCCGATTTCGGGGCCATTTTCGACGCCGATGCTTCCGGGTGCTGCGGCTCGTGGTGCCTGGCCTCGTTGATTCTCGGTTTCGCTGCGACCGAGAGGGGCTGGGGTGGCGCGCCTGC
>NZ_DATNBA010000079.1:0-8149 GCF_035572195.1 Hyphomicrobium sp. | reverse complement strand
CTTCAATTCCTCGACCACATCGCGCAGCCAGTTGCGCCCGAAAACATCCCACGCCAGAACGTCGACGCCCCGCGGACCCAGCAAATTCCACAAGGCAAGTTCGAGGGCGCCGGTATCGGAGCCCGGAACGATCGCGACCTCATAGCCCGGCGGCAGGCGCAGCGCCTCGCGCGTTAGATCGATGGCAAGTTTCAGGCGGGCGCGGCCTTCAACAGAACGGTGCGAGCGGCCAACCAGAGCATTGCCGAGCACGTCGGGCTGCCAGCCTGGACGCTTTACGCAAGGTCCGGATGAGAAGAACGGTCGAGCGGGCTTTGCTTTTGGTTTTGGGTTCTGCGACATCGGACTCTCTCGTGGCGCGGCCATCAGGGCACCGCGCCGGGCGTCTTAGCACGACATGCGCACAACGAAAAAGGCGGCCAAATCGACCGCCTTTTCAGGCACCGACAACAAAGGTGCGCAGCTTTCAGTCAAACTTGATGCGAATGCCGGAGCGGAATTGCTGAAGGACGGAGTCCTTAAAGACGATCGTGTTCACGCCGGAGGCAGACGGGGCAACGGATGCTATTGAGTTGGACTCCCAAAGCATCTGCCAACCATTATCCCAGGTGATCGAATCCGTGATGTTGTAGGCGATACCCGCCTGCACCGCGGCCGCGAAATCGATCTGTTCTTTCGTGCTCGAACCCAACAACGGCGAGGCCGACGACGGCGCAGGAAACGGGGAGCAAGAACCTATGCAAGAGTAGTGTTCTGAATAGTTTCGGCGCAACTTGCGCCACGAGAAACCGACACCGCCGCCGATATAAGGCGTAAAGCGAGTGCCTGTGTTGATATCGTAGAGCAAATTCACAAGGCCGGTCGTACGCGATAACTCCACCGTGTCGCTGCGATCGACTCTAAAATGGTTTGTATCGGTACCATCAGAATTCGTTACATTGTAGGGTGGTATGCCGCTTTTGCTAATTTGCGCATCAGGCGAGTAGTCGATCGCAATTTCGGCGCGCAGCGACGGCGTAAAGTAGCGGCCGAAGTTCAAGCCGAAAATCGGCGACGTGCCAATGTCGCTGCTGTCGCGTGCAAAGTGGCCCGGACTACTATTCCTAGAATAATCGGTATCCGTGTCCGTGATCGTCGCATCTTGCAGAACGTTGGCGCCGATCGCGAATCCGACGTACCAGTCCGAATAGATATCGTACGTCGGCACCGGAGCGGGAGCCGGAACAGGAATCGGGATGTCGCCACCAATTTCCTTGATGCCGCCCCAATCGGCGGCGGTGGCCGGCGCGGAAAGAAGCGCCAGAGCAAACCCCGTCGCAACCCAGGCTTTGTGAAATTTCATTATCGCCCATCCCTCAATGCCACGAGCGCACAAAATCGCGCTGCTCAAGACTCTGTTCAACGCTACGCGCGCTAACCCGAGCCGAGGGAGGGAGGCAGGAGCTTCAAACAAGACAGTCCCGTGCGCTCACAAATGGTGGAGCACGCTACGCGTCACAGCAACCGGGACATTAAACGCGAAGCGCCGTGGCACAGACCGCACCTTTGGCATTTACTGGCGAGAGCAGGCGCGATAATTGCGCCCCTGCCCTCAATCTTCTCGCGGGTGCCGAAGCGCCCGAATGCTCGCTCGCCTAGTTCAGGTCGTACCGAAGGCCGACACGGATCTGGTGAGCCGTAATATTCTTAACGTCGGGATCGACGGCTGGGGCCGCAACGTCCCACGTGATGTCGCCCGTCTTGACGTCGCCGAGATAGAGGAAGCGATAGCCGACATCGAGGTAGAGCGCGTGACCGCCGCTCACGGCCACCGGCTCATCCTTCAGACCGCCGACGTACGTCGTCTCGCCGCCGCGAATGCGCCATGAAACGCCAGCCATGGCTGCTGCCGCGAAATTGTTGCTGGAGCCTTTGCCGATCGTTCCTTCGCAACTGCATCCCTCCGTAACGGAACCGGAGTCCGTCTCATTGTGCGCGAAGCCGATACCGGCACCGATGTACGGCACGAAGCGGCCACCGCGGTTGAAGTCGTAATAGATATTGGCAAGCACGACGGTGCTACTGAAGTCGAATTTGGCATTCGCTGCAGTGCCGTCACAGCCGCAAAACGTGCTTTCGATGTTCGAATCGAAAAGATGATCAACCGTGATATCGCCTCTAAACCCGTGACCAAAGTAACGACCAATACCGCCGCCGACACTCCACGTGCCGTCCATATTTGTATCGTGCGCCACGAACCCCTGATCCAGTTCGATCGACGGGTTCTGATACCAGTTATACCCGCCATCCGCGCGGATGTACCACCCGGCCGACGCCGCCGGCATCGGCGCCATCACCGGCGCATCCTTGAGGCCGCTGCCGCCATAGAGATCAGCCGCCAATGCACCCTGCGTACCGCCGAGGATGAGAGCCGCGCTAATGAGAAGTACCTTACGCGTAGATAGCATGTCATTTCCCTTTCCGAGCCGGCTTAACGCAGAAACGGCGCCCGACCGGTTACTTGAACCAGCCCCGACTATTACGAAGAACGTTTAAGGGAGACTTAATTGGCGTCGGGAATTGAAACGCTTCGCCGGGCGAATCCTAACGAGACGTAAACGGCGGACTCTCACTCCATGGCCGGGTTAAGCTGGCCATGATGGTCAGGTGTTTTTAGACAGAAAGAAAATCGATCTGCGATCAGGCCGCAGCGGATTTCACGGCTTCGACGATGTCGCCGACGACGCTCGACACCACCTGCTCGTCATCGCCCTCCGCCATGACCCTGATCACGGATTCGGTGCCGGACGGGCGGATCACGAGCCGGCCGCCGTCGCCTAACTTGAGCCTGGCGCCTTCGATGGCTTTGACGACGCGCTTGTCCTCGAGCGGCCGGCCACTGTCGTAGCGAACGTTCCTCAGGATCTGCGGTAACGGGTTGAACCGGTTGCAGACTTCCGAAACCGGTTTGCCCGTGGAAACGACGCAGGCCAGGATCTGCAGCGCCGAAACCAAGCCGTCGCCCGTCGTCGTGAAGTCGGAAAGCACGATGTGGCCCGACTGCTCGCCGCCGACGTTGAAGCCATGCTTGCGCATGTGTTCGGTGACGTAGCGGTCGCCGACCGGCGTCCGCGTCATCGAAAGACCAATCGATTTCATGTAGCGCTCGAGGCCGAGGTTGCTCATCACCGTCGCGACAATGCCACCCGCCGCAAGCCGGCCGCTCTGATGCCAACTCTCCGCGATGACCGCCATCAGCTGATCGCCGTCGACGATATCGCCCTTTTCGTTGACGATGACGACACGATCGGCGTCCCCGTCGAGCGCGATGCCGATATCGGCCCTGAATTCCTTGACCTTGTCGACCAGCGCCTGCGGTGACGTCGAACCGCAGTTGAGGTTGATGTTGTGGCCGTTCGGCTCGACGCCGATCTTGATCACCTCGGCGCCGAGTTCCCAAAGCGCTTCAGGCGCCACCTTGTAGGCTGCGCCGTTGGCGCAATCGATAACGATGCGGACGCCTGCAAGGCGCAGGTGCTTGGGCAGGGTGCGCTTGGCAAATTCGATGTACCGTTCCTGCGCGCTTTCAACTCGCGTGGCTCGGCCGATGCGATCGGCAGTGACGAGCAAGGTCTTCGAGTCGGCGTCGATCAGATCTTCGATCCGCCGCTCCATGTCGTCGGAAAGCTTGTACCCGTCCGGATCGAAAAGCTTGATGCCATTGTCCTGCGAAGGGTTGTGGGACGCCGACAGCATGACGCCGAGATCGGCGCGCAGCGACCGCGTCAGCATCGAAACGGCCGGCGTCGGCATCGGCCCGAGCAGGAACACGTCCATGCCGACAGACGTAAAACCCGACATCAGGGCCGCTTCGAGCATGTAACCGGAAAGCCGCGTGTCCTTGCCGATGACGACGCGGTGACGGTGAGAGCCGGAGCGGAACGCGGTTCCCGCCGCCATCCCGACCTTCAGAGCCACCTCCGACGTCATCGGGTGCCGGTTGGCCAGCCCCCTGATCCCATCTGTCCCGAAATATCGGCGCGACATGTCATCTCCCGTCGTCAAATTCGTACTCGCGGCGAAGACCGGGGGCCTAGCACCGCCGTTTTCGTGCCTATGATCGTCTGATCATGACATCAGATGATTGAGCGAACGCAAATTCCGCACCACTTCTCGTAACTGTTGTAGCACCATCTTCGATACTGGCTCTTTCGGGGCGGCTTGGATAGGGTCACGGAATCGGCTCATAGGTCGACTACGCGACGATAGCGTGATGCGGACGGCGAAGACGGGTGCCGGGCGCATAAAATTGAGGGGTATCGGCCTATGGCAGTGTTTCTGGCAGTCGCGAACCGCAAGGGCGGGGTCGGCAAATCCACCGTCGCGGTAATGCTCGCCCACGCCCTCAGCGTTCACGGCGGCAAGCGCGTTCTTGTCATAGACCTCGATTCCCAATGCAATGCTTCGTTAATCCTGATGGGCGGTCACGGATGGAACGAGGCCCGCAAGGCCGGAAAAACGATCGCCGACTATTTTTACGATCTTTTCGACGGCATTCCGGCGAACGCCCGCGATTACGTCGCAAAGAATGTCGGCGATGTCTCGGCGGCCAACGGCAAACCGGCGCCCATCGCCCTGGTGCCGGGATCGCTGCTTCTCGAAGATATTCAGGGCGAGCTCTATCTGAAGCAGGCGAACCAGAGCAACAATCCCGAAGTCGTCGCAAACCGCGTCCGCGGCCGTATGGAAAGCCTGATCCGCCGCTTCGAGGGCGACTACGATGTCGTCATCCTCGATTGCGCGCCCGGCCTTTCGTTCGCGGCGCTGGCGGCACTGAAGACGGCCGACAAGGTTATTGTTCCGTTCCGGCCCGATTACGTGTCTCAACTCGCCGTCGACCGCGTCGCGATGCTGATCGAGGACAAACGCAATCTCGACGATCTATCCTCCATACCGGCCGAGGAACGCCGTTACGCGTGCCTCGCAAACTACGTCCGCAACGACGACAAGGACTACATGATGATCGAGGAAATAAGCCTCGTTCACCCCGTCCTCGAAACCTTCCTGCCGCAGCGCAACGGCATCGCCAATGCCTTCGACTATATCGGCCAGCTGCGTCCAATCGATACCAAGTATTCCGATGCTGCCGGCGACGTTAAAGAGCTTCATAATGAGATTGCACGTATGATCGACGGCGTCGTTTCGGGTAAAAATGCGAAAGTCGCGGCGGTTTCCTAACCGCGCAAGGATCCGGTGGCACGATCATGAGCAAAGGCAGGCAGCTCTGGCCCGGCGACACGATGCGCGCCTTTTTTCGCGCCCACATACGCCGCGAGACCGCACTCGACGATGCCACTACCGAGCGGCTTGCGGAGGCTCTGAACAAAGCCGTCAATCGCGCGCTGGTTTGGGATATGCCCGAGGCTGGCAAGGACAATCCGGCAGCCGGCAGGACGAGCGCACCGTCAAATCTTGCAGACTTGGCGCAACCGGCGGAGCGTCGCGCCGAAGCCAATGCCTTCAATCCCTACCTCTTCTCGGCCATCGTCGTACTGGCGAAGTTTGGCCGCGACGGGCTGCTGAAGCGCTTGCAAGAGATCAAATCGGCCGAGAATCTCCGAATTTTTGCCGAGGCTCAGCACGTCGCCATCGCCCCGAAACTGAAACGGCCCGAGGACATCCGCAAAGCCATCGTGGTTGCGGCTGAGCAGAGGCTGGCGGATCGAAAAGCCGCCGCAAGCTGACCGCCAACGCCGCTCCGCCGGCAGTTATATCCGGAGTGTAACGCGTGACCTCCGACACCCAGGATCAAATGGATGCCGAAGGCGAGCCGCGGCTTCGCCGTTCCATCGGGACGACACAACTCGCCCTCTATGCTCTCGGCAGCATGGTCGGATCGGGCATCTATGGCCTCATCGGCAAGACTGCCGGTCAGGCGGGCTCCGCGGTCTGGCTGTCGTTCCTCGTCGCACTGTTTGCGGCGCTGCTGACATCGCTGTCCTACGCTTCTCTCGGCTCGCGTTATCCGCGTGCCGGTGGCGCCGCCTACGTGACGGAACGTGCCTTCGGCATTCCCGTTTTGAGTTTCACGATCGGACTGGCGCTCGTTGCCTCGGGCCTGACATCGGTCGCGACGCAGTCGAAGATTTTCGCGGCGATCTTGGCGGATATCACGGGCCTTGAGGCATTGCCGCCGACAGTCATCGCAGTCGGCTTTCTCCTGATCCTGGGAGGCATCGTCTTCCGCGGCATTCGCGAGAGCATGTGGATCAACGTGGTCTGCACGCTCATGGAGGTCTCGGGCCTGCTGCTCGTCATCGCCTCCGGTCTTTCGTACTGGGGCACCGTGGATTACTTCGAGACACCCGCCGATCGCGCCGACACCGCGTTCGCGGTGATCGTGCTTCAGGCGTCGGTGCTGGCCTTTTTCGCCTTCATCGGTTTCGAGGATGCCATTAATGTCGCCGAGGAATGCAAAAATCCGGCGCGGACGATTCCGGCGGGTCTCATCATCGCGACCCTTGCGGCCGCCGTCCTCTACGTCGCCGTTGCCATAACGTCAGTATCCGTTGTGCCCTGGCAGGCACTCGCCGAAGCCCCGAGCCCGCTGACCGAAGTCATGAAGCGCAGCGCACCGAGCGTACCATCCGGTCTGATGACTTTTATCGCCCTCTTCTCCGTCGCCAATACCGCACTCGTCAATTACGTCACCGCCTCGCGATTGATCTACGGCATGTCCGACCAGGGTCTGTTGCCGAAAGGGCTAGGGCGCGTGCATACCATTCGCAGAACGCCTCACATCGCAATAGCGGCTCTGTTGGCCGTGTTGTTGCTGCTCGTCGTCAGCGGCAGCATCGCCGACCTTGCCGCGGCCACGGTGCTATTGCTGCTCATCGTCTTCATCGCCGTCAACGCCGCACTGGTCGTTTTGAAACGAAGACCCGGCGAAGCACCCGGCCAGTTCGAGGTTCCGCTATTTCTGCCCATCGCCGGCATGGCCGTCTGCGCGGCGCTGCTTCTTACGCGGCTATCAAGCCTCGAATGGCGAGCCCCGGCACTCGCCGGGCTGATCCTGCTGGCCAGCGTAGGACTTTTTGCAGCGCTGCGCTCAGCGAGGCCAGATCCGCAGTGATTACGACGCAACCCTCGCGGGCTCGCGCAGCCTTGCGTTCTCAGCTTCGAGATCGGAAATCCGCTTCTCGAGACGGCCGATGGCGGCGGCGACGTCGTCGAATGGCAGCATCCTCGGAATGTGTTGCGGGCAATTCCGGTCCCAGGCTTCGAGCGTAAAGACGATCGCACGCTCCGGCATGGCCCGATATCCGGGGTCAATCAGTTTCGACAGCAAGGCTTCGTCACCCTCGACGACCTTCGCCCGACCCCAAAGCTTCGTGCGGCGTTGCCGCACGTAGTCCATGATGAAAATGTAGGCGCGCGGGTTTTCGGCGAGGTTGCCCGTAGTGATGTATTGCCGGTTGCCCCGATAGTCCGCGAAAGCCAGCGTCTTGTCGTCGAGCGCGCGGAGAAATCCCCGCGGACCGCCGCGATGTTGGATATAGGGCTGCCCCTCGGCGCTGGCCGTCGCCAGATAAAACGAACGTGCTTCAGCGATGGAAGCCGCAAGATCGGGCGTAATCGTGCTCGACCAGCCTTTGCCTTGCTCCATGCGCTCGTACTGCGCCCGCGACCCGTGACGTACCTGCTCGGCTTTGACGGACGGCGAGAACGCGACGTCGGATGCTGGGTGTGACATGGCTCGATTGCCTTAGATCGCGGGCATCCCGATGAAGCCCGGAAGTTTTTTGACGCGGGACACCCACGCCGCGACCGCCGGATAAGGATCGAGCGGCACGCCACCTTCATGACCGAGTGCGATGTAGGGCATGCACGCGATATCGGCGATCGTCGGCCGGCCAAGCGCCAGCCATTCGTTTTGCGCTAGGTGCGTTTCGAAGATCGACAAAATGCGCTTGGCGTTGTCGCGGGCCTGCGCCACGTCGAGTTTATAACCGAACTTGTCGTGCAGTCGGGCGTCGCCGGGACCGCGCGCAATCTCGTTCTCGGCCACCATCAGCCACTGCGCAACGCGCGCCAGCGATATAGCATCGGTCGGCAGCCACGCCTCGCCACCCCACTTGCGCGCCACATAGACCAAAATCGTCTGGCTATT
>NZ_DATNBA010000078.1:0-4713 GCF_035572195.1 Hyphomicrobium sp. | reverse complement strand
CCCCTCTTACCCGCTTAGCCGCCTCGCCGAACCGAGCTAGGTCCGCCGGGGGCTTTTTGCTACGATTCCCCCTCGCCGGGCAGGCTGAATGCTTTCGTCGCGCCGGTGCGCGGCGCCACGAATCGTGCGCTGGAGATTTCCGATGCCTTGTGGCCATCGTCGAATAGGGATTGGTTTCGCCGCCATCGCGGCCGTCGTCTTTGCCGCGACCCCGGCGAGCGCCCAACGCGCGCCCAATCGGCAAGCCGCGACGTACGGCGATCCATCCGCCGAGCGGCAGCAGCCGGCCGGGCCGCGGCAATACCCGGCGCCGGGCGGAACGTCGCTGAGCCGGCGGCTGCCGGGGGTGCCCGTCCCCAGGCAACCCGCCGGCCCCTCCGTCGAGCGCCGCGCAGCCCCCTACTTTCGATTAAGCCCCGAGGACGAAGCCGTCGTCCAGTTGGTGCTCAAGAAGTGGGAGGAGAAGAACGCCGGCGTCAAGACGTTCTCGTGCAGCTTCACCTTGAGCGAATTCAACAACCGCTTGCAACTCAACCCTCGACAGCCGCAAGAACCGGTCAAGCGGACGGGAAGATTGAGCTACGCGGCGCCCGACCGGGGAATGTATCAGGTCGATTCCGAGCCGGATAAGAACAACGGCGAGCATTGGGTTTGCGACGGAAAAGCGATCTATGAGGTCCGCGAGGTTCCGGAGAAGCAAATCATCGAACGGCGCCTGCCCGAAAACCTGAAGGGGAAGGCGATCGCCGACGCTCCCCTGCCGTTCGTATTCGGTTCGACGGCGGAAAAGATGGAGCAGCGATTTTGGATTCGCGTTTCGACGCCCGACAGGAACCACACCCAGATAGATTTGCGGAAGGGACAGGTGCTGCTGGAGGCCTTGCCCAAAACGCAACAGGACGCCGCGAATTTCCAGTTGGTGCAAGTGATCTTTCTGGAAAAGGACATGACGATCTTTGCGATCAACGAATTCCTGCCCAATCATGCTCCGAACAACGAGCATCGGCTGATGTATGTTTTCGATCGGCCTTCGATCAATAGTCCGCTGGAGCGTCTGAAGAACCTATTCAACAAGCCGGAGAACAAGCTCGGCTATAAATTGATCGTCGAGCCGGCGCCGGGAGAGGAGACCCTGCCGCTACGTTCGCTGCCGCCCGCGGCAAATTCGAAAAGCCGCTCAGCGCCGCAAGGCGCCTCGAGACGGTGAAGGCCCAAAACGCCAGGACCGAAGCTACGGCGTTAGCAGCGTGTTGAACTTGTCATGTTTTTCGGCGGGATTCATGCGAGCCCGCGTCGCGACCGACCGAGGCGGACGGAGGGCCGGACGGTCTCGGAAACGAATTCCCGGCGCAAGACGAGCTTCCAGAGCGTCGCAAGGACCAAGTAGAGGGACAAGACGAGGTCCGCCAGCGCCTGCAACCCCCGCGGCGTGCCCATCTTGAACAGCACGCGCATCAGAAGGCCGAGATTGTGCGCGGCGGCTGCGATCAGATGCCGTTTGCGAACCCTCTCGATGCCGTGCAGCCAACTGCGTCTCGCCCCGCCCGTCTCGCAGACGTGCGCGAACGTGCGCTCTACGAATTCGCTGCGCAGGCGTTGCAGACGCTTCCCGCGATCGCCGCGCGTGCGACGGCGATTGGCATGGACTGCCGTGCGTTGCTCCGGCGGCTTGTCGGTCCAGCGCCGATTTCCGGCACGCGCCGGCTCGGGGATGTACGTGCGATACGGCGTGTGCTCCGCGAGCGTCGCGAGCGTCTCGGCCGAGTGATAGCCCTTGTCCGCCGCGACGTTTCGGATTTGCGCCGAACTGCCGGCCGCCTCTTGGTTGATCTGCGCCTGATGCAAGCTGTCCTCAAGGGTCTGGTGATCGGACTGATTGGCATGATAGACCTCGGCCGCCAGGATCAGATTCGTGTCCAGGTCCACGACGTGCTCGGCCTTGTAGGCCAGGTGCGTCGTGCCGTCCTTCATGCGGGCGATGCGGCTGTCGGGGTCCGTCGAACTGACCCATTCGTCGTTGGAAACCTTCTTGTTCTTGCGGCCTTTGTCATAGCGACGCAGCTCTTCGTCCGTCGGCTGCGCGTCCTCGGCGATCACGCCTTCCTCTTGCATCAACCTCGTGACGTACTGCTTCCAGTCTTCGCCGTTGTCCCGCCGGACGATGCTCTTCATCGCCGCGTCGGCTTCCAGCGTCGTCGAATCGACGGCCACGTTCTTTCCTTTGAGCAGTTTCTTCTCATCGGCCAGCTTCAGGATCCAAGCGAAGACCTCCAGGTGCAATTCGAACGGGAGACGCTCGCGAATCCTGGACAAGGAGGAGTGGTCGGGCGATTCTTTCGCGGCCGGCACTCCCAAAAAATCCCGGATCGACAGGCTATCGCTCGAACGCCAAGCGATCCCGCGTTGCGAGCCGATGCCCTCGAAGTAGCCGACCAACAGCATGCGGAAGTAAGTCCCCGGCGGGATGCCTTCGCGTCCTTGGCCGTCGGCGTAAAAGGGGCGGCAGCATTCTTCGAGCCAGGCGTCGAAACCGGCTTCGGCCAACAGCCCGTTCAGCTTCCGATAGAAGACATGTCCCGGCGACCGGGGCAGCCGATCCGCCGGAATGAACAATTCCTGCTGCTGCTCCGTCTTCCGCTTGCCCAGCGCCATCGTCCGACCTCCCTGCTGCGGCTCGAAAATCGCCCGCCGCAATGTAGCGCCCGCCAAGCAGATTTTCAACGGGCTGCTATCGGGCGGCGAGCGCTTTCGTTGCGATCTGGCTCGAGTCTTGCTCGCAGGACGGCCGCTCGTTGCGTTCGACGAATTCAGCAGCGTCGTGGATCGGACGGCCGCTCAGATCGGCGCCGCAGCCGTGAGCAAAGCGATTCGGTCGGGCCGATTCGAGCAACGGTTCGTGGCGGTGACGTGCCATTACGACGTGTTGACCTGGCTCGAACCTGACTGGGTGCTCGACATGGCGACACGGCATCTCTCCCGAGGCCGGCTTCGGCGAAGCGAGTTGCGACTGCGAATCTATCGCACTCGCCGCTCGGCTTGGCGAGTGTTTGAGCGACATCATTATCTAAGCGGCCGGTTGGCCCCTTCCGCGCGATGCTTTGTCGGCTTTCTCGGCGAGACGCCCGTCGCATTTGCGGGCTTCTTGCCGAGCATCGGCCATGCCGGCGTGCGGCGCGTGACTCGGCTGGTTGTATTGCCCGACTATCAGGGCATCGGCATCGGCTCGCGTTTTCTCGCCGAGGTCAGCAAGCTCGTGCGCGCCGATGGCCATCGAGTGACGATCACCACGAGTCACCCGGGAATGATCGCCCACCTTGCCCGTTCGCCGCTGTGGACGATCCGCGCCATCAAACGCACCGGCAGCTCGCCGCATGGAGGCCGCAACCGCCGGGACATCACGAGCCGCGGCCGTGCCGTCGTTTCAGCGGAATTCCAAGGCGATTAAGCGGCAAATTTTCGACGGGCGGACCCAGTCATCGTGCGCGGCGGTCCCGCGGCCCTATCGCGCGCCAACCGGCGGGCGGTTTGCTATAATCCCCTGGAGTCGATTGGAATACATATCGTGAGAGTCGGACTGAGAGGAGACGCCCGTGAGCGACTGGATCGAAGAAGGAAGCAAAGCGGCCGAGTTCACGCTGCCCGCCGATGATGGTTCGAAGGTGAAGCTCAAGGATTTGCGCGGCGGCCCGGTAGTCCTCTACTTCTATCCCCGTGACGACACGCCCGGCTGCACTAAGGAAGCATGCGCGTTTCGCGACCGCCGGAAAGACCTGGTCAAGGCCGGCGCCAAGGTGTTCGGCGTCAGCACCGACGACGTGACAAGCCACGTGAGATTTCGCGACAAATACGAATTGAATTTTCTCTTACTGGCCGACAGCGATCACAAGACGGCGGAAAAATATGGCGCCTGGCGCGAAAAGAACATGTACGGAAAAAAGTCGTGGGGCGTGCAGCGCTCGACGTTTCTGATCGACGCCGAGGGGATTGTGCGCAAGGTTTGGAAGAAGGTCTCGGTCGACGGTCACGACCAGCAGGTGCTCGAAGCCCTCGCCAAGTTAGGCGGCTGACCCTCTTGATGGCCACGCCGATCTACTTCATCGCAATGACGATCGCCGCGTCGACCGCCTGCTGGGTGTTGAGCCGAGCGGCGCGCGAGCCCGATTTTTCCGCGCGAGACTGCAACTGGGCCTGCGTCGCGGTCCTCGCGCTGGGCGGGCTGTTCGCCGTCGGGCTTGGCGAAAACGGATTTGGCACGATGCGCTTATTCTGTTATGGATTGTTCGGCTTTGCCGCTTTGACGGTCTGCTATGGCGCCTGGCTATTGCACCGCCGCTCGCACCGCGCAGCGCTGCTATTGGCCATTGCATGCGTTGCGCTCGAAGCCGTGGCCGTCGACGCGTTTCTGATCGAACCGCGCTGGTTGGAGGTGACTTATCAAACGCTCGCCAGCGACAAGCTTTCGCGACCGATCCGGCTGGCGATCATCGCCGATTTGCAGACAGACCGGATCGGCGGGTACGAGCGCGGCGTAATGACGCGCGTGATGGCGGAGCAGCCCGACCTGATCGTGATGGCCGGCGATTATTTGCAAGAATACAACAGCCGGCGGCGGGCCAAGCTGCGATCGAAGCTGCGCGCGATTTTCAAGGATCTCGACTTTCGTGCTCCTCTGGGCGTCTATGCCGTCGGCGGCAATGCCGATTTGCCCGATTG
>NZ_DATNBA010000077.1:0-5168 GCF_035572195.1 Hyphomicrobium sp. | reverse complement strand
TTCCAGCGTCGTCCGGCAGATCGACTTCAAATCCTGCCATGCCTGCGCGTCGAGCGCGGGCGTCGAAGGATAATCGTGTTGGTGCCTGATGATTTCGGCACGTTCGGCAGCGGGCGGATGGCTGCGGAGCCAGCCGATCTTGCCGGCCTTGGCTGCATACGAACCATCATCCTCCTCCATCTTCATCACGCGGGTGAAAAAATCGGCCAATCCCTTCGGCGCTATGCTGGCGCCTTCGAGCAATTCCAGCGCCCGTTGGTCGGCTTGACGCTCGGCGCCGCGCGAATAGTCGAGCTGCGCCAGAACCAAACCGGCGTTTGCCAGCGCCCCGCCGGACCCGCCTAACATCACCTCGACGGCAGCGGCGAGTCCAATACTGCGGATAATTCCGGTTTCCGGGTGCAGCTCGATGCCGTGTCCCATTTCGTGGGCGAGGACGCCCGCGACCTCGTCCGCCGTTTCGGCCTTATCGATGAGGCCCTTGGTCAGAACGATTTGACCTCCCGGCACGGCAAAGGCATTCATCAACGACCAATCGTAGACGCGGACCCTAAACGGCGTGCTGACCGAAGCGGCTTTCGACACGCGATCGGTCAACTGGGCCAAGGCCGCGAGGCCGGCGGGATCCGAACACTGCTTGTGTCCCTCCGTCATAGATTGGCGAGCGGCGTCGCCGAGCCTTTGCCGCCAGCCGTCGGGCAGCGCGATGGCGAGGGATCTGATCGGGCTCCAACCGGCCGCGTACGTGACGATCGAGAAGCCGACAAGCAGCGCTAAAAAAAGGAAGAGCCACGGCCGTGCGCCGCGCCAACTCTCGGCGCGCGCCGTCAAATGCGGCGCCTGTTCTTTGAGGCCGGCGGCGAACTCGCGGCCCTGGACGAAGAGCCGGGCGCCGGGCTCGTCGGTCGTCGACAGCAGCACATCGATCGTGTTCGGGCGCAATGGCTCCAAGGCCTCGAGGTTGGCGTACTGCCAGAGGCGTCGTGTGAGGTCCCGCTCGAGATCAATCTCGATGCCTGCCGGCCGAAGCGTCGCCGTCGCATCGACGGACCCCGACGATGGGCTCGCGGTGAAGCGGCAATAGCTGCGGATGACATTCGGGGGGCTGGCGGTGTTTTGGGACATTGGAGTGCGGTCTCGAGGATTAACGACGCGACGCCAGCCGGCACGCCGAACGGTCATCTAATCACTGAGTTTAGCGAAAGGAATGTCTTTGGGCCGCCAAAGTCGGGCCCTCGTGACGGCAAACTCTTTTGTCATGGTGCTCGGGTGAGGTTACGTATGAACCGCCTGCCCGAATAAGCCGTATGTGTCGAGCGGGGCGAAATGCTCGTAATTTTCGAGCCTTGCACAACCATCGACTTCTTCCGCGTCTGTTGCCGTTAAGCAACTTTTCAAGGTAGCGACGCCACTTTCGAGCCACAAAGACCAGCGCACCTGAAGAAGGCTGGACGCAGCTAGGCTGCGGCGCTTTTTCTATGAATTATCCTTTCACAGAGGCCACGCGACTGGCATCCCTGCAGCATCCGGAAAAACCGGATGGCAACAGACATCAGATCAGGGCAGGGAGCCCAAAGAGGAAATTAATGGACGCGAAGACGTTCGATAAATCGAAGCTACCGAGTCGTCACGTAACCGAAGGGCCGTCGCGGGCACCGCATCGATCGTATTACTACGCGATGGGTCTCGAGGAAGAGGACATCAAACGCCCGTTCGTCGGCGTCGTGTCGTGCTGGAACGAGGCCGCTCCGTGCAACATTTCATTGATGCGTCAGGCGCAGTCGGCGAAGGCCGGCGTCAAGGAAGGCGGCGGCACGCCGCGCGAGTTCTGCACCATCACCGTCACCGACGGCATCGCGATGGGCCACCAAGGCATGAAGTCGAGCCTGGTGTCGCGCGAGGTCATTGCCGATTCGATCGAACTGACGATGCGCGGCCACAGCTACGATGCGCTCGTCGGCGTTGCGGGATGCGACAAGAGTTTGCCCGGCATGATGATGGCGATGCTGCGCCTCAATGTGCCGAGTGTGTTCATGTACGGCGGCTCGATCCTGCCGGGAAAATTCAAGGGCCGTGACGTGACGGTCGTCGACGTGTTCGAAGGCGTCGGCATGCATTCGGCTGGAAAAATGTCGGCGGCAGAGTTGCACGAACTCGAGTGCGTCGCGTGTCCTTCCGCGGGGTCCTGCGGCGGCCAGTTCACGGCCAACACGATGGCCTGCGTTTCCGAAGCGATCGGTTTGGCGCTGCCGGGTTCAGCCGGGGCGCCCGCTCCCTATGAAAGCCGCGACGCCTATGCGCTCGAAAGCGGCAAGGCCGTCATGCGCCTCATCGCCGACGGTATCCGTCCTCGCGACATCTGCACGCGCAAAGCCTTCGAGAACGCCGCGGTCATCATTGCCGCAACGGGCGGATCGACCAACGGTGCGCTCCATCTGCCGGCGATGGCCAACGAGGTCGGCATCGAATTCGACTTGTTCGACGTTGCCGAGATCTTCAAGCGCACGCCCTACATCGCCGACTTGAAGCCCGGCGGCAAATACGTCGCTAAGGATGTCTACGACATCGGCGGTGTGCCGCAGATTCTGAAGGCATTGCTCGAGGGTGGCGTGCTGCACGGCGATTGCCTGACCGTCACCGGCAAGACGCTGGCGCAAAATCTCGAGAAGGTCGAATTCAATGGCGATCAGAAGGTCGTCTATCCGGTTTCCAATCCGCTGTCGCCAACGGGCGGTGTCGTTGGCCTCAAGGGGACGCTTGCTCCCGATGGCGCGATCGTCAAGGTCGCGGGTTCGAAGACGCTGAAATTCCGCGGCCCGGCGCGTTGCTTCGATTGCGAAGAAGATGCGTTCCGCGCCGTGGATGCACACGATTACAAGGACGGCGACGTGATCGTCATCCGCTACGAAGGCCCGAAGGGCGGCCCCGGCATGCGCGAGATGTTGTCAACGACGGCAGCGCTTTACGGCCAAGGTTCAGGTGACAAGGTGGCACTCATCACGGACGGGCGTTTCTCTGGCGGAACGCGCGGGCTTTGCATCGGCCACGTCGGGCCGGAGGCCGCGGTCGGCGGACCGATCGGCCTACTCAAAGACGGCGACATGATTTCGATCGATGCCGAGAACGGCACGCTCGATCTCGAGGTCAGTCCCGAAGAACTCGAACGGCGGCGCGCCGTCTGGAAGGCGCCGGCGAATATGTATCAGTCGGGGGCACTGCGGAAATTCGCGGACCAAGTCGGGCCTGCGAGATACGGGGCTGTAACCCACGCGGGAGGAAAGGCGGAAGTGCACTGCTATGCGGACATTTAAGCTTGTTCTAGCGGTAAGTATCGCGGCCCTCTTCACACTCGGTGCCGCGATGGCAGGAGAAGTGACGTTCCGTTCGCCTGATGATGCCATGAAGCAAGGTATCTCAGCCTACAACGGCGGGTATTACGAATTGGCGTTGCCGGCGTTCGAGGCGCTCGAGCGGACAAAGCCACAAATCGCGCATTTCTATATGGCCCGCATCTACGGCGATAACGAAGGCGCCTACACGAACCACGGCAAAGCCTTTGCGCTCTATAAGGCGCTCGCCGATGGGTTGCAGAACATCGATCCCGACGACGACGACTTGGCGCCGATCGCCGCCAAATCATTGACCGCCGTATCGCTGTATTTGCGCGACGGCATTCGCGATGCGGGAGTCCTCCCAGACCCTGAAGCCGCCGATCGAGCGTTGCAGCGTGCTGCTCTGACGTTCAATGATGAGGACGCACAGTTCGAGCTCGCTAAGGTTCTGCTGCGCGGTGAAGGTCCGGACATCAAGATGGCCGGGTTCGAAGATCCCGCGAGCAAGATCGAGAATGGCCGCCACTGGCTCTCGCGTCTTTCGCGAATTGGGCATGCGGGCGCGCAAGCGTTCCTCGCCGATCTTCTGTGGCGGGGCAAGTTCGTCGAGAAGGATCAGATCAGCGCCCTCAACCTGATCGACGTCGCGGTCGCGAATGCACCGCCGAGCGAGCGTGTCTGGATCGAGGACATTTATCAGAACATCTTCTGCAGTGCCGGCGAGGGCGTGCGTCAGCAGGCAACGGGGCGGGTGGCCGAGTGGCACAATCTCTATGGCCGCAGACCTGACGTGCCCGACAATAAGAATGGGCTCGACCGTCTATCGGCAGAGCCGGTTCGAACCTGCGCCAATGGCGAACTGGTGCGTCCGATGGGCGTCGCGGCGCCTATTCCGCCGTCGGTCCAGATTGGCAATATTCCAGCGCCCAATCGCACTCTTGGTATCAAGGCCGGAGCGAAGATGTTCGCGCCGAACTCCGGAATTGCGAGTTCGGGACCCACGGCGCCGGCAATGGGCTTGGCTGGTCCGGCCGAAACTGCTCGCTGATTAGAGCGAGCAGTCAGGCCGCGAGCCTGACCCACACCGGGACGTGGTCCGATGGTTTCTCCGTCGCGCGCGTCGCCCGATCGATGCCCGATGCGGCGAGCAGATCGGCAGCCTGGCTCGACAACAGCATATGGTCGATCCGGATGCCGTCGTCCTTCTGAAACGCGCCGGCCTGATAATCCCAGAATGTGTAGACGCCGGGGCCCGGATGGCAGGCACGCGTCGCATCGGTGAAGCCGAGGTTGACGAGCGTCCGCCACGCCGCCCGACTTTCGGGTTGAAACAGCGCGTCGTTGACCCAGGCCTGCGGACGCTTGGCGTCGACCGGTTCGGGAATGACGTTGAAATCTCCGGCAAGGACGAGCGGCGTTTCCTGCTCAAGCAAGGTTGTGGCGCGGTCCCGCATCCGCTGCATCCAGGCAAGCTTGTAGCCAAATTTTTCGGACGCGATTGGATTGCCGTTCGGCAGGTAAAGCGAGACGACGCGGACCACGCGGTCGCCGAACGGCACCACGGCTTCGATCCAACGCGACTGCACGTCCTGGGGATCTCCCGGCAGGCCGCGCGTCACATCCTCAAGTGGGTGCTTGGATAACAGCGCGACGCCGTGGAAGCCTTTTTGACCGTGCGTTGCGACGTTGTAGCCGAGATCCTCGAAGGCGGCTTTAGGAAAACCTTCGTCGACGGTTTTAATTTCCTGCAGGCAGACGACGTCCGGCGCATGCTGGCGCAGATAAGTCAGCGTCGACTCGAGCCGGGCCTTAATGCCGTTGATGTTCCAGGTGGTG
>NZ_DATNBA010000076.1:0-38604 GCF_035572195.1 Hyphomicrobium sp. | reverse complement strand
AACCTGCACCGCAACCTCGGCGCCCTCGACCGTGCCTCTCCAGACCGGTTGACCCGGCCACCACTCCGACGTGATCTCCAACGTTTTCGTCGGCTGACCGTCGGCATCGAGAATGGAGACGTAATAAGGACCGGGGATTTCACCCAGGGCTTCGAGCACCACGGTCGCAGACCCAACCTTCACGACCCGGCGCTTGGCGAAGCTGACCGAACGGCCGGCCATCTGATGAGTGATGCCGCGGCGACGTGCATTCCCCAGGTGGTCGATCACACCGGCGACCGCGGCGATCGTTATCAAATCCTTGCCCTCCGGCTCGCGCGGTACGAAGCCGTCTGGGAACTCTTCCTTGATGAACCCAGTCGAAATCTTGCCCGATCGCCATCGTGGATGCTGCATCATCGTGGCAAGGAACGGCACGTTGTGCTGGATACCATCGATATAGAAGGCATCGAGCGCCGTGGACTGCGCATCGATTGCGGCAAGGCGCGTCGGGGCATGGGTCACGAGCTTGGCGATCATCGGATCGTAATACATCGAGATCTCGCCGCCCTCGAAGACACCCGTATCGTTGCGCACCGTCACTCCGTCCTTCGTGCCCTCAGCCGGCGGCCGGTACTTCACGAGGCGGCCAATCGACGGCAGGAAGTTGCGAAATGGGTCTTCAGCGTAAACGCGGCTCTCGACGGCCCAGCCCGTCAGGGTGATATCGGACTGCTTGAACGGCAGTTTCTCGCCGGCCGCCGAACGGATCATCTGCTCGACGAGATCGATGCCGGTGACGAGTTCGGTCACCGGATGCTCGACCTGAAGACGGGTATTCATCTCGAGGAAAAAGAACGAGCGGTCCTGGCCGGCGACGAATTCGACGGTGCCTGCGCTGTCGTAGCCGACGGCCTTCGACAATGCGACGGCCTGCTCGCCCATGGCCTTGCGCGTCTTTTCATCGAGGAGCGGCGAAGGCGCTTCTTCTAGGACCTTCTGGTTGCGGCGCTGAATCGAGCACTCGCGCTCGCCCAGATAGACGACGTTACCGTGCTTATCGCCGATGACCTGAATTTCGATGTGGCGCGGGTTCTCGATGAACTTCTCAACGAAGCAGCGGTCGTCGCCGAACGACGACTTGGCTTCGGACCGCGCCAGCTGGAAGCCTTCCTCTGCCTCCTTCGCATTGTAGGCGATGCGCATGCCCTTGCCGCCGCCGCCGGCCGAGGCCTTGATCATGACCGGATAGCCGATCTGGTTGGCGATCTGCACGGCGTGCTTGCCGTCTTTGATTTCACCCAAGTAGCCGGGGACGGTCGAGACCTTGGCAGCGGCTGCCGCCTTCTTGCTCTCGATCTTGTCTCCCATCGCCGCGATGGCTTTTGAGTTCGGACCGATAAAGACGATGCGGTTCTTCTGCAGCGCGATTGGGAAGGCTTCGCGCTCCGAGAGAAACCCGTAGCCCGGATGCACGGCCTCGGCGCCCGTCGCCTTGCAGGCTTCGATGATCTTTTCCATCACGAGATAGGATTCGGCTGCAGGCGCGGGGCCGATGTGGACGGCCTCGTCGGCCATGTCGACGTGAAGAGCGTCGCGATCGGCGTCCGAATAGACCGCAACCGTCTTGATTCCCATCTGGCGCGCCGTCTTGATGACGCGGCAGGCGATCTCTCCACGGTTTGCGATCAGAATTTTCTTGAACATAGGCCGCCCCGGTCCTTCCCCGTGATCTTTTCGTCTTTGCTGATTGGTGCTTCCAGGGAAGCCAGACGCCGTTCTAGTGCGTGCGGGGGGCTGCGTAAACACGACAAGAAGTCGGTTAATAGCGCCGCCTCTGCGATCCGCTGCCGCACGATAGCTGGCGGGCGAAACGGCCGAGGACCTCCTATCGCGTCCCGCGGGCGTTTCGAGCGTAGTGACTAAGCCGCAAGAAACTCAGGCCGCGGTGCCAAGCCGATCGACGGCTTCGGTCAGTACGGGGTGAATCTTCGGGCTCTCGTGCTTCAGATACGCGATCAAGGCCGATTCGCTTGGGCTCAGGCGCCCGTCGCGGCCCAACCGGCTGACAAGCCAAGTCGCCTCGGCCGCGGTGATTTCCTCGTTCGTGATAATCTCGATGCGCTGATGCTCGAGCCGGGCCAGCGCCCGCTCCTCGGCCGTCTGATCGTGATAGGCGTCCTGCACCGACGCCAGGTTGGACTGCACCATCGACAGCAGTGACGCCAGTACCGACGTTTGCTGTTCCGGGCTCTGTAGGCTAGCTTCCTGCCGCAAGGCTTGTTCGCGCGAAGGTACCGAATAGCCCGACGCCGACATCATGACGTTGGCAATGGCTTTCACGAAAAGGTCGGTCCAGGCCGGATTGGGATCTGCGTCTGCGACCGCTTCGTCGATTTCGAACAGAACGTCGGCTTCATCGCGGGTAACGGCGACGTGGCCGTCGCCGCCGAAAGAATAGAGAATGCGGCGCAGCAGGTCGACCTCGCCTTCCGTGATCTGTCCGGCGACGAGTGCCTTGCCGTTTCGAAGCGGACCATTTCCGGAAATGACAGCGTGCTTCACCTGCTCGAGCGCGAACTTGACCAGACTGACAGGCGACCAGCGCGCTTTGTCGAGCACGGTGACGAGGAGTTCGAGTTCGGTCTTGCTGTCCACCTTGCCGTCGTGAGCGATCTGGTCAATCAGCCAATGGGCGTTGGCCGATGTCAGATAGCCCTGGGGCCGTTCCTGGAACACGACGTAGTCGGTGATGGCTTCGATAAAAAAGTCGGCCCAATCGGCGTGCTGCACGGGGCACGCATTGTTGAGCTTGAACACCAGATCCGCTTCCGCCGGAGAGACGATCCCGTCTTCGTAGAAGATCTGACGCAATAGCCGGACATCGGTGTCCCGGAGGCTGCCGCGACTCACAATGTCGTCAACCCGAAGGGCTTGCAATCCACTCATCGACGACACCGCACCCCAGGACAAAAACTAGATGCCCGAGATTAGGCGGCTATGCTTAATTACCGCTTAAAATGCGCGTGATTGCCGGACAGCCATCACGGGCGCTGCGGCGGCTGTGGCGGCGGCGTCACAAAATTTCGAGGGCCACGGTTGCTGCCGCGGCCCTCGTTTGCCTGGCGCACTCCCGCAAGCGCAGCCGACATGTGGATGTTGTCGCCGATCCCGCATGAACCGTTGCTGAAGGCCGGGCCGCCATCCCTCAAATTGCGCGATACTGAAACTTATTCACAGAAGCCCGCATACGGAGAGGCCCGTCCGGCGGGGGGCTACCGAACGGGCCGTGCCGGCCCTAACGCTTGCGGTATTAAACTGCGAACTCAAGGCCGGTTGGAATGGCGCCTTCCGGGGGCGAAAGAGGACACCGCCGCCCGTGGCGCGATCGGTAACTGCGCGGCGGGTGATCCCGCAATCACGTCGCCGGCAGTCAATAATGAAACGTGCGATGTCGGAGTATCCGTCGCCAGGATGCGATCGTTACGCAGTATTCATCATTGTCACGATGGGTCTCACGCGCCGAGGCGTGCGAGCAGGCGCGCACGCGATTGCGGCAGGGTTTGCCCGCGCGGGAGCAGAACATGCTTTTCGAGAAAATGTCCGGTCAACGCGAAGCCCAAATGTACGTCGGAATTCGTCACGGGAGCCGAGCGTTGCTTAGTGAGAAATTGGGGAAGAACGAGAAGCTTGTCGCGGTAAGGCTCGCCAGCCGAAGCCGAGACGGCGCGTCCTGATTTCGGTGAGACGTAGATCAGCCGGTCATTGCTGCCGGTCGCGGCGCATTGGCTGAGATCGAGACCGAAGCCCAATTCCTCGAGCAGCGCCAGTTCCCACCTGACCAGAAGCGCCGGCCACACCGTCGCGTCATTCAGAAACCCGAAGACAAAGAGCGTGATCTCATAAAGGTTCGGATGCGGGTCGCGCTCGGGCAACAGGCGCGTCAACGTGGTGATCGTCGAGAGCGCCATCAGCGCCGTTGGATCGTCCAGCGTTTCGGCCGCGAAGGCGCGCCGCATCTCGATGCTCATGTGCCCGAGCTGATCGGCGAGACGGGCTTTCCAGGTTGCATCGACGTGGTTGCCGGCTTGCAGGACCGGACGCAGACGCCGCGACCGGCCGCCGTGTACGAGGCCCAGATGCCGGCCGTGGGCGCGCGTCCACAGATCGACGACAGCCGCGGTCTCGCCATGCGGCTTCACCGAAAGAACGATGCCTTCATCCGTCCATTGCATGCTTCGACAAGCGCCATGCGCCTCAAGTCTTCGGGAAAGGCAATCCCATTTCCCGGTATCGCTCCGGGTCGCTTTCCCAGTTCTCGCGCACTTTCACGAACAGGAACAGATGCACGCGATGTCCCGCCATCTCTTCGATCGAGCGGCGGGCTTCCGTTGAAATTCTCTTGATCGTCGCGCCGCCCTTGCCGAGTACGATCTTCTTCTGGCTGTCGCGCTCGACGTAAATCGTCTGTTCGACGCGCGCCGAGCCGTCCTTGAACGCCTTCCAGTCCGTCGTCTCGACGGTCGTCGTATACGGCAATTCCTGGTGCAGAAAGCGATAGATGCATTCCCGCGTCAGCTCGGCCGCCTGCGTGCGCATCGGAACGTCGGTCACGTCATCTTCCGAATAGTGCCACGGGCCTGCCGGAACGATACCTGCGAGATAGATGCGAAGATCGGCGATGCCTTTGCCGTCGAGCGCCGAGACCATGAAAATGCGGTCGAACGCCATCTGCCCGTCGAGCGTTTTGGCGAGCGTCAGAAGTTTCGTCTTGTCTTCAACGCGGTCGATCTTGTTCAGAACGGCGATCCGCGGCATGCGGGCAGTTTTCAGACGCTCGACGATCTGCGCCGTATCGTCATCCAATTCGGTCACCGCATCGATGACGAGCAGCACGGCATCGGCATCTTCCAGTCCACTCCACGCCGCATCGACCATTGCCCGGTCGAGCCGCCGCTTCGGATTGAAAATTCCGGCCGTGTCGATGAACACGATCTGGCTTGGCCCTTCGATCGCGATGCCCCTGATGGGAGCCCGTGTCGTCTGCACCTTATGAGAGATGATGGCGACCTTGGCGCCGACGAGCGCATTGACGAGCGTCGACTTGCCGGCGTTCGTCGCGCCGAGCACCGTGACGAAACCGCAGCGGCGTTCGGCGGCGGCAGCGGGCCCGGTCGTCTTTTCGGCTTCAGACATCGCTAATATGGGCTCCAACACCTTCACGCGTCAGCAACGCCGTCGCCGCTGCTTGCTCGGCAATGCGCTTCGAAGCTCCCTCGCCCTGCGCGGGAGCCTTGCCTACGATTATCACTTCAGCCGTGAAACGCGGCGCATGATCTGGGCCCTTGCGCGACACGACGGTATATTTGGGCAGCGCCAAACCTTGACCCTGGGCCCATTCCTGTAGAGCCGATTTGGCGTCGACCGCCACTTCCGGCACCGGCTCGGACTGCTCCTGCCAGAGTTTGCGAACGACTGTACGCGCTTTCTCGAAGCCGCCGTCGATAAATACGGCGCCGAGAAGCGCTTCGGCGGCGTCGGCGAGGATCGTCGTCTTGTCGCGGCCGCCGCTGTCTGCCTCGCTTTCAGAGAGAATGAGGTGGGCGCCAAGCCCCGTGTTGCGGGCGACCTTGGCGCAAGCCTCGCCGCGAACGAGGCGGTTATAGCGACGGGCCAGCTCGCCTTCGCTCGCCTCCGGGTATTGCTGATTCAAAATCTCAGCGATCGCCAGTCCGAGCACACGGTCGCCGATGAACTCCAGTCGCTCGTTATCGAAACGCGCCGTCTTGCCGCCCCTGACGCTGGCGTGCGTCAACGCGCGCTCCAGGAGCCCCGGATTTTTGAAGCGGTGTCCGAGTTTGGTTTCAAGCTCTTTGAATTTGCGAGGCCTCAGCATGGCATCGACGCCTTGCCATTACCGCACGAGATGGAAAAACCTGTTCCAGCGGATGTCAAACGGCCAAGTCCACGGCGACCACCAACGTAGGGCGTCGGGTTCGTCGACTTTCGCGGAAAAGAAAATCACCTCGGCGCGACCGACGAAATTTTCGAAAGGCACGAACCCCACCGCGCTGCGCACGCGACTGTCCGTCGAGTTGTCGCGGTTGTCGCCCATCATAAAGTAGTGCCCCTCCGGCACCTTGTAGACGCCGGTGTTGTCGTAGGGTCCGTTCGGATCGCTATCGAGGACCTGGTACTTGACACCGTTGGGCAACGTTTCATCGTAAACCGGAATATGCCGCGCGGGAATGCCATCTTCGCGCGTGACGAATTCTCCGTCTCGCACCTTCGGCACGGCCTGGCCGTTGATGAAAAGCTGGCCGTTCTTCATCTGAATTTCATCGCCGGGCAGGCCAATCACGCGCTTGATATAGTCCGTCGAGTTGTCGCGCGGCAGCTTGAATACGGCAACGTCGCCGCGCTTCGGCTCAGCGCCGAAGATGCGGCCCGAAAACAGGTCGGGACTGAACGGAAAGGAAAATCTGCTGTAGCCGTAGGAGAGCTTCGAGACGAACAGATAGTCGCCAATCAGAAGCGTTTCCTTCATCGAGCCCGACGGAATATTGAACGGCTGGTAAAAGAAGATGCGAACGAACATGGCGATCGCCAGCGCCTGGACGACGATGATCGCGGTCTCGGCCCAACTCGATCGCGTCGCCTTGATACCAATGCTCATTCGGGGCTCCTTTGCGCCGCCAAGCGGCATCGGCCGAGGCTCGCTTCGTGTCGGCGGTTCGCTATAGCGAGTTTGCACTTGAGCCGCAACGAGGGGTAGTGACATGACAAAAACTTAAGCGAAAACAAGCACTCGGGCGCATATGTCACGCCGGATCGAGCGACGGAAATAGGGAGCGAATTAGCTCGCCTCAAGCAAAAGCCGCATCAACCTCTGCGGTCCTCTTTGTCGCGGTATGCCGAGATGATCACCACGGCTTCGGCCATCGGATATTCATCCGTCAGCGTGAGGTCGATGCGCAATATATGGCCCTCCGGCGTCAATCGCGCGAGATGGCGGGCGGCACCACCAGAGAGCGCCAGCGTCGGCCGGCCGGTCGGGGCGTTGACGACACCGATGTCGCGGAAATGCACACCGTATCGAAAGCCGGTTCCGAGCGCCTTCGTCGCCGCCTCCTTGGCCGCGAAGCGCTTCGCGAAGGTCCAGGCCGGGTGCGCCCGAGACAAGGCCTTCCGGCGCTCTTCCTCGGTAAAGACGCGGGAGAGAAAGCGGTCGCCAAAGCGGGCAATCGTTTTTTCGATGCGGCGGATGTCGCACAGATCATTGCCGATGCCGATGATCATCAGCCGCCCCGCGCAGCGCCAAGCAGTTCTTCTCTTCCTTCGTCCATCAAAACACGCATACGCCTGACGGCTGTCGACAGTCCGCCGAAGATGGCTTCTCCGATCAGGAAATGTCCGATGTTGAGTTCGGCGATTTCGCCGATACGGGCAATCGGCTTCACCGTATTGTACGTCAGACCGTGACCGGCATGAACTTCGAGGCCGGCATCGGCTGCTGCACGCGCCGCCTTGGCATGGCGTTCGAGTTCGCGCGCCATCCCCGCCGCATCATGATCGAGGGCGACGTTGCAATAACGCCCCGTATGCAGTTCGACGATGTCGGCGCCGACGGCTGCCGCTGCCTCGATGGTTTGGAGGTCGGGCTCGATGAACAGCGAGACGCGAATACCGGCGCCTTGCAGTTTTGCGACGAAAGGCTTCAGCGTTTTGACGCTGCCCCGGACATCGAGCCCGCCTTCCGTCGTGCGCTCCTCGCGCCGCTCCGGCACAAGGCAACAGGCGTTCGGCACATGGCGCAACGCGATCTGCAGCATCTCATCCGTTGCCGCCATTTCGAGATTGAGCGGCCGCGTCAGCTCGTTCTTGAGCCGGGTGATGTCCGTATCCGAGATGTGACGGCGGTCTTCGCGCAAATGCGCGGTGATGCCGTCGGCACCGCCCTCGATTGCGAGATGGGCTGCCCGCAGCGGATCGGGATGCACGCCGCCGCGGGCATTCCTCAACGTCGCGACGTGATCGATGTTGACGCCGAGGCGGAGCGCGCGCGGAGGAGTGGGCACGGATATGGTCTCAATGGGTTGACGTGAAGCGCGCAAGATCTGTCTCGCCGGATGTCGCGGAAAACCGCCGGCGATGCTGCCGGCTCAGAGGAACCTGTGGCGCTTTTGAAAGACGCGCACGGCCCGTCTCGTAGGATAGTAACTAAATACCGCCGCGATCAAGCCGACGAGAAGTCCTCCGACGACCATGGGTTCGACGATCGGCGACAAGTTAACTACCGCGGTACCGAGTTCCTTGGGCGTTCCCGCCATCAGTGTGGCACCAAGAGCATTGGCGCTTTGGGCGAAATGTTCCGCTGCGTAGGCGCGATCATACCCGAGCACCCACACGCCTGCGATGTAGGACGCACTCCAGATCGCCGGCCAGCTCAAGGGATTGCCGACAAAGGTGCCGATCAACGCCGCCGGAATACTGACGCGGAGCAGGAAGGCGAGCGCACCTGCGAGCGCCATTTGAAAACCGAGGAAGGGCGTGCACGCCGCGAAAACTCCGGCGGCGCAACCAAGTGCAACTTCGTGCGGCGTCGCGCGAACTCGCAGAATCCGGCGCCAATAATAAGCCAGCCGCTTGCGGCCTATGCCAAGTCTTGGATTCAATCCGGGGTTCAGTCTGGGGCTTAACCTTAGGCTCAGTCTTGAGCTCAATCCGGACCTCGGCTTCGGGCCCTGTCCTGGGGTCAACTCGCCGGTAAACGGCTGAGCGAATGACGGACCTTCATCCAAATCGCAACGACCACCCATTACCACGCCTTGCGTAACATCCTACTGCACGGCCAACTCTCAGAAGTTATATAGACTACTCGAATAGTCGTTCCACCTTGGCGACCGAGGATTTTGCCCGAAGTCCCGCGACAATGTGGTTCAAATGCACCAAATCGAACACTTCCAATTCGATGTGCATGACCGTGAAGTCCGCGGCCCGCCTCGCCATTTTGATGTTGTCGATGTTCCCACCGGTTTCACCAATTTCCTTTGCAATTTCCGCGAGCGAGCCCGGGGCATTGACGGCCGTTACGCTGATTCGCGCCGGAAATCTCTGCGGGCGGTCGGGGTCGACGTCCCACGTGACATCGATCCAGTACTCCTCCTCGTATTCCTTAAGTCGAGGCGAATGGATCTGAAAGACGCGAATGCCTTCTCCCGGCGCCATGACGCCAACGATCCTGTCGCCCGGGACGGCGCCGCCCGGTTCGAAGCGCACGGGCAAATCCTGGCTCGGTCCGCCGATTGAAATCGCTGTCGTGTTGTCGGTCTCGGCGGAACGGAATTTGAGACTATTCACCTTATCGATATGAAACCAGCCGTCCTGCGCCTGGGCTCGGCCGAACCTTCGCGTCGGCTTGTAGATTTCGTCGGACTGCGCTGCCGTGACAGGAGGCGCGATCGCCGCGAGCACGTCGGCGAGTGCAATGTCATTGCGTCCAACGGCTGCCAGCAGTTCGTCGGCAGTCTTGAAGCCTACCTTCGGAGCAGCGGCTTTGACTTTCTCTTCCGAGTAATCGACCTCGGCGCCTGCCAGCGTCGAACTAATAAGTTGACGGCCGAGTTCGGTGAAGCGCTTGCGCACGGCTTCGCGAGCCGCGCGACGTATCGCAGCCCGCGCCCTTCCAGTGACCGCGAATGCCTCCCAGGCGGCCGGGCGAACGTGGCCCTTCGACGTTTCGATCACGACTTCATCGCCGTTACGCAGGTGTGTATCGATCGGTACATGACGGCCGTTGATGTAGGCGGCAACGGCCTCGTTGCCGATGTCGGTGTGGACGGCATAGGCAAAATCGAGCGGCGTCGCACCGCGCGGCAGCGCGATAAGCCGCCCCTTCGGCGTGAAGCAAAAAACCTGATCGTGGAAGAGTTCGAGTTTGGTGTGCTCGAGAAATTCTTCCGGGTTCTCCGCTTCGAGCAGCGTCGAAATCATCACCCTCAGCCGGCCATAGGGACTGTCGTCACCTTCGCCGTCGCCGGCCTCGGCATCGTGGCCGTTTCCGGCCCGGTACTGCTGATCCTTATAAAGCGCGTGAGCGGCAATGCCGTATTCGGCCGTCCGATGCATCTCGTACGTTCGGATCTGCAATTCGACGCGCTGGTGGCGCGGCCCGTAAACGGTCGTATGGACAGACTGGTAGTTGTTGCGCTTCGGAGCCGAAATGTAATCCTTGAAGCGGCCCGGAACGGTGCCCCACGTCGTATGCACGATGCCGAGCACGCGGTAGCAGTCTTCGATCGTGTCGACGATGACGCGAAATCCGTAAATGTCGGATAGCTGTTCGAGACTGATCTGCTTGTGCTCCATCTTGCTCCAGATGGCGTAAGGCCTTTTTTCCCGGCCCGCGGTCTCAGCCTTGATGCCGGCACCGGCGCATTTGCGCGCGATCGCCTGGCGAATTTCTTCAACGAGTCCCTGATTGCGCTGGCGCATGTCGGCGAGCTTCTCGGTCAGCGCCTCGTAGGCTCCGGGATGCAGCCAGCGAAAGGCGTGATCCTCTAGCTCCTCGCGCAGCGCCTGCATGCCCATCATGCCGGCGAGAGGCGCGTAAATATCCAGCGTTTCTTCCGACGCTCGCTGGCGGCTCTCGGGCTTCATGTGCTCGAGCGTGCGCATGTTGTGGAGCCGGTCCGCGAGCTTCACGAGCAGCACGCGGATATCGGTCGAGATCGCGATCAGGAGCTTGCGGAAATTCTCGGCCTGCTCGGCCTTCTTCGACACGAGGTCGAGGCGTTTGATCTTGGTCAGGCCATCGACGAGGCTGCCGATCTCGGGCCCGAACATCTGATCGACTTCGGTACGTGTCGCATCCGTATCTTCGATGACATCGTGCAGCAGCGCCGTCGCGATCGTCGCGTCGTCGAGCTTCAGGTCGGTCAGAATGGCGGCGACTTCGAGGGGATGGGAAAAATAAGGGGCACCGGAGGCGCGCTTCTGGTTGCCGTGCGCCTTCATGGCGTAGACGTAGGCGCGGTTGAGCAGAGCCTCATCCGCTTTCGGATCGTATTTCAGAACCCGCTCGACGAGTTCGTATTGCCGCATCATGACCCGCCGCACTCCTTCAAGGCGCAAGCGTAGCCGAATCTGCAGAGCAGATTAAAGTAGATTGGAAGGCAACGATGTCGCGAGGCAAGCTCGCGACACGGTTCAGCGTGACCGATCGCGCGGATCGCGATCGCGTTCCCGCGGGCCCGGTCCCGATCCGATGTTGGCGGACGGCTCGAGCGGCGTCATGCTCTCGAGGCCGCGAAGCAGCTGCTCTTCCGTCATCACGTCGACTTGCGTATCCGACCCGAGATCGTCGCGGCCAAGCATCGGGGCGCGGCGCTCCGGTGGCAACAGCGGCGCAGCGACGGCTTCCGGCTCATCGACTTCGGTATTCTTCTGAATCGAGGTGATCAGCGTCTCGCGCATGTCGTCCGGCGAAAGCTTGCGATCCGCGATCTCGCGCAGCGCGATCACAGGGTTTTTGTCGTCGTCGGCCGCGACCGTCATGGCGCTGCCGTTGGCAATCGCACGCGCCCGGTGGGCGGCGAGAAGCACCAGTTCAAAGCGGTTTGGAATTTTGTCGACGCAATCTTCGACGGTAACGCGAGCCATGGGGCTGACCTTCCCTTGGTATAGACACTTCGGCTATTTGGAGTATGGGCGCAAACAATCGCTCGGGACCGCTTCCCAGCGCCTCGTTGTTATCTGTTTGGCACGTCATAGGCGCGAAATCAAGGTCCAACACCGGTAGCGGGCACCTGACTGCAGCAAGGGCATTGATTGGGTGTCCGACTATTTGTCACAATTGTTCACTGCTAAACAAACCTGTTATGCCAAACAGGCTAGTACTCTACGCTGTAGAGACCGCATAAAACATTCTCCACCCCTTGGATGCCGGGAATTGCCTCGGGAATACAGCTTCCCCGCCGCCGGCTCCAGCGAAGTTTTTGGACAATGTTTAGTAAGCATTCGCGCTAGGAGAGCCATCGATGCATTTTTATCCGACTGAGCGCATGGCTCTCTTCATTGACGGCGCTAACCTCTATGCAACGGCGAAATCGCTCGGTTTTGACATCGATTACAAACGATTGCTTGGGCTATTCCGGCAGAAGGGCCAACTCGTAAGGGCTCTCTATTATACCGCGCTCGCCGAGGAGCAGGAGTATTCGTCGATCCGGCCGTTGATAGATTGGCTGGACTACAACGGCTTCTCGATGGTGACGAAGCCCACCAAAGAATTCACTGACGCGACCGGCCGGCGAAAAGTCAAAGGCAACATGGACATCGAGCTGGCCGTCGATGCGATGCGTCTCGCCGACAATCTCGATCACATCGTGATCTTTTCCGGCGATGGCGATTTCCGCAGCCTCGTTGCGGCGCTTCAGCAAAAGGGCAAGCGCGTCAGCGTCGTTTCAACGCTTCAAACGCAGCCGCCGATGGTCGCTGACGAGTTGCGCCGCCAAGCCGATCAGTTTGTCGACCTTGCCGATCTTGAAGATCAAGTCGGCCGTGCGCAAAATGGCCGGGCGCCCCGCGAAGGGCGGAGCTACCAGGGTCGTGGACAGCTTCAATCGGCGCACGACTCGAACTATCTGGGAGACGACGACCTCGCCGAAGAAGAGGTCTGATCGACCTCCTTCGTTGAGGATCTGCACGATATGGCTGGCACGCCGGCAGCGGGAGCAACGTTTGGCCCCGAGGCTCCCGAGAAGTGCCAGCGGTGCCCGCGCCTCGTCGCTTATCGCCGCGAAAACGAGAACAAAGAGCCGAGCTGGTTCAACGGCGCCGTGCCATCATTCGGCGGTTCCGACGCGCAGCTTCTGATCGTTGGATTGGCGCCTGGACGAAACGGAGCAAATCGCACGGGCCGCCCCTTCACCGGCGATTATGCCGGGGTCCTGCTCTATGAAACACTTCTGAAGTTCGGCTTTGCTGCGGGTGAGTATCAGGCCCGCGCCGATGATGGCCTCGAACTCGCCGGCTGCATGATCACAAATGCGGTGCGCTGCGTACCGCCCGAGAACAAGCCCGAACCGTCCGAGATAACAACCTGCAGGCCTTACTTCGCTGCGCGCCTCGGTCATTTGCCTCGGCTCAAGGTCATCCTGGCGCTCGGCCGTATCGCACACGAACAAACGCTTACGACGCTGAGCAAGAGAAAGGCGCTGTTCCCCTTTGCTCATGGTGCCCGCCACGACCTCGGCGACGGTCGCGTGCTGTTCGATAGCTATCACTGCTCGCGGTACAATACGAATACCGGCCGGCTGACGACCGGCATGTTTCACTCGGTGTTTGAAGCGATCAGTCGTGAGCTTGCTTGAGCGACCGCAGCAGCTCGCGTGCGTGGCTGCCCGGTGGATGTACGGGATAGATGACGCGATAAATGACGCCGTTGCGCACGATCATCGTCAGCCGCTTGAGGTAGGATACTCCGCCCGTGTCGAAGCGTGGTAGACCCAGTGCATCGGCGAACGCGAAGCCCGCATCACTCAAGAGTAGATATGGAATTCCGGAACGCGCAGCGAAGGCGCGCTGATCATCGGGCGACTGAGCGCTGACGCCGAAGACGTCATAGCCAAGTAGCTCGAATTCCGCGTGGGTATCGCGAAAGCCTTCCGCCTCCGGCGTCGATCCGTGCGCACCCGGAATGGTGTCCCAATCGGGCGGGTTTGCAATGCCCGGAGCGCCCGTCATCGGATAGACGAAGACGACGGCGCGTTCTTGATAGCGCGCGAGATTGACGCTCGCGCCCCGCGTCGCGACGAGCGCCACGTCCGGCAGTCGCGTACCGGCGATCAGATGCTTCGCGGCGCCATCGTCTTCGGGAACCGGAAACGTCGTCGTATCGACGGAGGAGTCGTCGGGCTTTGCCATCAGGCTCAACCTTTCTCCCGCATTAGTCGCGCCTTCTGCCTGTTCCAGTCACGCTTGGCCGCGTCCTGACGCTTGTCGGAGTGGTTCTTGCCTTCCGCGAGGCCAAGCTTCACCTTGGCCCGGCCCTTCTCGTTGAAATACATTTCGAGCGGCACGAGCGTCATGCCCTTGCGCTCGATAGCAATCGAAATTTTATGGATTTCGGTTGCGTGCATCAGCAGCCGGCGCTTACGCCGTGGCTCATGAGGAAAGAGAGCAGCGCCCGGATATTCGGCGATATAGCTGTTGATCAGCCAAATGCCGCCCTCTTCGACGGACGCGTAGCTCTCGGCGATGTTCGATTGCCCACGGCGCAGCGACTTCACCTCCGAGCCGAGGAGTTCGATGCCCGCTTCCCAGCTGTCGGTGATGAAGTACTCGTGCCGTGCTTTGCGATTCTCAGCGACCAGCGTGCTGCCGTCGTCGCGTTTGGCGGCCATAACTCAACGGTCTCCGGCTGCAATCACTCGGCAGCTTTAGCGTCTATAAGATCGAGCTGAAGGAGCACCTGGTCCACGGCCTTGCGCGTCGCGTCGGAAATGCCGACCATCGGCAGACGCATCTCCGCCGTGCCGAAGCCCAAGCGCGATACGGCATACTTGATCGGCCCCGGATTGGTCTCGACGAACAGAACTTCGTGCAACGGAGTCAGCCGGTCCTGCAATGCCAGCGCCTTTTTGAAATCTCCAGTAAGGCAAGCCTTCTGGAATTCGGCGCACAGACGCGGCGCGACATTCGAGGCGACGGAAATGCACCCGGCACCGCCGTGCGCCATGAAGCCGAGCGCCGTCGCATCTTCGCCGGACAACTGACAGAAGTCGGGTCCGAGTGCTGCCCGAGTTTGCGACGGACGCGCGAGATTGGCCGTCGCATCCTTGACGCCGGCGATGTTCTTCAGCTCGTAGCAGCGCGCCATCGTCTGCACGGACATGTCGACGACGGAACGGCTCGGAATGTTGTAGATGATGATCGGAATGCCGATGGCGTCGTTGACGGCTTTGAAATGCCGGTACAGCCCCTCTTGCGAGGGCTTGTTGTAATAGGGCGTGACGACGAGCACGGCATCGGCGCCAGCCTTTTCGGCGAATTGCGACAGCTCAACAGCTTCATCCGTCGAGTTCGATCCGGTGCCGGCGATTACGGGAACACGCTTCTTCGCGGCCTTCACGGTCAGTTCGATGACGCGTTTGTGTTCCTCGTGGTCGAGCGTCGGGCTTTCGCCCGTCGTGCCGACGGGAACGAGACCGTTGGTGCCTTCCGCGATCTGCCAGTCGATGAAGCGCGTGAAGGTCGCTTCATCAACCTTGCCATTTTTAAATGGCGTAACGAGTGCCGTGATCGAGCCTTTGAACATACGTCCGCCTTAACTTGGGAAGCCGGGAGGCCCTACGCGCCCGTCAGCATCGAAACGTCCCGGTCTTTGATATTGCACCCGTGCCCACAGGTTAACGGCCAGAGAGACATGGTGTTGCCGCACGAGCATGTCACCTCGTCCAGCTTGTAGAGCTTGCGCCGGTAGCTATATCCCGCTTAATGCGGACGATATTGTCACACGGTGACGCAAGCGCGGCGACATTAAGCGCTCGGCAGTTGCGCCGCAAGACCGGCCAGTGATGCGTTTCATCGAATGGGACATGATGGCTCTAAGTTCTCACCCCATAACGTCGAATCGCATCCGTTCGCGTGCGCCAATCGCCCTATTGGCGTGGTGTACCGTTGCCGGTCTGACGATGGCGAGTGGATCGCTTTATGCCGATGCGCCGCTGAAGGACGTTCCGGCGCCTAGCCCCCTCGCCGCAGAAAAAGCACATCTCGACAAGCTCGACGCGGCGCTGGCGCCGCTGCTGTCTATCGCGCCTTCCGCCGAGGACGCCGAGCATCTTCGCGACGCCGTCAGTGCGGTCCGCTCCAATAATATGGATAGCTTCGCTGGCGCCAAGGCTCAGATCTCCGATCCCATTGCCCGTAAGCTCGCGGATTGGATACGCCTGCGGAACGGAATGGGCGACGCGGCCGAATACAAAGCCTTTCTCAGAGACAACCCGCTTTGGCCCGCACGCTCGCTACTGACGGAGCGTCTCGAGGCGGCACTGTTCACCGAAGGCGGCAGCGCCAAGTCGATCAAAAGCTACTTTGCAGCCTCGCCGCCCGAAACCGGCATGGGCTACGCCGCGCTCGCCTCCGCGAATCTCGCCGACGGCAATACCGAAGAAGCAAGGAAGCTCGCCGCAAAAGTCTGGCGCGAGATGACGATCCCGGCGGGACTCGAGGACGACTTCCTCAAACGCTTCGGCAATCTGCTGACGCCCGCCGACCACAAGTGGCGCTTCAATCGGATGGTGACCGATGACGTCCGCTACGCCGGCAACCGTGCCGAGCGCGCCGCTTTCGCCCGCCGCGTCATTCCGCTCTTGCCCGAGGCAGAGCAGAAGAAGGCCACTGCGCGGCTGGCGGTTTTCAATAAGGCTTCCAATGCACGCGCGCTGATGAATGCGCTGCCCTCCGGCGGCGAAGGCGATACCGGCCTCGCGTTTCACCGCATTCAGCTTCTGCGCAAGGCGGGCAAAGTCGAAGAGGCGGCTAAGATCATTCTCGCGATACCGCCCGATCCGAAAAAGATCGCGGTTCTTGATGAATGGTGGGCCGAGCGGCGCGAACTCGCCTACGGCGCGCTGAAGATGGACAGGATGAAGCTCGCCTACGAGCTCGTCAAAGATGCCGGTCCACTCACCGTAAACCCGCTCAAGGAACAGACGTTCATGGCGGGCTGGATTGCGTTTAGGTATTTGAACAAGCCCGGCGTTGCCGAGAAGCACTTCAAGGATTTTGCCGCTGCCGCCGACGGACCCTTGAGCCGCGCCAAATCCGCCTATTGGCTTGGCCGCGTCGCCGATGCGCGCGGCGACAAGGCGGAAGCCGTGAGGCAATACAAGCTAGCGACGAAGAACCCCGACACGTTCCACGGTCTGCTGGCGATGCAGATACTGCAACACGGCCGTACCAACCTCGAGATCAAACCGCCGGCGCTGCCTTCGCCGCAACAAGTCCGCAAGTTCATTTCACTCGATGCCGTAAAGGCCTTGGTGCTGGCGAGCAAAGCCAAGCTATCGCGAGTCTACACGCGGAGCTTTCTGATTGGGCTTGGCAACGCCCTGCCGAGCGAGGCGGAAACCGGCATGGTGGCGCACGTCGCAGTAGCGCTCGGCGACCCACAGATGTCTCTACGGATTGCAAAAAGCGCGGTTGCGAAGGGTCAGAACCTGCTGACGTACGCGTACCCGACCAAGCCGTTCCCGTCCTATAAGCCTCTCAGGTCGCCGCCCGAGACGGCGTTCCTGCTCGGCCTTGCGCGGCAGGAAACGGAGTTCGAACCGCAAACCGTTTCAGGCGCCGGTGCCAAGGGTCTGCTGCAGGTCATGACGGTTACGGCCCGTCACGTCTGCCACGACTACAAGGTCAAATGCCAGATCCCGCGGCTGCTCTCGGACCCCGAGTATAATGTGATGATAGCCTCGGCCTATATCGCCGACCGGCTGGACGACTTCGGCGGTTCCTATGTGCTCGGTCTCGCTGGGTACAATGCGGGGCCTGGACGAGCGCGCCAGTGGATTCGCGAAAACGGCGACCCGCGCGATCCGAATGTCGATCCGGTCGACTGGATCGAACGCATACCGATCACCGAAACGCGCGACTATGTAACTAAGGTGCTTGCGAACATTCAGGTGTATCGTGCCCGCCTCGGCAACACTGCGAATGCGCTTCGCGTTCAGCAGGATCTCGTTCGGGCGCGCGCCCATGCCAAAGCTCCCGGCAGCAGCAATGCCGGTGCGGGCGCAAGCGACGATAGAGAGGGCTGAGAGGCCGGGCGGCTCAAGGGCAGAACCAGCGCATGACGGAAGCGGCAGGGCAGGGTTTCGACGACATCTACTTCACCGTGCGCGATGGGCTTCGGCTTTATGGCCGTCACTATCGGGCTCGCGGTGCTACGGAAGCGCGGCCAGTCGTATGTCTAGCCGGACTGACGCGCAACAGCCGCGATTTTCACAGCATCGCTCTGGCGCTGAGCCAGGGGTCGCCGCCCCGCGATGTGTTCACGCTCGACACGCGCGGGCGCGGGCTCTCCGAGCACGATACGGACTGGAAAAACTACGCCGTTCCGATCGAGATGCAGGACGTCATCGACTTCATGATCATGCTCGGACTGCGCAACGCCGGTATCATTGGCACGTCGCGCGGCGGCCTTATCGCGATGGTGCTTGCGGCCGTGCAGCCGTCCCTCGTTGGCGCGGTCGTTCTGAACGACATCGGCCCGGTCATCGAAATGGATGGGCTGGCGCGCATCGCGGCTTATGCCGGTCGCATTCCGCTGCCGAAGAACTGGGCCGACGCGGCCCGCGTCGTGCGTGATTTGACGCGGCGCGATTTTCCAAAATTGACGGACGCAGACGCGGAAGCCATCGCGCGGCAGTTTTTCAACGACAAGAACGGCAAGCCGGCAAGCGGCTACGACCAAAAGCTCGCCAAGTGCCTGTCCGTTCTCGATGGACCGATGCCAGCGCTGTGGCCGCAGTTCGAGGCGATGAAACGGATACCCGTCCTCGTCGTCCGCGGCGCCAACTCAGATCTCTTGTCGGAGAAGACGGTTGAAGACATGCGCCAGCGCCATCCACGCCTGACCGCGATCACCGTGCCGGCCGAAGGCCACGCGCCGCTGCTGCGCGATGTCCCTACGATTTCGAAAATCAGTTCGTTCTTTGCCGGGACCGATGCGCCCAACGACGACATGCGCCGTGGGGCACTGTCACGAAACGATTTCGGTCACGTTTCGCGGCTCGTATCGAATTCGCCACGGTCGACGCGGCGCGAGAATTCGGTCTGACCGCCGCTTGAAAGTATGCGCGCCTGCTCGACCCAGCTTTCGCGTTCGATGCGTCCGCCGAATTCGAGAACCTGGCTGACACGGTCGATATCGCCGCTGGTCCAATTGGCAATATTTTCGTAGCTGATGACGCCCATGGCGTTGAGGCGTTTCTCGATCAGAACGCCGATGCCGCGAATGCGCTTCAAATCGTCCACATGGCCTTCTTTTGCCGGTGCGGACTTCGGTTCGGATTTCTCAGTGGTCGGGCTGTCGGTGTCGACCATTGCCGCAGCGGACGCCGCCATCCTTTCCCTGATGGCGTCGGACAGTCTGGCCGGAATCGATATTTTCGGATCGACTTTCGAGAGCGGCGAGATAGGCTCGATCGGTTTGAGACCGCGCGTCACGCTCGCCGATGCAGCCGCAATCGCAGCGGCCGCGGCGGAGGCCATTTCGGCAACGGATCGGCCATGGCTGACAGCTGCCACACCAGTGAGCGCCGATTTCTGCGTGCTGGCCTCCTTGACCTGTGTTGCCGAGGCCGTGGTCTCGTCGGATGAGGTAGTGGTGTCTTGAGGCTGCTCAGCCGATTTCTTTTCGGTTTCGACCTGCGGCGCCGGTGTATTCGCCTTTAGCGCCGCCAAGCGATTGCGCGAATAGTAGGTCTCTCCGCCTTTCGCCAGGATTTGCGCCTGCTCGACCCATTGCTCGCGGTCTATCCGTCCGGGAATGCCCAACGCCTGGCCGATCCGCTTGATGTCAGATGAGGTCCACGTTGCGATGTGCTCGAAATAGTTGACGCCGAGGCCCTTCAACTTCTGTTCGGCCTCAGCGTCGATGGCGCGAATGCGCTGCAGGTCGTCGCCGCCTTCAATGGGGGGCTTGGCGACAGCGGCCGCTTTTTCTGCGGGTTTGATCTCAGTAGGCGTCTTGATTTCAGGAGACGTTTCAGCAGACGCCTTTGTGTCACTCGCCGCTGGGGGAGTGGGATCGGGTGCAGGCGCGGGATCGGCGTCGGCAACCTTTTCCGGCACGTTATCCGGCGCGGGCTTTGCTTCCGTGGATGTGCTTCGCGAAAATACGCCAATCGATGCAGCCGCGGCCGCTTTCGCCGCCGCAACGGCGGCCGCTGCCGCCGACGTCGTCGCGTCACTCAGCAAACGCCGAGGCGGAGCGGCATCCGTATTTGTCTTGGCGATCGACGGCACGGATACCGATGATGGCGACGGTGTCGCCGCGCGCGTTTCCGCCGCCGCAGCAATACCGGCTTCGGCAATCGGGGGCGGCGGCGGCGTTTCAGGCTGGACTACCGGCGCGGGCGCGCGTGGCCGTACCGGTCCCGTCGGCGATTTCAGAACCTTGGGGCGGATTTCGGCGATCGCCTTTCTCGGTATGCCCTCGTTCGGATCAGGCCCCATCAACGCGCGTTCGAAGCGTCCCGGATCGACGAGCTTCGGCAGCTTCCTCGGTTCGGGGCGACGCAAGACATCGATCCGGGGTTGCACGGGATCGATTGGACGCGGGGTGGCGGGTGGTCTGACGGGAGGCGGAAGGCGTGAGCGAACGGGCGGCGGCGCAAAGGTAACGGGCGGCGGGATCGAGGGTTCGACGACGGCCCCAATCGGGACGCGCGCCGGCTCAGCCGTGTTCATTCCGGCGACCGCCCGCTTGACGAGGCAAGCCAGGAACGCGCCGATGAAATACGAAGCGAGCAGCAACAGGAATGTCTGCAGAAGCAGTTGATTCATAAATGACCCCACATGCGCCCAGCGCGTAGGCGTTCTGTGAAATTTGTCTTGACCAGCTTCACGACTTTTTCTCGCCGCTGCAGGAAATCCAGCCTGTGAAGATGCCGAGCACGAAGGCCAGCGCAATCCACCAAATGAGTTTCAAGAACAAGTAATCCATTGCCTGATCTCCGACGCTAAGCGCGCTCCTCAGTTGGCCTTGACGGTAAATTCGATGCGGCGATTTTTGGCCCGTCCCGCCTCCGTGTCATTGTCGGCAAGGGGCCGCGTTGCGCCGTACCCGACGGTCGTCAGGCGTTTCGCATCGACGCCGTTGCGGGCGAGGAAATCGGCGACCGCTTGCGCACGGCGGTCCGAAAGCTTCTGATTACGCTCATCTGTACCCTCCGCGTCCGTATGGCCCTCGATCTGAATACTGAAGGCCGGACATTCGTTGGCAATTTCGACGAGGTCTTTGAGAGTCTGCGTACTGTCGGCCGTCAAGTCGGACTTGGCCCGTTCGAAATTGATCATCCCCTTGGCCGTCGTCTGGCGCATCAGGCTCTGGCAACTGTCCGCAGCCTTCTCGTCGGCAGTCATGACCGTTATCGCGTCAGTTCCCTTGAAGCCCGGGGGCAAATCGGTGGAAAGGACGCCGCGGATGTCTTTCGCTACCTGCTCGCTGTCGGCTGCGCCTTTGATCGTCAATTCTTTGGCGGCAAGCGAAACGTCGCCGCGGCGCAATCGCGCCAGCTGCTCGAGCCCGATGCGCGTTGCAGACATCCAGGGCTCCGCCGACGCACCGACGATCTTCATCCGGTCGCTAATGCTCGAGCCCGCGTAGATCTGCCGAGCCATTTCAACGAGACGCGTGCGCGTCGGGTCGTCAGGTGCTTCCCCTTCGAGCGTTACCAGACCGCTCGCATCGCGCGTAGCGTTCCAGGTCAGATCGGTTTTCATCTGACCGGTGAATTTGATGTTCGTCGTCGCCTCGCAGCTCTGGCCCGCCGCGCCCTTGACGTCGTTTGGCACACTTTGCGCGGCGGCATAGTCATCCGTCTCGCCGGTCACCTCGAGCTTGCGGTTCGTCAACATGGATTTGCCGCGCGTGAGGCGCGGCAGCGACGCGAGGCCGGCGACGATGCATTGCTGCCAGCCTTCCGGCGCTCCGGGCACGACTTGGGTCTTGTCCGTCACGGCTCGTCCGGGAAAGCGGGCTTTGACAGTATCGACGAGGGCGACCCTCGTCGCCTCGCTCGGAACCATGCCGATCACTTCGACCGCCGAGCCGTCGTTGACGATGCCCATGACGTAGCCGGCTCCGGGTGCCGGAAGATCCGGCCTCGGATAGCGAATGCGATCGATAATTTTAAAGTTCTGTGGCACGTCGAGTTTCAGCGTTCGCCTGACCGCGGACGCCGCCTGCTCGTCGGCGGCTTCGCCAGCAAACGTAAGCTCCTTGTCGCGGAATGCGGCTTCGCCCGATTTGAGCAACGCCAGCTGATCGAGCACGACCGAAACGGCTTTTCCCCAGCCTTCAGGGGCTCCGCCGGCGATATCGGTGTGATCGGAAATGCTCGCTTTCGCAAATTTTGCCTTGGCACGCGACGCTGTTATGCCGCGATCCTCATCTGAGGGCGCAAAGCCGGAAATCGAGACGTTGTCGCCTGCCTTTTTTGCAGACCACGTGAAGGGGCTTGCGACAGGCAGTGTAATCTTTTCGCGGGCCAGGTTGACGCCAGCCGGGCGTTGCTTTGCCAACGCCGTGCGTACACGCCGGTACGCATCCGAAGTCGGCGCGTCTCCGGTCATCGACAAATCGAGAGCGGAAAGCTCGGCTACACCCGTTTTCAATTGCGCCAGGTTCTTCAGGCTGAACGTCGCGCCCCGGAGCCAGTCATCGCGATCGATCGCGCCGCGTGCCAGGCGCATGTTGTCGGCGACGGCGGCTTTCGGAAATTCGGCCCGAGCGGTGTCGATGAGCGATTTTCGAGCTTGTTCGCTCGGGACATCGCCCGAAAGGGTGAGACGGCCATTGGTTTCAGCCTTCGCCGACCAGACGAATTTATCGACCCGCTCGACCAGCCCCGATCGGTTATTCGCAGTACGCACGCCCCAAACGTTGCGTACAAGAGCCAAGGCGCGCTGCGGGCCCCGGTCTTCGATGGCCTTGCCCGTCACAACGCCGTCGCGCCCGTTGAAGCGCGCGACGGCCCAATCAAGGCCCGTGCGATGCAGTGCGTCCTCGGTCCGGCGTGCAAGGTCGTTCTCGATGCCTTCGTGCTCGACCTGCACGGCAATCCAACTCAACATTGCAATCGGGATGAGACCCAAAAGCCAAAGGGAAGGATTGCAGCGCATGCGTACGCGACTCCGAAACCGACACCATGCGAAGCCACAGCGGAACGACCAACGTCGAGCCGCGGCGGGAGCGATGCGTTACCGCTCGCGCCCCGCGTGGCTAAACTTTGATCCAGCGGACCCCCGGACGCGAGTATAGCCAAGTGCCCGAACCATTCCAAGGCAGGTGGTGAGCCTCACGAACTAAGCTAATATGCTGGAAGAAGAAGCTTTTCGGCTTGGCGGCATGCAAGCAGGGACCCCGGCCGCGGTCGTACGGACCCGTTATGCTCACCTCACTTCGCGGCGAACGAATGGCACATCTCGAGGCTAATCGGGGCCGACGGTGCGAATGATGTCCACGAGCAAGCCGGCGGCGCGAAGCGCGTCGGCATCCTCCGTCACGGAACCGATGTTCGAGCCGTCCGCGATCTTCAACCACACGACGCGCTTTCTCCCGGCCGCCCCGGCGGTTATCGCGCCTGCGATTTCAACCGCCGATGCGGCTCGGCCGGATAGCGTGCCGGTGACGACCCGTCGCTCCGCCTCGCGGCGGGCAAACCCGAGAACCGCGGCCGGCACTCCCGCGTCATAAAAAATGCTGTCGGCAGCGCGGAGCGCCCTCACCGCGCCAAGTGTCAATGCATCGGCGTCTACTCTCCCGACAGAAATGATCGTGACCCGTCCGTGGGCCGAGTCAGCAACGGATGCCAGAAGCTGCCTTAGGTCGGCGTCTGTCGGCGGTCGCGCAGCATCGTGCATCGCCAGATCGGTGAAGCGATTCCAGAACCCTCGCCTCTCCGCCATCGTGCCACCGAGGCGGTCGCCCTGTTGCCGCCAGGACTTGGCGGCATCGACCCAGCGCGCCAAGCCTTCCGGCAATAGACTCTCGACGAGTGAGCGTATGGCCTGCCCCAATACCGGTGCGGCGCCGTCGGTCGAGACCGAGATGACGAGCGGCGAGCGGTTGACGATCGCGCCAAACTGGAAGTCGCAGAACTCCGGCCGGTCGATGACGTTGACCGGTACGCCCGAGGCGCGGGCCGCGGCCGCGAACGCCGCCGCTTCGGCGTCGTCCGTCATCGCACCCACGGCAATCGCGGCACCGTTGAGGTCGGCGGGCCCCCAGCGGCGCCGACGCAACGCTATCGTTCCGCTTGGGGGCGAAGCGACGAGATCATGGAAGCCTTCAGCGAGCGCATCGGCGTACACGTCGACTGAAGCGCCTGTCGCAGCAAGCAACTCAGTTTTCCAAAGCGCGGCCTCGCTGCCGCCGGCGACAACCGCTCGCTTGCTGCCGAGTTTGAAGAAAACCGGCAACGTCGCCATGGCCTCAATGCGGGCTCGTCTCGTCGCGGCATCCGGCAGCGGTCTTTCGTCAGCGTCTTCGGTTGGCATTGAGTTAGACCTCGGCTCGGGGGCATCGGTTGCAGTTTTTGCCGCGTGCGCGCGGCTCGGCAAGCGATATCCGCGAATGAGTACCGATCGGGGCGGACGGCTGGCTGATGATGAGCGCGTCGCTCGTGCTCATTCACTATGTTTGGTTGGACTCGGCGTTATTGCGCGGCAATTCATTGTCCGGCGCGTCAGTCGACTCGCTTCGCGTGGTTGGCACCTGCCCGGCGTTGAGCACGCCTGCTCCGAACGTTCTTTCGTGCCACACGCGATAGATTTTCAAAAATCGATACCATGAGTGGATCGAAGCGTACCGCAGCCCCATCAAGCCACCGGTAAAATGGCGTCGCGTAATATAATACTTGAGGAAGTTCATCGGCATTTCGGTCAACAAGCGTGGGATAAGTCCGGCGCTCGAAAGAAGCTCGGCATGCTCGACCGAAAGCCATGTCCGCTCGTTCAACTTGCGTTTCATGTCGCCAAACGAGCGCATCGAAAAGTGGTGCAGGGCACCCTGAAGTCTTCCGTACCGATGACTGCCGGTCACGACCGAATCGTGCACTGCCGACGCGCGAAAGCGAACGGCGCGGCGATCGTACAGGCGGATGCACCAGTGGTCGCGGGCCCACCGCCTTGGCTTCGACGCTCCAGGATAGACCAATTGAACCGGCATTCCGTAGGCGACGCATGGCGGCGACCCGTTCGCGAAAAGCGCTTCGATTTCCCGGCAAAGCTCTGGTGTGACGACTTCATCGGCATCGATGTTCAAGAGCCAGTCGTTCGTGCATTGATCCTCGGCGAAGCGCTTTTGTTGTCCGAACCCCGGCCAAGCATTGCTGATGGCGCGAGCCCCCGCTCGAATTGCCACGGCCATCGTGTCATCGGTGCTGCCGCTGTCGACAACGATGACCTCGTTCACCCAAGGTTGGACAGACTCGATCGTCCGACCGATGCGATCCGCTTCATCTTTCGCGATAATGAAACAGGAAATCGGCAGTCTGCGCATGTAACGCACCCCCAGAGCTTTTCTAGTAACATGCGATGCGCGCTGCATGCGAAGCGATTTAAGTGTTTCTTCGGACGGGCTCGCCGTCAACCCGACCAACTTGTCGCGGCCAACCTCCCAGATTGGCCGGATTTTTATTGCGTACTCGCAACTTAAATCAACAGGAACTCGCTCCTTTATAACGGAGAAGCTCGTAAATTCCGTTTCATTTGGCCAATCATATTCGAGGGATATTGTTCCCGTCGGCTTGCAGACATAGCGATGGCGCGGATCAAACGACCCACGCCATCTCCGTCATTCCCAAGACCTATTTCTCAGCCGGCAGCGTCCAAACAGTCAGCGAGCCACCGAGAGCGGTGTAATCGCTGAGAGCGGCGTAACCACCGACAGCACCCAGACCATCCGTCGGGTTGGTCAAACCGGCGGCGAGACCAATGCCGGCCCAGCCACCAACGCCCGAATAGACACCGATGTATTGCTTGCCTTTGTGCTCATACGTGAACACGTTGCCGATGATGCCGGACGGGGTCTTGTATTTGTAGAGTTCCTTGCCGTCCTTTTGATCGACACACTTGAAGTTGCCTTCAAGCGTACCATAGCAGGCGATGCCGCCGGCGGTCGTCAGCGCGCCCGACCACACCGAGAACTGCTCAGGTTTCGACCAAACGATTTTGCCCTTACCGGCATCCCACGCGATGAAGTTGCCCATGTGTCCCTCGCCGCCTTTCGGCGGGAACATCGACAGCGTGGCACCGACGTAAGGTTGACCAGCAGTGTAGGAGACCTTGAACGGCTCGTAGTCCATGCAGACGTGGTTCGTCGGCACATAGAAGAGACCGGTCATCGGCGAGTAAGACGCAGGCTGCTGGTCCTTGGTCCCAAGGGCAGCAGGGCAAACGTCCTTCGTGTTGACGTCTTGACCATTTTGGAACGTCGATTTGGCCGCCACGACGGCTGGCCGGCCGTAGTTCGCGCTCTTGGGATCGAGGTCCACACCCGTTGTCCAGTTGACCACGGGATCGTATTTCTCTGCCACAAGCGGAATCCCCGTTTTGCGGTCGACGGTGTAGGCCAGTCCATTGCGATCGAAGTGCACGAGCACATTGTGCTTTGCGCCTTTGACGCTAATGCCGTTGGCGAGGATCATTTCATTGATGCCATCATAGTCCCACTCATCGAATGGGGTCATCTGATAGGCCCATGCCGCCATGCCCGTATCGGGATTGCGGGCGAAAATCGACATCGTCCACTTCTGATCGATGGGCTTGCCGTCAGGACCGGCACGCTGCACCGGGTTCCAAGTCGAAGGGTTGGCGGTCCCGTAGTAGATCAGGTTCAAATCGGGATCGTAGGAGTACCAGCCCCAGGTCGAGCCACCGCCGATTTTCCACTGATCGCCGTTCCACGTTTTGAGTGAGCTGTCGGCGCCGACAGGCTTTCCAAGCGACATGGTTTTGTCGGGATCGACGAGCATCTCTTTATCTGGTCCTGTCGACCAGGCGCGCCACACGAGTTTGCCATCGGAGATGTTGTAAGCCGTGAGGTTTCCACGCACGCCAAATTCGGCGCCGGAGATGCCGACGATAACTTTGTCTTTGACAACAAGCGGAGCGCTTGTACCGGTCTCGCCCTTCTTTGGATCGCCGTTGACGGCCTTCCACAGTTCCTTGCCTGACTTGGCATCGAGAGCAACGAGGGTGGTGTCTGCCTGATAGAGGAAAATCTTGCCGTCAGCGAACTGCACGCCGCGATTGACGGTGTCGCAGCACATCACCGGGATGACGGACGGATCCTGCTTGGGCGAATATTTCCAGACGATTTTCTGATTTTGGTCCAGATCCAGCGCGAACACGGTATTCGGGAAAGGCGTGTGCACGTACATCATGTTGCCGATGACGAGAGGCGATCCTTCGTGGCCTCTGAGGACGCCGGTCGAAAAGCTCCACGCCGTGCGCAGAGAACCGACATTCTTGGTGTTGATCTGATCCAGTTTTGAATAGCGATGGTTGCTGTAGTCGCCTTGCTGCATCGCCCAATTCTTGGGATTTTTAGTGGCCTCAAATACACTTTCGTTGGCTAAGGCCGGCGACGCTGCAAGAACAAAGAAGCCCACCGAATATGTTATTACGCTTCGCATTTCGTACTCCTTGGGTGGAGTACCTCCCGCTAGCTGTGGTTTGGAGTACCCTTTCTCCGCCATCGAACCCAATCGTTTTTCCACATCGGAACCATAAGAAAGTTTCATGGAACCGCGCCGAGCCGACGCTGGTTACAGTTGATTCGAGGTGGTGTCCGAACTCGAGTTTACGGGGCTGAGTACTGCAGCGCTTAAGGTGCGGCCTGACTTAGCGGCGCTCGCGTCCACGTTCGATCAATCAACGACGACGCTGATTTCGGCGTTCGCTACCGTGACCGGCGGATCAAGATCGGGATTGTCGTCGAGAAGCTTCAGAAGCGCATCAACGCGCGGAGCCGACTGCTGCCAGACGGCCGCCGTACTGGAATCACTTGGGTCGAGCAGGATCCCTTTTCGTATCGTCAAAAAAGCGCGGAGGAAATCCGGCTCCGCACAGTGCCGCCGATCACCGACGCTACGCCGGGTGCGCGAATAAATCGTCTTGAACGAGTCGGGATCGGTATCACCGCCGTGCTGCAGCCACGTGTCGTAGAAGACGAGTTTGCCAACCGGCGTGCGAATGTCGGCAACTTGCGCAGCGCGCATAGCGGGCTTGAAAAACAGCTTATCCGCAACCTGCTCGCAGACCGCTGCGAGCCGGTCCGATGCATGTGCCTGTTCGCGCCATGCTGCGGGAAAATCATCGAGCCCCGCCACCTGTTCGTGTGCCGGCCGCATCAGTGCAAGAAAGCGCTTAAGCGGGTTATTCGGAACAACGATCGAATAGCGGCGAATGACCGTCGAAACCTCTCCGGTCGATGTGCAAAATCCATAATTTGTGACGGTGTAGCCGCGGCCATCGTTGAGCTTCTCCACGTAGGCGTAGTCGGGTTGCGCCTTCCCAACTTCGAACACGTTGGATATAGCCTTGATCCTTGCTGCGAGAGCAGGTTCCACGGGTGGTGTTTTCCAAGGCCGATGCGCGGCCGCAGAAGTTGCTCCGATAGAGGCCGCTCGCCCCCAACTCGGGAACAGTGCGGCAATGGCAACACCGCACGTGCCCAACAAAAAATCTCTTCGCGCGCCGTGCATCGTGATCGCCTTTCAGCAATTAGTAAGCGCTCGAGCAAATGTCGAAGGTTGTGAAACGAAACCCCGCGAACCGTTAAATGCCAAGTAAAAACGGCTGCAAAAGTCCGCGCGACAACGAGCGCAACTTATCTAAAATCCGGCATTAGGGTAAGGTTTTGGCGAAAATGGCAAAACAACTAATTGCCACAGCCGGGCTGCAGGCTCTGGTTCGTTGCGATCACTTTTGAAAATCGAGGATAACAGCTGGAGTGATGCGAGAATTAACTTCTTGCTGCGTCAGCTGGCATTACAAGCAAGGAACATAGACATCGAACCGCAAAATATGGGCGGCGGATTATAGTGAACGCACTTGCTTCGATTTCATTTGGCGTTCTGCTTTATTTGGCAGCACTCGCAGGAAGCGTTCTATCCGCAGGCCATAATGGCTACGAGACGTTCTTTGCGCTTGGGCCGATAGCGTTTTTTCATTTTAGCGCTGGCCTATCGATGATCGGCGGAGCGTCTATTGGCAACGCGAGCCGCGCGATAAAGCTCCGATGCATCGTCTTGGCAGGCGTGATTACGCTGCTGTGCTCTGCATGTGCCGTCGCGCTTGCGATGATGCAGCCGGTTTGGATGCCGCCGAAACCAGCGCTCGCCATCATCGGCGCAACGTGGATCGCCGGGGCATCGCTCCTAGCTTATCTCCACGCACGGGCAACGGGGTAGTTGTCGCTAGACTTCTACAGATCCCCCCGCACCCAAACGCCATCCGAGTTAGACGTCGGACTTCCGTCGTTACGCAATGCGTAGGCGTTCTGCACGAGAACAAGCAAACCAGACCGATGGATTGGCAAAAAAAATAGGGCAACGAATTGCCCTATCTTTGTAGATCTCACGTCATCGGCTTAGAGCCGGCTAATTGGGGAGCCTAGAAGTCAAACCCTACGCTGAAGGCGCCGTACGTTCCTTCGCCACCACCAAAATCCGGACCCGAACCCGAGCCGCTGACGAATTGATGACCGAGAGAAAGGGTAAGCGTGGCTGACCTCTGAATGATCTTCTCAAGGTCAAACGTCGCAAAACCGCCAAGGCGCTGCGAGTCATAGCCGACCGATCCGTCGACCGATGCTTCGGGGCCGAAGGTAATGCAGTCGTACTTGTAGCCAAGCCGGCCGCGCGCCCAATACGTGCTGAACGCCGTCGAATAGTCACCATCGAGATCGAAGTAGTACGGCGAGTCCGCACTGGATTCGATTTCGGCGGCTACCTTGAAGCCCGTTTCAGAGCCCCTGCCGGGGTTCGACAAATCGTCCGGGAAGATCCTGTGGTTCTGGAAATCTACGCCGATGAACGCGGCCATCGTAACGCGCGTGCCCTCAACCTGGTAGCCGAGCATGGCGTCGCCTTGCCACTCGTCCGCGTTCCGCTTTCCCTCATTATTGTAGTCGTAGTGGTTGTAGCTGCTGTAGCCGCGCAGCAAAATCTGGCTCGTCGCGGAGTCGCGAAAGAGCGGGACGACTGAACCCAAGTAGTAATATTGCGAGTGGGGAGAGAAGTCGCTGCCCGAGTAGAGCGTCACCGGGTCGAGATCTTTGCTGCCATCACCGGCGTTGGCCACTCCGTAAGAGCAGGCTAAAGTCGCACACGCCGTCAACATCGCGACAACTGACTGTTTTGTCGTGCGCATCACAAATCCCCCGTGATTCTGAACTTTGTTCGATGTGAGGACTTCGATGCTTCGGACACTCCAAGTCAATCATGGGCATACGAATTATGCACGCTATTCAGTATTGTGTTGCTCGTTCGGCACAGCTGTAAGTTGCACGACCAAGTGGTCGATTTTAGTAGTTGCCTGTCCCGACTTTCGGAGAACCACTCAGCGCATCGCCGTCAAATGATGGCGCGGGCGCGCCGGATAAGCGTCCCACCCCGTCGCGGTTCCAGCTCCAGCCAACTTGGTTTTAGCCTGCTTCTGGTTCTCATGCTTTTTGGCCACCGCGACTTTGCGTTTAGTGACTGACGTCCTGCCGAGCTTGGCCGTCCGGTTTGCCTTCAGGTGTCTCTTTCGCAGCTTGGCCGGGTTTTTGACCTCAATCGCATCAACGGTCGGCACTTCCGCCTCAACGGTTGGAACTTCGACTACCTCGGCGATTTGTACGCCGGGTGCGTGCCGGGCGCCGGCTAGACTTGGTTCTTCCATCGCCGGCACACGATTGTCGATGCCGGGGTTTGCCTGGGTGACGGCCGGCGTTACCTGGGCCTCGGCCACGTCCGTTGTCTTCACGGAGCGAGATTTGAGAGCATCGGGTTGAGCCACGTTCTGAGGTATGATCGTCGCTTGTTTCACCGGCTCAGTCGCCACGACGACTTGCGGTGCATCGACGGCAGCCACTTCCTTAGCGGGCTCCGGTTTCACGTTCTCGATCCGCGTCGGCGGCAACGGAGCAATCGCAGCTTGTCTGACTTCGGGGATCGCCGGCGCGGCCGCGCGGATGGTCGCAACCATTTCTTCCGGTCGCTTCGGTTTTACGACGTCGATCGGCGTCTCAGCTAGCGCTGTGGTGACGGTGTGGTTCTCCTCAAAGGCCTTCAGCGCGTCCTGCTTGTTGGCCGATCCGGAAGCGCCACTATTTGGGTCGGCCGATGCGACGGCCATACGAGGATGCTGCATCATTGGCGGACTCGTCAATCTTACGAGATCGACGACTTCTGGCACGCGCAGCAGCGCAATCGCGCAAGCGGCAACGGCCAACGCCGGGACGCCAAGGGAAACGGACCTTGCCCACTTCCGATTGTCTTCGCGATCGCTTGGAAGCGCTGCGAGCGTGGCGGGAGCTTGCACCGTCGCAAGCCCCGTCGCGGCGGCTAGTGCCGGCCTACGCTTTGGCTCGGACATTGTCGGCGTCGCCGTTGCCTGCGCGGGAAGCGAGGCAGAGAACGGCTCTGTGCACAGGCTTCCTGTCCGCGCCACCGAGTTCCAAGCAACGATGCGGCCCTGACAGATCGCGATGAAGGCTCGGACGGCGATCAGCGACAGCAATTGGCGGTAGAAAAAGCGCTGTACCAGGACGAGCGGCAGCAACTTCCACACGCCCTTTTTGCGATCCAGATAAATCGCCAAACCGGCTCCGGCAAGATCGATGACTTGGAACAAGCCATAGTAGGCAATCAAAGCGAGAGTGGGCGTGCCCGGGTTCTCTGCGGTATGTCCCCACGCCGGATTGAAGGTCGACGCGATCGACCAAATCGCGGCCAAATCTATGACCGGCGCGACGAGGGCAAAGATGAAGTGAAAGAAGAAGATGTTCGAAAGCCCGACCCAATAAATTCCGGTTGCCGACGCGCCGAGGCAGGCATTCTTGAATGCGGCCTGAAGCGTTCCGAACACCCACCTGAAGCGCTGCTTCAAAAATGGCCGCACGGATTCGGGTGCTTCCGTTAGACCGACGGCGCGCGACTCGTAGATTATCTTCCAGCCGTGAAGAGGTAGAGCCATCGTCAGATCGGCGTCTTCGGCCAGGGTATCGCCGTTATATCCGCCTACCGACAAAACGGCTTCACGACGCCACGCGCCGATTGCGCCAGGGACAACGGTAATGGCGTTGCACAACTCAAGGGCGCGACGCTCCAAATTCTGACTGGTCAGATACTCGAGTTCCTGGAACGCGCCCATATAAGAGCGGGTGTTGCCAACCATCGTGGAGCCCGCGACGGCCCCCACGTTCGGATCGGCGAAATGACGCAAAAGCCAAATCAAGGCTTCTGGTTCGAACATCGTATCGGCGTCCAGCGCCACGACGACTTCGGACGTTGTACTTTGCAGGCCGTAATTCAGTGCCGTCCATTTGCCGCCATTGGGCTTTGTGACGACGCTGACACGGTCGTTGGATCCGAATTCTGCTCGCACGACGTCCGCGGTACCATCGGTCGAACCATCATCGACGACCAAGATATCGAACGGCTGAGTGTAGCGCGACTTCAGCATCGCGCGGATAGAGCCGTTGATGACTTTGGCTTCGTTGTACGCCGGGATTAGAACGGTGACGGATTTCGGCTGCCAGCTAAGCGCGCTGCGGCGCTTTTCGCGCTGAACGTGAAGGCAGGCACCGACAGACAACAGGATGGATCTCAAAATACCGAGGATGATGCCCGCGACGAACACCACACCGATCACCTGCCCCAAAACGCTGAAGAGTTTGAAGCTCCACCTGTTCATCGTCGCCGCGGTCGCGTCTGCCTTATCGATTGGCGGCATAAACGCGGCACGCGGCAATCCAACGAGTTCGTGCACCGTGACGAAGCGATAGCCGCGGCTCGAAAGTTCGTCGATAATTCTTGGCAAGGCCTTCACGGTCGACGAGCGGATGCCGCCGGCGTCGTGGAGCAGCACGATGTTTCCCTTACCACGGGTTACATCGTCAACGACGTGTTTCACGATCTGGTCGGGCAGAGGCCTCATCCAATCGTGAGGGTCGATGTTCATTCCCACCGACATGTAACCGAGCGCCCCCCCGACCGCGAGCGCGCTTGCCTCATCGGTCGTTTGCGGTTCGCTGTCGCCTGAATATGGTGCGCGGAAAATGGCTGTCCGAATTCCGAGGACGGACTCCAATAGACGCTGCGTCGCATTGAGTTCGAGAGTGAGGTAATCGCCCGAAATTTCCGCCGAATTGACGTGGGTGAACGTGTGATTGCCGATGTCGTGCCCCTCTGTGTAGAGGCGCCTCAACAAGTCCGGATGCTTCGCCGCCAACGCGCCGACGACGAAGAAGGATCCAGGAACATTCCGGCTCTTCATGATGTCGAGTATTTGCTTCGTATAGACCGGATCGGGTCCGTCATCGAATGTGAGCGCGACCACTTTATCGGTTCGTTCGCCGAGCCGCCTTATGAAGGTCGGCGCCGGAAACTTGCTCATCGTCTCGCCGACGAGGAGATTGTTCCCCTTGTCGAAAGAAATTTCACGACGTCCGTCGCGCCCTCTCGCGAGGAATTGTAAAATCTCGCCCTTGCCGGTGTACGCGACGTCGTTGCCCCATTTCACGGTCGTGAGCGCAGGAGTAATTTGAGCGACCGTCGCCAGCCTGTCGCGCAGCACGCTCCAGACGGTTTGATCTTCCTTGCCTAATTGCCCAAGCGCTATGCCCGCCGGCTTCAGCGACCGTATCGCTTGAAGCTGGTTGTATGCCGTCAGGCCATCGAGAAACCAAACCTTGTGAGAATGAGATTGTTCATCGAGGTAAGAAAACGACGGGTTCAAAGACGGCGCGTCGAAGGCCAGCTGTGCTTTTGATTTCTCGAGCAGCGACCAGGCATCGGAGACAGAGATTTCTTTCGCGCCGTCTGCGTCAGACCAGTCGTATCCGAATGAGCCGACACTGATGATCAGCTTCTTGGGGTCGACGTCTTTCAGGACACCGGAGGCCAAGGCCTTGACCGCGTCCTGCGCGGCGAGCGGGCCCGGGCCACCGTTGAAATCACGCCTGTAGGTATGAACGACAACGCCGTCATAATGGGCAGCCAAGGTTTTGAGGTCGAATGCGCTGTTTGCCGGAGAGACGGCAACAAAAGTTTTTAATGAGCGACGCTTCAATGCGTACGACACATACAGTCCGAAGCGATTGAAGTTAGCGGCGTCCGATGCCGTGATCCGGGAGGCATCAAGGACAACACCGGCACTGTGATTGCGAACGAGATAGTCGATAAGCTGTGTGGCGACCCTGATACGGGCCGCAGGAGTAGCAAGCGCCTGCAACGCAGCTTTCGTGTCCTCGGCATCGTCTTCGACGTCAGCCGGTTCGAGCAGAGGAAGCACTTTGACTTGCGAATTATTGGCGGTCAGCCAATCCTTCAATGCGCGTTCGTCGGTACGGTCCCGTTGCTTTAATCCGTTAGGTCCAAGTCGCAAAAAGCCGACGGCCAGAACATCGAGATTGCGACTGTTCCGCCTAAAGGACGCAAACGAGTCTTCGTCCCAATCCGAGATTATTCCGTAACGTGTTACTTCAGGGCCCGACGTTTCAAGAAGTGCGGATTGCGTTTTAATCGGAGAAGCCTGTAGCGCGGCCTCCGACTGCGAGACTGCCAACGCTTGGCTGTGCGACTCGCCCTTGAGATGCAGGGGTGGGATTTTTGGCCCGACGAATGACGTCACAAAAATACAAAAGACCAACGATCCTAGGAGCGTTCCCGCGGCCCAATTGAACGCCATCCATAAATGTCGACGCCAGCCAGTCGGATCTGCAAAGACCGGCTGGGTCCTACCCGCATGCTTCACTTGATGTACTCGGATACAAAAAAGGCGACAGGCCTTTGATTAAGAATTACCTAAAATTGTACCCGGTTCAGCAAGTTAATACAATGTAACCGGGCGTTCAATTCTAGGCTTGGTTTACGGAGGCCGACTGGCGAAAGCGGTTGTCGGCTCGCGACTGCAGTGCAACTTCGATGCCAGTCGAATTCGGCCCGGCCGGGGTCCAATTGCTGTTGAAAGGACGGCTGAAAAGACGGCGGCCTTGCTCACGGCCCAGTCCGCGCAAGTGGCCGGCAACGGCCCTGATCGCACCCAAACTTGGACAGGCCATCGATGCCGAAGTGAACCGTGATGGCACACTGCTGATCCGCGCACCGCGCGAGATCGAAGGCGCCGAACGTCATTTGGTCGGCGCAGATTCGCGAGATTGAAACGTTGCGATGAGTCCGACGGGGGTGGCGGCGAAGACGCCGCTGACCATTCGCCGCGGCGAACCGCCGTCCGTCTGCAACCGGGCCTTTCGCCATGCCGCGAAAGAGAAGGCTACATTACGTTAGGGTACTGGCCGAAGGGATTGGCTGGGATGCCAGGACTCGAACCTGGGAATGGCGGAATCAAAATCCGCTGCCTTACCACTTGGCTACATCCCAATTTGAAGACGGGGCGATAGCAGTGTTTTCGCAGGGCGGCAAGGTGGGCTGTGTGTGGAGCATTGCAAGCTCGAACCCGGAACGAAAAGAGCTTTCTTCTAAGTTACTTCTCAAAGTCCCCCGAGCAAATTGGAAAGAAACTGGCTAGTTTTACTTCTAAGCTGTTCGCGTCGCGCTCAAAGGAGCGACCATTGGTGCAGTGCGACCGCCCAGCCAAATACAACGGCATTGGTCACCATATGAGCGGCGATCGCGTCGGAGATCTGGCCGCTTCGGCACATGAGGAGCGCGTACACGGCACCTGCGAAGGCTGCCGAAAGCCAACGATCGTGCATAAAGCCGAAAAGCACTGACGAGACAATGAGCGCGACCCAGCTGAATGTTCTGAAGTCGACTTCCTCGAAGCGCGTGGAAATGATGACGCGATACAGATAGCCGCGAAATGCGAGCTCTTCGGCTATCGGGACCATGAAGATCGAGCCGATGGCCCTGACGATGAGCCACGCGACGAAGGCAACTGGGGTAAGCTGGGCAAGCCAGCTTCCAAGCGGCGCTTCGGTGATGCTGTTGGAGTCAGTCGCAATCCACAGGAGACCACTGGCAATTCCTATCAGCAGCGAAAGCGACGAAGGCGGGTTCCACATGCGTGCGTACATGTGCCGGAAACAATAAAGTACAATTGCGACGGCAACGACCTTAATAGCGTAGAGCGCGTGCTCGTACGGAGAGGCCGCGCGGACCAATATCTGGGCAGCCATCAAGGCAATGAAAGGCGCCAGGAAAACCAGCACATAGTTCGTCTCAACTTTGAGCCTATCTGGATTGCCGCTTCGTGGCGCCGGAGCTGCCATCGCGAAGAATGAAATTCGCTGCGCAGAGGTCATAATTGTGATTGCGACAAGCAAAAAGCACATCCATCCAAATTGCGAATGAAATCCGCCCAACGCGATCTCCGGAGAGACGTTGGTGCCAATCCACACAAGCAGAGCGATTCTGACGGCATTGAGCAGCCAGATGACCGCCATACCTACTGGAAACAGAATCAACACATTCGGGAATCTAAGGGAGCGCCGGAAGATGCAGAGATAGCCAACGAGGAAAACAGCGACCAGCGCCATGCCTTCGTAGCCAGAGCAAGGGCCAAAGATTTGGACACTAAAGTTTCCGGCACCCAGAATGCGGGTGCCGGGATCCATGAACGCGTTGTCTTGAAATAGGGCCAATATCCAGTACGAGAACTGCAGCGTTGCCACGATGAGCAACTCCCAATTCTCCTTTGACAAAAAGATCGCCCAGCTGTGCTTTGGTAAGAGGCCCATCAAAAGCGCGATGGCGGTCACACCGGCGGCAATCATGGCCTCCAATCGCCATGATTTGAGAACGCTGCTCCAAAAAGTAATTGGTGCAGCAAGAAGAAAAAGTGACGTTGCAGTGGTCAAGACCAACAAAGGATAGCCGAGTGCCCACACGGCGCCAGTAGCCGGATCGGTCTGAGCGAGCTGCAAACGAAAAAGGAATAGAAGCGCTAGCGAAGCAAAATATACCGGAACAGCTAGCCGCGTTTGTATCCCATTGGAGAGGTGACGAAGCTTGCCCAAAAGTTCAGTCCGTCTCGGCCACGCCGCGAGAGCGAAAATTACGGTTGCCAAAACGCATGCATTGGCGAGGGCGTGCGCCGTCCTGATGGGGGGCCACTCGTCCCACACACTCGGGAGGAGGACGCGAGCGGCGACGTACTGAATTGCTCCGAGAATGGCGTATCCGGCAACTCTTAGAGTTGCCGAAGGAGAAGGCGCTTCCCCACCCGCGAGTTTAGATCGGTTTACTGACATCGGGACCGCGTCTGCGAAAGACGCAGCCTCAGCGTCGCTGCAATGCCCGGTAGGCGACGGCTCCGACGCAGATGAGCAGGGCGATTGCCGCAAGACCACCTGGACCATCGATTTCAGGGGCCGAAGACGCACCCCCACCCCCACCGCCACCGCCACCTATACAGATACCAAAAATGCAGAACGCCGACGCGGCATTTGCCCAGAACGCGGTGCATACAAAGGAAGTCACAGCAGCAACCATTTTTACCATTGCGGTCTCCCATATCTGGGCTCATCGCGATAAGCGCAGGCGTGGCCCGCAAACAGCCTAAGAGGCGTAAGCACCACGCTCAACGACGTAATGAACAAATGGTAAAATCTGGATCAGCTTATAACAAAGCCCAAATACTTCTGCCTCGTTTCGCTTTAGGCGATCACCGGGCAACCACCGTTCATGCGCATTCATTACGATTTGTGGCTTGTAGGCGCGGCGAGCGGGCTTTCGCCCGGGCCAAGTACTAAAGACCACCAGTTGCCGCCGCGGGCTCTGATACCACTGCTTCCTATCATCTGCGGCGCGCTCAGGCCGGGTTCATTGCAACGGTCTGTCCGCCCAAAGGCGCTTCTTTTGAGCGGTTAGCGAGCTTACTGCGCGCGCCATCTTTTGTAGTCAGTCCACCCAACGATTCATCTTTTGAACGCAGGGAGCCCTTGATGCGTGCGCCTTCCTCGGCAGAAAACGTGTGGTGACAAATTTCGCTATCGACGTTGGCGGTCTTTTCAAGCTTTACGCGATCCGCTTGAATTGTTCCCTTGGTGTTGCCGCGAACAATAACCTCCTCGGCCTCGACCCCACCTTCGACCAATGCATCGACCTCGATTATCAGGAGCCTACACCTGATGTTGCCAAAGACCTTGCCCTTAACGTGGATGTCGCCCTCGCTCTCTAAGTCGCCCTTCATAGTAAGGAACTTATCGACAACGGAATGAGCGGATGGATCGACTTTGTAATTACCGGAGTGAGTGTCTCTCGGGTTGTGTGCGACGAAAGTTGATCTGTCAACTTCAGTGCTCACAGCAGAAATGGGTGCTCCTTCTGTCTTCCTATTATTGAACATGAGACGGCCTTTCTTAGGGGTCGAGTGGAATCGAGCGCGATTCACTTGGAAATGAGCGACGCCGTAACATGATGCCGATGTGGCATATGATTCGAAGGCCAAATTTTGTTGTGACTTGCATAGGCGAGTTGGTTCTCGTGTATTGCCCTTGTCTCACCTTAGTCGCTCAGGGGGCGACAACTGCCAACATCAACTTTTGTGCTATCTTCCAGCGGAGAAAAGACAAACGTTTCCGGAGGAATAACTGCCCAGTACCGCACAACCTACGATGAGAAGGGCCTCCCTAGATGAAGGTGATTGGAACTACGATTG
>NZ_DATNBA010000075.1:0-27290 GCF_035572195.1 Hyphomicrobium sp. | reverse complement strand
CGACGTCACGCTGCCCGGCGGAACGCTTCACGTCGAATGGTTGCCGGACAATCACATTCACATGACTGGACCCGTCGAGTTCGAATACGAAGGCGTTATCGATTTCTCGAAGTTGGTCAAAGTGTCAGTCTAGTGCGGCGTGTTAAACTCGGTTATGCCGGGCGTTACTCTTCAAATGCGAAAGACGTTTATGTCGGACCCCGTGGTCATAACACTAGGCTGCAGGCTCAACGCGTTTGAGTCCGAGGTTATGCGCCGTCACGCCGAAGACGCCGGGTTGCAGGATGCGGTCATCGTCAATACCTGCGCCGTAACCGGCGAAGCCGTACGTCAAGCCGCGCAGACGATCAGAAGACTTCGCCGCGACAAGCCTGAGGCTCGCATCATCGTGACGGGTTGCGCGGCGCAGATCGAACCCGAGCGCTTTGTAGATATGCCGGAGGTCGATCACGTCATCGGCAACGCGGAAAAAATGCGCGGCCAGACGTATGAAGGTTTTTCCACGTCGTCGAGCGAGCGTGTGCAGGTGAATGACATCATGAGCGTGCGCGAATGCGCGCCGCACATGATCGACGGCTTTGACTCGCAGACGCGCGCCTACGTACAGATTCAAAACGGTTGCGATCATCGCTGCACGTTCTGCATCATTCCATTCGGGCGCGGTCCGTCACGCTCGGTGCCCGCCGGAGATGTCGTCACGCAAGTCCGCCATCTCGTCGAAAAGGGCCATGCGGAAATCGTGCTGACGGGCGTCGATATCACGTCTTACGGGCGCGATTTGCCGGGCCCTGTGACGCTCGGCAAGCTCGTCAGGCAAGTTCTAAAGCACGTGCCAGATCTTGCGCGTTTGCGGCTTTCTTCGATCGACCAGGTGGAGGCCGATGCCGACTTGATGATCGCACTGGCTGATGAAGAACGCCTGATGCCACACTTGCACCTCTCGATGCAGTCGGGCGACGATATGACGTTGAAGCGCATGAAACGGCGTCACAGCCGTGCCGATGCCGTGGCGTTTTGCCAGCGGGCGCGTAAGCTTCGTCCAGACGTGGTATTCGGCGCCGATCTGATCGCTGGATTTCCAACTGAGACGGACGACATGTTCGAGAACTCGCGAAGCATCGTCGACGCCTGTGGGCTGACGTATCTGCACGTATTTCCGTTTTCTGCCAGACGCGGCACGCCGGCCACCCGCATGCCGCAGGTGCCGGGCGCTGTCGTCAAAGAGCGCGCAGCAAAGCTTCGCGAAAAAGGTAGCGCGGTTCTCGCGACCTACCTCGACAGCCAGCAAGGCCGCGTCGCCGACGTTCTCGTTGAAAGGGATGGCAACGGCCGCACGCCGCAATTCGCGGAAGTTGCGATGGTGGGTGCACGTCCCTATCCCGCCGGTGCGATCGTCCACACGCGCATCATGCGCGCCGGGCCGACGCGGCTGATCGGCGAGGTCTGCGCGTGAGCGATCCACGCGAAAAAGGCAAAGGACTATTCGGGCGGCTTTTGGGCGGTTCGCAACCGACGCACGATAAGGACCCGAAGCCGGAGACGCCAACAGCCGCGGCAGCGCCTCAAACGCAAGGCTGGTTTCAACGACTCAAGTCCGGCCTCGGCAAGACGTCGTCGAAACTGTCTAGCGGAATCACAGACCTTATCTCGAAACGCAAGCTCGACGCGGCGACGCTGGACGATCTCGAGGATCTTCTCATCCAGTCGGATCTCGGGATTGCGACGACGGGGCGTATTACCGACGCCATCGCCAAGGGCCGTTTCGAGAAAGGCATCTCGGCAGGAGATGTCCGCGCGGTACTGGCCACCGAGGTTGAGCGCGTGCTGGCGCCCGTCGCCCGGCCGCTCGTCATCGATCCGCAAAAAAAGCCGCACGTCATCATGATGGTCGGCGTCAACGGCACCGGCAAAACCACGACGATCGGCAAGCTGGCTGCAAAGTTCAAAGCGGAAGGCAAGTCGGTTGTGCTCGCGGCGGGTGATACGTTTCGTGCTGCGGCAATCGATCAGCTCAAGGTATGGGGTGAGCGGACGGGGTGTCCTGTTGTCGCGCGTAACGTCGGAGAAGACGCGTCGGGACTGGCCTATGACGCTTTGAAACAGGCGCAAGTGACTGGTGCCGATGTTCTTTTGCTCGACACGGCAGGGCGATTACAAAACAAACAGGTTCTGATGGAAGAGCTTGAAAAAGTCATACGTGTCCTGAAAAAGCTGGACCCATCGTCCCCACATGACGTGATACTCGTGCTCGACGCAACTACCGGACAGAACGCCCTGCAGCAGGTTGAGGTTTTCCGCGAGCGCGCGGGCGTCACGGGTCTGGTAATGACGAAGCTGGATGGCACGGCGCGCGGCGGCATCCTGGTCGCAATTGCCGAAAAGTTCGACCTTCCCATTCACGCTGTTGGGGTGGGAGAGGGAGCTGATGATTTGCAGTCTTTCGCCGCCTCGGATTTCGCTCACGCGATCGCCGGGGTTTAACGAGATCGATAAAGAGGTCAAATGACGCAAGACGCAAACATTAGGAATGCACCGCTGATGTCCGCACGAAGGAGTTTTTATCCTTTCAATGCCGAGCAGACGATCAACATTCTCAGCGAATTCGGCCCTCTCGTCACGATGTTCATCGTCAATGCTTTTTGGGGCATCAATGATGGGACGTGGGCGCTGATCGTCACCACGATCATCGCGATCGCCGTGATGTTCTACGTGTTTCACCGGCCGCCGGTATTTCCGTTGATCGCCTCGTCGGTCACTATTATTTTCGGCGCCCTGACGCTGATCACCAATGACCCGATGTGGGTGCAGATCAAGGTGACGATCTTCAACACGCTGTTCGGCGTCTTCCTGATCTCGGGTTTGTGGCTGAAGAAAAACTTCTTCAAGCACGTCTTCGAGAAGACCTTTCATTACACCGACGAAGGCTGGAACAAGTTCACCTGGAGCTTCGCGCTTTTCTTTTTTCTGACGGCCGTCGCCAACGAATATGTCCGCCGGACGTTCCAGGACGAGCAACTCTATTACATTTTCGGACAGGAAATGAACGGCGTGAACGTCTGGATTCTTTTCAAGATCGCGATCGTGCTGCCCATCTCGGGTCTCTATGCTTGGGTCTTGTCACGGCTGATGCAGAAGCATCGAATTCCCGACCGGGCCAACGAGAGCTGAGCCAATGTCCGACCAAAAGGAATTATCTGAAGCCGGCGTTGGCAATCCCGGGTTCGACCGTAAACAGGCGATCAAGCTGGCGGTGGAGTTCGGGCCGCTCCTGGTATTCTTCATCGGCAACAGCCGTTACGGTATCTTTGCCGGCACCGCCGCGTTCATGGTTGCGACGGTCGTTGCTCTCATCGTGTCTCGGACCGTGCTAGGGCGTATAGCGACGATGCCGCTGATAACGGGCGTCTTCGTGCTGGTGTTCGGCGGGCTGACTCTCTGGATGCAGGACGACCATTTTATCAAGATCAAGCCGACGATCGTGAACGGCCTTTTTGCAACAATCCTGTTTGGGGGATTACTTAGTGGGCGGTTGTTTCTGAAAATCGTCTTCGGAGACGTGATGCATCTTTCGGAAGAAGGCTGGCGCGTCCTGACGTTGCGCTGGGCCTTGTTCTTTGTGTTCCTTGCCTTTCTCAATGAATTTGTCTGGAGAAGTTTTTCAACGGATACGTGGGTCGCGTTCAAAGTTTTCGGAATTATGCCGATAACGTTCGTGTTTGCGCTAGCACAGATAGGCCTTTTGAAAAAGCACGAGATTTCGACTTCCGAGCAAGGGTAATGTCACAAGTTTGCGCACTCATCGTAGGCGGTAGCCTGCATTCGCCTTCAGAGCCTCGGCCATTGCTGGACGAAAAGTCGTCAAGCTTGCTTCCTGGCGGAACAAGAAAATATAACTAAGCGGTTAATTACGTGTCGCGGCCCGCGGCCTAGCGCCGTGGCTGCCCAGATTGTAAGTCCGGTCGAAATACGTTGGGAAACGGAATGGCTAAAGAACCTGCAAACAACCGATTGGAGCGATCGCCACTGCACTTGCTGCACCGGGCGGGTCAATGCGCGGCCGATCTATTTCAGACCGAACTTGGGGCCGATGACTTGACGCCCCGGCAGTACGCCGTGCTGCTGACGGTTTCGCTGAATGAGGGTTTGAACCAGACGCAACTCGTCGAGCGAACCGGCATAGACCGTTCGACACTCGCCGACGTCGTGCGTCGCATGCTCAAAAAGGGCATGCTGCAACGCCGCCGGACGCGAGACGATGCTCGGGCCTACGCCGTCAAGTTGACGGACGAGGGCGCCAAGATTCTCAAATCGCATGATCCGATGGCACGCCGTGTCGACGATCGCATTCTGGCGAGCCTCCCGGCGGGGCAGCGGGATCGCTTCCTCGGTGACCTCAACGCGATCGTGCGGGTGCTGAGCCGCCTCAAAGAAAAAGATCAAGGCTGAGCGTTCAGTCCGAGTTCCCGAATTGCCGGAGTGGCATCGGATTAGGCCGCCAGCGGCAGGACGATCGGCGATCACGCAGCCTTGGGCACGAGCCTCTGATGAATCAGTGTCTCTGCGATCTGCACGGCATTGAGCGCGGCGCCTTTGAGCAGATTGTCGGAGACGATCCACATTGCGAGCCCGTTTTCGACGGTGCTGTCCTCGCGAATGCGCGACACGAAAGTCGAGAATTCGCCAGCGGCTTCAACCGGCGTCATGTAGCCGCCCGGCTCGCGCTTATCGATGACCTCGACGCCCGGCGCGGCGCGCAGAATTTCGCGCGCTTCCTCGGGGCTGATCGGGTTCTCGAACTCGATGGTCACAGATTCCGAGTGGCCGACGAACACCGGCACGCGCACGCAGGTTGCCGTTAGCTTGATCTTCGGATCGAGGATCTTCTTGGTCTCGACCAGCATTTTCCATTCCTCTTTCGTGTATCCGTCCTCCATGAAGACGTCGATGTGAGGAATGCAATTGAAGGCGATCTGCTTCGGAAACTTCTTCGGCTCCATCTCCTGACCCGGCACATACTTGCCCTTGGTCTGATGCCAAAGCTCGTCCATCGCATCCTTGCCGGCGCCCGAAACGGACTGATAGGTCGAGACAACGACACGCTTGATCTTGGCGACATCGTGCAGGGGCTTCAAGGTTATGACTAGCTGCGCCGTCGAGCAGTTCGGATTGGCGATGATGTTCTTTTTGGTAAAGCCGCGGATCGCGTCGCCATTCACTTCGGGCACGATAAGCGGCACGTCCTGGTCGTAGCGCCAAGCCGACGAATTATCGATGACGATCGTGCCTTGGGCGCCGATGCGCGGCGACCATTCCTTGGAAATATCGGAGCCCGCCGACATCAGGCAAAAATCGATCCCTTTGAAGTCGAACGTTTCGAGGTCGCGGCATTTCACGATCTTGTCGCCGAACGAGACGTCTGTGCCAACGGAGCGGCGCGAGGCCAGCGCGTAAAGATCGCTGACCGGAAAGTTGCGCTCGGCGAGCACGTTCAGCATCTCGCGGCCGACGTTGCCGGTGGCGCCGACGACGGCGACTTTGTAGCCCATGATATGTCCCTGAGGTTCGGCGGACGGAGCGGTAATCATAAGCCCGCTTCGTTTCTGTTCAAGCGCGATCACTTACGCAAGCGGGCAGCGGGATTCAAGGAGATAGACCTCTCCGAAGCATTTTGCCATTTCAGCTGCGACAACTCAGCCCGGCGGCTTAACTCCATCCTGGCGCCCCGGCGTGGCATCGATCGTTTGGAAAAGCTGATCGGCCGTGACGGGCACATCTGACAGCATTTCTGTTTGGCTATCCTTGCCGATCAGCACAACCCTGAAATCGTCTCTAGGGACTTTGAAGTGCGATCGAAGCTTCACAGGTATCGCCGTAGGCTCGGGGCCAAGCTCGGCGGAAATGTCCTGGCCGATAACATAGACGACGACGATATCGCGCTGTTGAAGGCCGTCCCGCACCTGAGCCACAACCTCCTTCTGCTTGGAGAGATCGGTGCTCGATGTATCGGGGGCAAATATGATGAGCGAACGGTGCTTAAGTTTAGGAGCCGACACGGAGGGTGTGAACAAGCTCATCGCCGCCAACAGCATCGCCGCCAGGCCGAGCGTTAATCCGAGAGGCTGGCCGGTGGACGTGGGTCGTGGCCGGATCGATTTATTAACGGTAGGTCTCATGTCATGACAACCGTCGTTGACCTCACCCCGCTCGCTATCAAAAACGCATTGCGGAGCACTTAGATGTCACAATTGCGTGAGCAGCTTTTTTTAGGTGTTTAAAAGGGAAAGGAGCGTCCTCTTGCTGCACATGAAAGCCTTGCCGGCGCTCCTATCGGGTTTGGCCGCAGCGGTCGTCCTGACGTTTGGAACGCCGTCGCCTGCGGCACGCGCCTGGCTGGACGGCACTGAGCTCGCCGAACGTTTCGGCGGCGCGACCATCGACGGCCGCTACGCGAGCGGCAAGGCGTTCACCGAACGCTACGATCACGACGGCCACCTGACCTACACGGAGCACAGCCGCACGTTGGGCGGTCACTGGTCTATCACCGAGGGCACGCTGTGCACGATCTACGATGGCGACACGTCGGGAGGCTGCTACCGGGTCGCTCGCGTGGCGCCGAACTGTTATGAATTCTATTTCGTGTCGCGGACCGAAGACGCGGCGCCCGGACCGCGCGACGGAATTCCGCGCTGGACGGCGCGTGGCGCCGTGCAAGGCCAATCGAGTTCCTGCAAGGATCAGCCGAGCGTCTAACCGGGTGTGGCAGACGATTACGCCGCGAGCGTTTTGAGTTCCGCCTCGATGGCACGGCCCATTTCGCTCGTTCCGACCTGCTGCATGCCCGACTGCATGATGTCGCCGGTGCGCAGGCCCTTGTCGAGGACGCGTGCGATGGCCTTGTCGACGAGATCGGCTTCCTGCGTTCTGTCGAAGGAATAGCGCAGCGCCATCGCAAACGACGCGATCGTCGCGATCGGGTTGGCCAGGCCTTTGCCGGCAATATCCGGAGCCGAGCCGTGCACAGGTTCGTAAAGCGCCTTGCGCCGGCCGGTCTTCTGATCGGGTGCGCCGAGTGAGGCGGACGGCAGCATGCCGAGCGAACCCGTCATCATCGCAGCTTCATCGGAAAGAACGTCACCGAAGAGATTGTCGGTCACGATGACGTCGAACTGTTTCGGGTTGCGGATCAGCTGCATTGCGCAGTTATCGGCCAGAATGTGCTCGAGCTTGACGTCCGGAGCGTAAGACTTGTGGACTTCGGTTACGACCTGCTTCCACAGCACGCCTGTCCTCATGACGTTGTTCTTTTCGGCGGAATGGACCTTGTTGCCGCGCTTGCGCGCCAGATCGAAGGCAACCTTGGCGATGCGCTCGATTTCGTGCGTGGTGTAAACCTGCGTATCGACGGCGCGGCGTTCGCCATTTTCGAGCGTCACGATTTCCTTCGGCTCGCCGAAATAAACACCACCCGTCAGCTCGCGCACGATCATGATGTCGAGGCCTTCGACGAGTTCGCGCTTCAGGCTCGACGCGTCGGCGAGCGCCGGATAGCAGATGGCCGGGCGGAGATTGGCGAAAAGGTCGAGGTCTTTCCGGAGCCGCAGCAGGCCCGCTTCGGGACGGTGCTGATAGGCGACCTTATCCCACTTCGACCCGCCGACGGCGCCGAACATCACGGCATCGGCCTTCTGCGCCTTTGCCATCGCCGCGTCGGTGATTGCGACGCCGTGCGCGTCATAGGCCGATCCGCCCACCAGATCGCGATCGACCTCAAATTTGATGGCGTTGCTCTTGGCATTGAAGAAGGCGATGAGACGCTCAACCTCGGCAATCGTCTCGACGCCAATACCGTCGCCGGGAAGAAGCAGAAGCGTGTGCGTGGTCATGGGTTGACGGTCCTTCGGCGTGTCAAGAGGGCGAAATCGATTGCGGGGAGTGCTAACGTCCCGGCCGCCGCCGGGCAAGCGTCTGACGGCAAAAAGGCACTTTAGCGCAGAGGGTGCGATGAGGACGGGAGCGCTGTGGCCGATCGCTCTGATGCTTGGCGTCCTGTTCGCCCAACCAACGCTTGCCGAAGACCGCCCTCAGCTTTCTCTCCCCATTGCCTGCGAGCCGCACAAAACGTGCTTCATCCAGAATTATGTCGACCTCGATCCGGGTCCGGGCGTGCGCGATTACGCGTGCGGGCGGGCGACGTACGATAAGCACAGTGGCGTCGATTTCCGTATCCTGTCGGCTGAGGCAGCGAAATCACAGGTACCTGTTCTGGCCGCTGCCGACGGGACCGTGAAAAACACGCGCGACGGCGTTGAGGACATTTTTTTCAAGAAAGCAAAACCCGAGGAGGTGGCCGGGCGTGAGTGCGGAAACGGCGTCATCATCGATCACGGAGGTGGCTGGGAAACGCAATATTGCCACCTCAAACGCGGCAGCGTGCGCGTCGCGAAAGGGCAGGCGATAAAGCGCGGCGACCGGCTGGGCGATGTCGGCTTCTCCGGCATGGCCGACTTTGCGCACGTGCATTTATCAGTCAGACACGATGGCAAGATCGTCGATCCGTTCCTACCCGACAGTATCGACGGAGCGTGCAATAACGGTGCTACAGGTCCCGGGCTTTGGGAGCCTGCCGCCGCTGCCGCCTTCCCCTACAGAGGCGGCGAGATGATCACGGCCGGCTTCACCGGAGCGCCGCCGGATTTCAACAAGCTCGAAATCGACCATCGCGATGTCGCAGCACTGACGCCACTTTCGCCGGCGCTGCTGCTCTACGGCCGCTTCATCAACCTGCTCAAAGGCGACCAAATTCACTTCGCCGCAACCGGACCCGAAGGCAAACTTTTCGACGAAACCGCTGCCGCGCTCGATCGCAGCAAGGCGACCTACGTCGCTTTTGCCGGCAAGCGGCGTGGCGACAAGCCGTGGCCGGCCGGGCATTATGACGGGCGCGTTGAATTGGTGCGCGACAACGGCGTTATCGCGACAAATGTTGTTGCGTTCGACTTGAAGTGATCGGCCGGCGTCAGCCAGCGAACGGCAGCGGAAACAGAAGCGTAAATCCGCCGACCGTTGCAACTGCGCCGAGACCGCCGAGCACCAGGCTGACGACCAGAAGCAGGTTGCCTCCCGAGATGATGGCAACGGACGCAAGTACGATCGCGATCTGCAGCAGGGCCTGACCGTAGTCGAAATAAGGTCCGCGCCTTAGCGCTTCGTCGCGCTGCCCTTCGAGGTCCTTGCCTTTCGCGAATAGCTGGTCGAGGCCTTCGCCGCGCTCAGCGTCGCTGGTAAGCTTTTGGTCCTGATCTTTGTAGTCGGCGATTTTCGACTCGATCAACGTCTTGACGTCATCGGGCATCGCCGGGTTGGTCTTGAGCATCAGCTCGAATTCGTCGGCATGCAGTCTCAAGGCTTGTCGCCGGTCATTCTTTGCCTGGAAGAAGGCCCACACATTTGAGGCTGCGATGCTTTGCTGTGTCGCGTCCTGATCAGCGTTGCTGCCGCCGAGACTGCAAACCGCGAGGACCACGGCGAGGATGCCGATGTAGACGCCGATGAGTTTGTCGCGGCTCCTGGCATTTTCACTATCCGCGTCGCGGCTCAGTTCCTCCCATGCCATGCTCAGATGCCCCCCGGCTGGTGCTCACCAACAACTGATCAGATGATACGATCCTCAGGCGCTGCCGCGAGAGAGCGCGCCGGCAGCAGATCCTTGCGATCGATGGCGCGGCCGTCGGCGCCAAGCCGGTACAAAATCGGGGCGCCGGTTGCAAGCTCACGTTGCAGAATTTCGTCGCCTGACAGACCCTCGAGGATCATGACCAGGGCGCGCAACGAGTTGCCGTGGGCGGCGATAATGACGTTCTTGCTTTGAGTGATCTGGGGCCAAATTCTCCGATCGTAATAAGGCTTAACTCGAGCCAGCGTGTCCTTGAGGCTTTCGCCGCCGGGAGGCGCGATGTCATACGACCGCCTCCAGAGCTGTACCTGCGCTTCGCCCCATTTATGGCGCGCCTCGTCCTTGTTGAGACCGGAAAGTTCGCCGTAGTCGCGCTCATTCAGCGCCTGGTCGCGGATGATCGGCACATCCGGCTGGTTCAATTCGGAAAGGATGATGTCCAAGGTGCGCTGCGCCCGCTTCAGGACACTCGTGAACGCAATATCGAATTTGACGCGATGATCGCGGATCATGCGGCCGGCGACGCGGGCTTCGATCAGCCCCTTATCCGTCAGGTCGGGGTTACGCCAGCCGGTGAAAAGGTTCAGCCGATTCCACTCGCTCTCTCCGTGGCGCACAAGAACGAGGATGTTATCGGTCATCGCGTCGGTCATGTCGGTGAGGTGTCTCCGGGAGCTCGTGAAGGCGTCATCATTCAGATACCGAGCACGTCGGTCATGGCGTAGAGTCCGGGTGCGCGGCCTTTTGCCCATAACGCCGCCTTGACGGCGCCTCGCGCGAAAATGCCACGGTCGGCAGCACGATGCGTCAACTCAATGCGCTCTCCTTCGCCCGCAAATATGACCGTATGATCGCCGACGACGCTGCCGCCGCGAAGTGTAGCAAATCCAATGTCGCCAAGCTTGCGCGGACCGGTATGGCCATCGCGAGCCCGAACGGAGTGGTCGGCAAGCGCTATCTTGCGTCCGGACGCTGCCGCATCACCAAGCATCAAGGCCGTGCCCGAGGGCGCATCGACCTTCATCCGGTGATGCATTTCAACGATCTCGATATCGAAGTCGTTCCCGAGTGCGGCCGCAACCTGTTTGGTCAGGGCGACGAGCAGGTTGACGCCGAGGCTCATGTTGCCCGCCTTGACGATCGCCGTCTTCTTGGCGGCTTCGGCAATTGCGGCTTCCGACGCCGCATCGAAGCCGGTCGTGCCGATAATGTGCGCGGTGCCTGACTTCGCCGCCAGACGCGCGAATTCCATGCTCGCCTTTGGAACTGTGAAATCAACGATGGCGTCGGCTGCTGCAATAACGGAAGCGGCATCGCTCGTTACCGGAATGCCAAGCCGTTCAAGGCCCGCGAGTTCGCCGATATCCTTGCCGAGCATGGACGATCCAGCAGTCTCGGTAGCGCCACTCACCGAACAACCGGGTTGCGCCGCGATCGCGCGAACCAGTTCGCGGCCCATGCGGCCGGCCGCGCCCATGACGGCGATCTTCATGTCTTCTCCCGGTGTTCGAGACTACGAGACGGCGCGGCCGATATAGCAATGTGGCCGCTCTAGCGGAAGTGCCAGCGGCGGCGCGTCAGCTTTCAGGCTGGTTCTGCACACGTGCCATGGCTTCGATAATCAGCGTCTTGGCCTCTTCGGCATGCCCCCAATGATCGATCTTTACCCATTTGGTGGGCTCGAGGTCCTTGTAGTGTGCGAAGAAGTGCTCGATTTGCTCAACGAAGATTTTCGGTAGGTTTGTGTACGTTTTTATCTCGTCGTAGCGCTTCGTCAGCTGAGTCGACGGCACGGCGATGATTTTCTCGTCGCCGCCTCCATCGTCTTCCATCACCAGCACGCCAACCGGGCGGCAATTGATGACCGCACCAGGGAAGATCGCGCGCGTATTGCAGACGAGGACGTCGATCGGGTCGCCATCGCGCGACAGCGTGTGCGGAACGAAGCCGTAATTTCCCGGATAGCGCATCGGCGTATAAAGGAAGCGGTCGACGATGAGCGCGCCGGATACCTTGTCCATCTCGTATTTGATGGGTTCACCGCCAATCGGCACTTCGACAACGACATTGATGTCTTCCGGCGGGTTATTGCCGGGCTTGATCGCGTCGAGACGCATGGCCGATCCCTTCAATGGCAGATAATATCCGCCACATTTGCCTCGAAACGGCACGTCGCACAACGCGGCTTAGGTCGGACATTTCGCGAAGCGCGTGCGGCAAATGTAGCGATTAAGGATCGTCACCACTCGAACGCGACGCGGATGCCAATCGACTTGCCGAGCCTGACGCAGGACCGCCGAGCCAGTCTGCCACCGCAGCGGCGGTAGAAAGCGCGCGCGGCGTCGTTCTCGGCGAGCGCCCACACGATCAGATTTGGAAGCGCCAATTCATCGAGCGTGGCGCGGCAGGCCTCGAACAGATGTTCGCCTAAGCCGACCCCCTGATAGACCGGCGCCAGATAAAGTTCGTAGATTTCACCGGTGTCGCGCCGACCGCCCCGGGCTCGCCCGCACGTCGCATAGCCGGCAATGGTTTCGCCGAGCGTAATGACCAGGAGATTGGATTCGGTTCTAATCACTCGCCGCCACCAGCCGGCGTCACGACGCAAAATCTCGTGCTCAAGGTGCATCGCTGGGATGATGCCGGCGTAGGCGAGCCGCCAGGACTCGCGAAAAATGCGCGCCAGACGTGGCGCGTCATCGAGCTGGGCGTTGCGCACGGAGATCTCGAGGCGCTGGTTCAGCATTGGGTCAGTCTAGCGCCAACTGTGCCGGACCGCATCCATCCGCGGCTGTCATAAAAAAATAAAAAAGGCGCGGGGCTTTCGCCTCGCGCCAGAATATTCAGACAGAAGATAGTGCCCCACTCGACGGTTACCCGCAGGTAAGCCGCCAGATCGCCAACTTAACTGGCGTTCTTCATCTGCTCGAAGGATTTCGTCGTCGCCGAGCCAACCGTCTCGAGCGCCTGCTTGGTTACCTTGCTCGACAGTTCGAAAAGCTCTTTCGACTGCGATCCGACAACCGCGAACTGCTGCTGCCAGAAGTTGGCGTGCAGACGAGCGATCTCGGGGAACGTGCGGGCGCGTGCCATCGCCTGGGCTGCCTCAAATGCGGCTTCCGTGTTGGCGAAGGTGTTGGCAACGATTTTTTCGCCGATCGACTTGGCGCCAGCCTGCGTCGTCAGCATCACTTCTTCAGCAACCTTGGCGTTGTCTTTGGCCAGTGCCGCGAACTTGTGGTAGGCGTCGCGCGACTTGGCAATTGCGTCTTCGGCGAAAGCCGAGATGTTCTCCGGAACCTTGGCGTCCTTGCCGGCGGTAAACATCTCCTGGGCTTGACGCGTAAAGTCTTGAACTTGTCGGGTGAAGGGGTCGTTCATGGGGCTCACTCCTGTTTTTTAATATAGCTCGTATGCTTTTGAATTCGGTCTACCGCCCGTCGGCGAAACCATGTCCCGTACTATATGCGAGCTTTTGTGCATTGCAATATGTTTTTGCTTCGCACGCCGAAAAAGTTTGAATTTGGATTCAAATCGCGACCTTATGTCCAAATTTTAGTTAACTTAACCCTCTTTCGAGGTCTTTAACACTCCCTTTATCTCGCAACTGCGAAATGAAGTTGCGGACTCAACTCGTAATCTCAAGTTTCGGAAAAACATCGCGATAACGAAGTGCCTCGGGATCGAACACAACGTCGTGCCGGGTCAGGGGGCGCGCCAGTGCCAGCCCTTCGAGCGTCCGGCAGCGGGAGAGGGCCACATAGGTTTGGCCGTGGGCGAAGGTGCCGCCGCCGAGGTCAACATAGACCTTGTCGAGGGTCAGCCCCTGCGCCTTATGGATGGTCAGGGCCCATGCCAAGCGGAGTGGAAACTGCTTGAACGTGCCGGCGACCGTTTCGACGATTTTCTCGGCCGACTGGTCGAACGCGTAGCGCCGATGTTCCCAAGCGACCGGCTCGACCTCAAACTCGCGGCCACCGATCTCGACAAAGATTTGCTTCTCGGCCAGACGCGAAATGCGCGCGACGGTGCCGTTGACCCACCGCTTGTCGGGGTCATTGCGTAGCATCATCACCTTGGCGCCCGCCTTTAACTCGAGCGAGGGATCGGCTGGCTGGATCTTGGATGTGAAATCTCCAGTGATGCTGGCATCGAACCGGACGGGGTGCCCGGCCAGGGCATCGAGATAGGCCGTGTTGATCCGCTTTGCGGCGGCGTTGGTCGTCGTCAGAATGACGTAGGGCTCGCCTTCGGTCAGCGTCCGAATGGGCCGGACGCGCGTGTTGATGAAGGCGAGGTCGTTATCGCTGACGTTGCCATCCCGAACGGCATTGAGAACGCGGATCAGTGCGTCGTCGGTTTGCCGGAAGATATGCTCGAGTTCGAGAAGCGAGGTGCCTTTGCCTTCTTGCAGTGCCGGTACCAGGAAGAAGAACGGGCTGCCGTGCGTGTCGACAAGATGGGTGAAAACCTCGCGCTCCTGGATGACCGGCGGCAGCTGATGCAGGTCGGCAAAGAGCAGAACGCGGGCTCCGCCGAAGGGCTCTCTCGGCCGCCCCCGGTTGACGCGCAGTGCGTGGTCGATTCCCCACATGAGGTCCGAACGCACCATCGAAGCTTCATCGATGACGATGAACTCGAGCTTGCGCATGACGCGACCGTTGCGGCTACGTTTGATGTCGTCCGGTTGAATGAGGCGCGGCGGAAAACCGAAAAAGGAATGAATGGTTTGGCCGCCGATGTTGATAGCGGCGAGCCCGGTTGGTGCGAGAACCACCATGCGGTCCGCATAGGCATCGCGCAAAGCTCTGAGCAGCGTTGATTTGCCAGTGCCGGCGCGGCCCGTAACGAAGAGATTGCCGCCCGGCTCTTCCATGAACGCCGCTGCGCGCTCGAACGCGGGGGTCGGCGTAACGCCCTTTGGCCAAGTTATCACTGTGCCGCCTGAAGCCTGCGAAAAGTGCACGCGAGGGCCGGCGCGTCAGCGAGCGGTGGATAATGCGAACACCGTTTCGAAGTCCAATTGTGGAGAAGCAGCATTCTTGCCTTGTCCTGCCTGTTCGCCCTGCGGGCAGGGTGGTCGTCGCGAAAGACAAATCAAAGCCGGTCTTAGAAGTCAATTGAACGGACGAAGCCTGCGGAGGGGGCGGTCGGCCTTGGGAAACGCGGTGCACGAAACGCTACTCAAAAAAATGCGGGCGGACTCTGGAGCCCGCCCGCAGCAATATCGTTATCCGCAACGTGCGTTTAGTCAGCGGAGAGGACCAGCAACTTGAAGTCCTTGTCGAACTTCAGGTCGTAGTTGCGGCCATCCTTGCACTTCGCATCATCAAGCTCAAAAACGCCGGTGGCTTCGGTTTCCTTTTCCCACTTACCGCCTTCGCAGCCCCACGCTGCCGCGGCGGCGGTCGCGGATTTGGTTTCCTCGGCGCTGAGCGGTGTGTCGGCAAAAACCGGCGTCGATAGTGCGAACACGGCACATGCCGCAAAGGCGAAACTCTTCATCGGGGGGCCTCCTGTAATGTCGTGATTCGACAAGGCCTAATCTGGGTGTGGAAATTCCTCCCGACAACCAGGGATTTTTTCCCGGGCACGAGATGCCGCGTAATAAGATTACGCTCGCGAAATAGGATGAGAGATCAGGCCGCGCCGCTGGTGCGTTCGGCTTCTCGTTTGCGCTCTTGGCGCTTGCGTTCGTTGGGGTCGAGCCACCGCTTGCGTAATCGTATCGACTTCGGTGTGACCTCGACGAGTTCTTCGTCGGTGATGTAGCTCATCGCCTTCTCGAGCGTTAGTCGCATCGGCGGCGTCAGCAGAACAGCTTCGTCCTTACCGGAAGCGCGGACGTTGGTCAGCTTCTTGCCCTTCACGACGTTGACTTCGAGGTCGTTGTCGCGCGAGTGCTCGCCGACGATCATGCCCTCGTAGACGCGGTCCTGCGGGTTGACCATGAAGGGACCGCGGTCCTGCAAATTGAAGATCGCGTATGCGACAGCCTCGCCCGGACTGTTCGAAATCATAACTCCCGTTCGGCGTCCGGCGATGTCGCCCTTGAAGGGCTTATAGGCATGAAACAGCTTGTTCATCACGCCCGTGCCGCGGGTATCCGACAAAAGCTCCGCCTGATAGCCGAGTAGGCCACGTGTCGGCACGTGCAGCACCATGCGCGTGCGCCCCGTTCCAGACGGCCGCATTTCCAGCAGGTCGCCTTTACGCTCCGACAGTTTCGAGACGACGACGCCAGTGTAGCCATCATCGACATCAACGATCACTTCTTCGATCGGCTCCAGCCGTTGCCCGGTTTCCGGATCGATCTTCAGCACGACTTTTGGGCGCGACACCGTCAACTCGAAGCCTTCGCGGCGCATGTTTTCGATCAGGATGGCGAGCTGCAGTTCGCCGCGGCCCGATACTATGAAGCTATCCTTGTCTTCGTTTTCCTCGACGCGAATTGCGATATTGCGTTCGGCCTCTTTCAGCAGGCGATCGCGGATGACGCGGCTCTGAACTTTGTCGCCTTCCTGGCCCGCAAAAGGTCCGTCATTGATGCGGAAGGTCATCGACAACGTCGGCGGATCGACGGGCTGCGCCGGCAGGGGCGCTTCGACGGACGGATCGCAAAGCGTATCGGCGACGTTCGCCAAGCTCATACCTGCGAGTGCAATGATGTCTCCGGCACCAGCGGACTCAACAGGGGTCCGCTCGAGGCCATGGAAGGCGAGAACTTTCTGCACGCGGAACTGCTCAATCACTTTTCCGTCGCGGCTCAATGCTTTGAGCTGTTGGTTCGGCTTCACCGTTCCGGACGTGACGCGGCCGGTCAGGATGCGCCCGAGGAACGGGTCGGCATCGAGCGTCGTCGCCAGCATGCGGAACGGGCCGTCATCGACGGCCGGCGGCGGTACGTGCTCGAGGATCAAATCAAACATCGGCGCCAGGTTTTCCTGCGGCCCGGATGGGTCGCGCGCCATCCAGCCGTTGCGGCCTGACCCGTAAAGCACCGGAAAGTCGAGCTGTTCGTCGGTGGCATCGAGATTGGCGAAAAGGTCGAAAACCTCGTTGAGGACGTCCTGGTGGCGCTCGTCGGGCCGGTCGATCTTGTTGATTGCGACGATCGGGCGTAGGCCGCGCTTCAGTGCCTTCGAGACGACGAACTTGGTTTGCGGCAGCGGCCCTTCCGAAGCGTCGACCAGCACGACCACGCCGTCGACCATATTGAGGATGCGCTCGACCTCGCCGCCGAAATCGGCATGGCCCGGCGTATCGACAATGTTGATATGCGTGCCCTTCCACTCGACGCTGGTGCATTTGGCGAGAATGGTGATGCCGCGTTCGCGTTCGAGATCGTTGGAATCCATGGCGCGCTCGGCAACCTTCTGGTTTTCGCGGAAGGAGCCGGACTGTTTCAGAAGCTCGTCGACCAGTGTCGTCTTGCCATGGTCGACGTGCGCGATGATCGCGATGTTGCGAAGGGCCATTTCAAACCTGAAAGTTATTAACGCGCCGGCAGGCTGCTGCGACGCAGTATGGTTCGCGACCTAGCATGGTCCTAGGGGGTGCGGCTAGGCGGCTGTCAGAATCGGGGGTGCGGCGTAACCGTCGGAAACGTGGGGCTCGGGCGGCTCGCAAAGGATCTTACGTGCCCTGGGGCTTTTGATCCGGCGGGGTGGCCGGTGCGCCAGCGTTTGCGGCTTCATTATCCCGGAGGCCTGCCAGCATCATATCGATGTCGGGTCTCGTTTGCTGTTGACGAGCGAGTTGGCGCCGCTGGTTATCTTGCATCACGAGAGCGGCGACATCGGCGCCTGGAATTTTGAGGCGGCGTGCACCTGAGATCAGCAGCGGATGGTGCGGCTCTTCGAGATCGAGTTCCTCGAGGAATGTTTCGCGCAGAGCGTTGAAAGCCTGCAAAATCGCGTCGCGCACCAGGGTCTTCTGTTCGCTCGGTACTTCCGTCGAGAGGCGCGGGTCGAGGGTCTGTAGAGCGCGGCGCATGTCGTGCAGCGGCTCAAAAGGGTAGAGGCCGACGAGGCCGCCGGTCTCTCCAGCGTTGCGATAAACAATCCGCATCGTGTCGATCGTCTCGCTGATTTTATAAAGCGCGGCGAGATAGTCGTCGGTGGCAAGATAAGGCTTTTCGCACGTGCCGAGCAGTACAGACTTCGTGCGCACGATATTGCGCCATTCTTCCTTGAGACTTTCGACGAATTTCGACCGCTTCTGGAAGATATTCGACAAATAGGCGACGCCGCCGGTTGCAATCAGCAACGACATGTCGCGCATGAATTCATAGAGCTGGTTGGCGACTGAGATGACGACGGGTGGCAATCCTGGGATGTCATCGGCGAACTTCGCCGCCAGCAAAAGCAGCAGCACGATCGCGAGAAGCCAGTAGAGCCGGGACAAGGTGCGATTGACGGAAACGCGGGTCATTCTCGTTACATCTGCTCGGCGTCGGCGGGCCGCTTTAGGATAGCCCAATTGACGATCGCGATCTGGGCTCCGATCAGCATCAGAACGATGTCGGTGCGCAGGCCGATGAACGCGCTCCACAGTCCGACGATAACGCCGAGCCCGGCAATTATTTTGGCGGCCGAGGCGCGTGATGTGACGGTGGCGATCAGGTCGCGGTAAATGCGCCCGCCATCGAGGGGAAACGCCGGCAGCAGATTGAAAATCAGCATTGCGAGATTGACGAGCGTCAAAGTCAGGGCAGCGCGAAGCAGCCAGACGCGATCGGCGATCCATTGCGAGGGCTCGATCTGACTAAAGTAGCCCCGGGCGCTGATCTCGGGATATCCAAGCAAGCTCCAGAACCCCAAAAACAGCAGCCCATTGGCCAAGGGCCCCGCGAATAGAATAGCGACGTTGGCGGCAGTGCTCCGCGGCGCGTCGAGCATGCGAGCGTAGCCGTAAAAGCCGCCGACCAGAATTTCTCCGACCCGCACGCCAAGCAGCCTGGCGACGGTCGCGTGGCCGATTTCGTGCAGCAAGATCGAGAGAAAAACTCCGGCGATGATGGCGGCGAAAGCCGGGCCGGCGATGGCGAACGGCGCTTGTTGCAAGATGCCGAACAAGAAAAGCGGCACCAATGCGAATGTGATGTCGACCCGCACCGGGATGCCGGCGAGGCGGAAAAGCTCCAGTCTCGGCGTATCGTCGAGAAAATTCATGTCGCTGCGGTGCCCGTGGCCGTATTCGCCTTCGGGCTTATGAGATCAGGAGCCTTTGCGCAATCGCATGGATGTCACTCGGCAGGTGTTCATTTCAGTCGACCGCCACCATCACGTCCGACGACTTGATGACGGCAGACGCCGTCATGCCTTTTTTCAAGGCAAGCTCGTCGACTGCTTCGTTGGTGATCGAGGCGGTTACGATCGTGCCGTTGACGTCGATGCGCACGTGCGCGGTCGTCGTTCCTTTGACGACTTCGACGATCTTGCCTTTCAATACGTTTCGGGCACTGATTTTCATGTTAGCTCCATTCCATTTAGAAACGAGCCTTGAGATTAGCAAGGAATTGACGCCCTGGCTTGGGAACCCCTCTGCAAGAGAATAAATTTCGTCGAGCAAGTTGATGGCACCGACCGTCATCGTCGTGTCGTCGTTAACGGCATATTCGGCCTGGAAATTGACGAGTGCGAAGGCGCCGCGCGAAAATTGCACGTCATGTGGGCCGATCGAACTAGACGATGCTCTTTGCGTAGAGGTCCGTTCGGCGATCGCGGAAAAAGCCCCAGTCAGCCCGATAACTGGCGATCAGATCGAGATCGAATGTGTGCACGAGCACGCCTTCGTTCTTTGCTGCAAAATCTTCGGCAAGTTCGCCGCGATGATCGGCGATGAAGGAATGGCCATAGAATTTCTGCTTCGTACCGTCGTTGTCCTCGAGCCCGATACGGTTTGCGGCGACGATCGGCACCGCGTTTGCGACGGCATGGCCCTGCATGACGCGCTGCCATTGCAAATGCGTATCGAGCCCAGCGTCATAGGGCTCCGATCCGATAGCCGTCGGATAGAACAGTACCTCGGCGCCCTGCAGGACCATCGCGCGTGCACATTCCGGATACCATTGATCCCAACAGATGCCGACGCCGATGCGACCGTGCTTCGTCGTCCAGGTCTTGAACCCGGTGTCGCCCGGCCGGAAGTAGTATTTCTCCTGATAACCGGGGCCATCGGGAATGTGGCTCTTGCGATAAACGCCGAGGATTTCTCCATCCACGTCAGCAATTGCGATGCTGTTATAGAAGCGGGGGCCGTCCTTCTCGAAGAACGAGATCGGGATGACCACGCCGAGCTTCGCCGCCAGCTTTTTGAGTGCGAGCACGCACGGATGCTCGTTCACCGCATACGCGGTTTCGAACCATTTCGGATCCTGTCGCGTGCAAAAGTAAATGCCCTGGAAGAGCTCCGAGGGTAGAACGACTTGCGCGCCACGTTTGGCGGCTTCGCGAACAAAATCTTCCGTTTTGGCGATGTTGGCCGCAAGGTCGTCGCCGTAAGACGTTTGGATGCTTGCGACCGTCATCGTGCGCTTCGACATTAGGCCGGCTCCTGCTGAGTGATGCAGTGGAACGAGCCACCGCCGGCGCTGCCGCTGCCGAGCAAACCGCGAGACGATATGCCAACCACTTTGCGGGTCGGGAATACAGTCTGCAAGGCTTCGAGTGCGGTATCCTGCGTCGCGGTTTCATAAACCGGCACGACGACGACACCGTCCGCGATGATGAAGTTCATATGCGACGCGGGCGCGACGTCGCCGAGGGCGTTGCGATAGAGGCCAACGCCGGGGATGCGAACGACGTCGAGCTTGCGGCCGGCCGCATCCGTTGCCGCTTCGAGTGCGCGCGCAATGGCGTCCAGCGTTTCCGTGTTTGGATCTTCGGGCCCCGCCGGTGCCTGACATACGACGCGGCCCGGCGCGACGAAACGGGCGATGTTGTCGATGTGGCCGTCGGTGTGGTCGTTTTTCAGGCCTTCATCGATCCAGATGACTTTCCTGGCACCAAACGCCTCGTCTAGCGCCTGCTCAGCGGCGGCTTTCGTCCAGCCGTTGCGATTGGGATTCAACAGCGTCTGCCGCGTCGTCAGGATCGTGCCCTCGCCATCGTGATCGACGGCGCCGCCTTCGAGTACGAAATCGAAGCGGCGGACTGGCGTTGCGGCAAGGCGCGCGATGTCATCGCCGACTGTCGCGTCATCGGGCAAATCGTACTTGCCGCCCCAGCTGTTGGTTGTGAAGCGCAGCGCCAGGGCACGCGCGTTGCGGCGCGCAAAAATGGGGCCGGTATCGCGGAGCCAGATGTCGCCGTACTTTGCCGGAATGACTTCTGCGGTGTTGCCGACCGTAGCGCGCGCCGAGGCTTCGGCTTCGTCGCCGTTTGCAAGCAGGCGCACGCGATTGGCCGCCGCGTTCAGCGCAGTGATAAGCGCCGCGACGTCGCGGCGCGGCGTTTCGAGATCCTCGTTCCACTCTGCCGCGTCTGCCGGCCAAGCCGTCCAGATTGCTTTTTGCGGCGCCCATTCGGCGGGAACGATAATGTCAGGATCGGCAATGACGGTTTTCATCGCGCGTATATAGGGCGTTCGCCGGAGTTTGCGAATAAACGATTGCGAAAGAGCGACCGCGATTAACCTTTGTCTCGCTGCCCGAGCGTCCGCAGTCGCAGCGCATTGAGCTTGATGAAGCCCTGCGCGTCCTTCTGATCGTAGGCGCCCTTGTCGTCCTCGAAGGTGACGAGCGTCGGGGAATAGAGAGACTTCGAGCTTTCGCGTCCCGTGACGATGACGTTGCCCTTGTAAAGCTCGAGCGTCACTTCGCCTTCGACGTGCTCCTGCGATTTGTCGATCAGCGCCTGCAGCATCTGGCGCTCGGGCGCGAACCAGAAGCCATTATAGATCAGCTCGGCGTAGCGCGGCATGATCTCGTCTTTCAGGTGTCCGGCGCCACGATCGAGGGTGATGCTTTCCATCGCCCGATGGGCGACGAGCAGAATGGTGCCGCCGGGCGTTTCGTAGACGCCGCGCGACTTCATGCCGACGAAGCGGTTCTCGACGAGATCGATGCGGCCTATGCCGTTGTCGCGTCCGAGATCGTTCAGGGCTTTCAGCAGCGTTGCCGGCGAGAGTTTTTTGCCGTCGATCGAGATTGCGTCACCCTTGGCGAAACCGATCTTGATCGTCGTGACCTTGTCGGGCGCGGCCATCGGCGAGATGGTGCGCTGATAAACAATTTCCGGCGCTTTGCTGGCCGGGTCCTCGAGCACCTTGCCTTCAGAGGAAGAATGCAAAAGGTTGGCGTCGACGGAAAAGGGCGACTCGCCTTCCTTGTCCTTGGCGACCGGTATTTGGTTCTTGCGCGCGAAGGCCAGTAGTTCTTCGCGGCCCTTGAACGTCCACTCGCGCCAAGGCGCGATGATCTTGATGCCGGGTTCTAGGGCATAGTAACCAAGCTCGAAGCGCACCTGGTCGTTGCCCTTGCCTGTCGCGCCATGACACACGGCGTCGGCTCCGACCTTTCTCGCGATCTCGATCTGCTTTTTCGCAATCAGCGGCCGCGCGATCGAAGTGCCTAGCAGATAAACGCCTTCATAAACCGTGTTGGCGCGGAACATCGGAAACACGTAGTCGCGCACGAATTCTTCGCGCAGATCTTCGACGAAGATGTTCTCTTGCTTGATACCGAGCATCACGGCCTTCTTGCGGGCCGGTTCAAGTTCTTCGCCCTGACCGAGGTCGGCGGTGAACGTCACGACCTCGGCGCCGTAAGTCTCCTGCAACCATTTCAGAATGATCGATGTATCGAGGCCGCCCGAATAGGCGAGGACGACTTTCTTCACGGACTTAGGCGCGGCGCTCATGGCAGGTCTGACTTTCGAGATTGTTGGTTCACGACGGAAACGCGCGGCACTATAGGGTTGGCGGCGCGCCCCGCAAGAGCAGCCGCGATGGCAACGCCAGATGTCGCAAGGCGCACTGCGTAGGCTTTCAGCAAGGACTAAAGCATCGACATGAAACCGACGGTCGTCTTCTGGTACGAATTCGCCTCAACCTACTCGTATCTGACTGTGATGCGGATCGACGATGAGGCCTCGCGCGCCGGAGTCGAGATCGAATGGCGGCCCTTTCTACTCGGTCCTATTTTCATGTCGCAGGGATGGACCACTTCGCCGTTCAACGTCTACCCCGCGAAAGGCCGCTACATGGTGCGCGACATCGTGCGCATCGCCGCTGAACGCGGACTTCCTTTCACGATGCCCGAGACGTTTCCCATCAACGGCCTCAAGGCCGCACGGCTGGCAATTGCTGCCGACAGAGTCGGGGCGCAGGGCGCCTTCAGTCGCGCGGTATTCAATGCTCAATTCACGAGGGGCTTAGACGCCTCAGACGACGGCGTGCTGACAACATGCTTAACGTCATGTGGGCTCGACGCCGACGCGATGTGGGCACGGAGCAATGAAGATGACGTGAAAGCTGCGCTGCGCCGGAATACCGAGCAGGCCCAGGCCAACGGCCTCTTCGGTGCGCCGAGTTTCACAACCGAAGACGGCGAACTTTTCTGGGGCGACGATCGGCTGGACCAAGCGCTCCGCTGGGCAATCATGGAAAAGAATTCGGCTGTTGCCTCCAAGGCTTGATGGGCGAGGTCTCGATCGGAGACCGGGGCAGCGAACAAAATTCTCAAATGAACCAACGCAATATTGGGGTTCATGAACATAAAAAAGGCATATCGAGGCCGTTTGCCGTGTTTCCACTCGACCGAAAATGATACTGAGTCGGGAAATATCTGACTGGGGGAGAATGCCAGTGACCAGACCTGCTCGGTTCAACGGCTTACTTGCTTGGCTGTGTTTGGCGAGCGGGGCGCTGGCTTTGCCACTCTCCGCAGAAGAAATCACGGTCACCGTCCCGCCTGATCCCGCTCCTCAAGCCGCAACAGCCAATCCGGCACCAGCAGCGCCGTTGCCGTCGTTCTCGGCGGGCGGCCTTCAAACATCGGCCGCCGATAGTGATGCCGCCGATCAGGGATCGGCGGCAACGCCGCCGGCTGCTGCTCCGGAGCCTGCAACGACCGTCGAACCCAAGGTCAAAAAGAAATCTCCGGCGACGGCCCAAGCAGAGCCAACGCCAGCTGCTGAAGCGCCTGCGGACAAACCACCGACCGACACGGCACCTGCACCGGCCAAACCCGCGGCAACTCCGGCCGCCAAACCTAAAGTTAAGCAGGCTGCCAAGCCCTCGCCCTGCAAAGGTCTCGAGGAGGCGGCCTGTGGCAGCAACAAAGCTTGCAAGTGGACTGCGCCGGCCGCCACGCCAGACGCGTCAGGCAAGGTCGCGACGCCTCATTGCAGTTCTGTTGCGTCGGTGAAGAAAAAGCACCCGGCAAAGGCTGCGGCGCCGGAAGTGCTGCCCTGGGCGCCGAAGACGACGGCAGCTCCGCCGCCCGCGGACGGTTCCGCAGGCGCTCCGGCAGCGTCGACGAACGCGGCGCCAAAGAAAGTTAAAACCGCGGCCGCAAAAAAGAAGACGACGAAGCCGAAGGCCGAGGTTGCGCCGCCTGTTCCGGCGAGTTCGGACGGTGCTGAGGCCCCGCCTTCGCCGTCAGCGGCGCCTGAACCGGATCCGCAATAATCAAATCACGTGACGTTCAGAGCGGGTAGGCCTGCCACGGCGGCATTGCGGGAGGGCGCGCGTTGGTTTTCGCAGGACTTCCGAAGACCAGCTGCCATTGCGTATAGGCCGCGTCGGCCGCGTCCATCGCTGACGTGCTTGCCCGCGCGGTGGGAGCCGCCACCGAATAAGGAACGCCATAAGACAGCATCATTGCCATCATCGGCGCTTGGTAAATGCTCCACGGTGTTGCGCTCCAGACCGACTGGGTCGCCGAATTCGGCCAAGCCGACAAGCCCGCTCCGCATGCCGCCATTGTGCCGTGCTGCGCCAAGTCTTGCCAGGCACTCGCTGCGGCAAACCAAACCTGCATCGGATCGAACGCGGCGCTCGGAGAGGCGGCGATTGGCATATGTCCGAAGGGCGTGAAATTCCCGAAGGGTGAAAGATTGGTAGCCGCGGCTCGGAACGCTTCAAACGGATCGTTAGACCGACCGGCTGACGTCGCGGTTCCGGGAGTCCAATCACCGAACCACATCGGCCAGAATGCCGGTGCGGTTGCCGTCTGCCGTCCCTCAGGAGTCATTTCGTCATGAAGACGGCTTTGCCATGCAACAGCGGCGGCCACCGAAGCCTGGCTCATTTCGAAAAATACTTCGGTCGCTTTCCGAAGAAAGCGGAAATGGAGATCAAAATCGAACAAGGAGGTCATCCCTCAAAGTCTGAGTATATCAGTCTTGCTGCATCGCAGCAACAACGCTGGTCTCCGAGTTTGCGAGCCGGGCAGAAGTCCGACAGCCGCATTCGCTGAATTAGCGCAACACTCAGCCTGCGGGCTGGAACAGCGGCGCCGACCAAAGTGGTTGCGTCTGCTATGATTCCCCCGAATCATTTCTTGGGGTGCGAAATGGGGGACTGCCCGCTCGTCATCATCCGATGGCTGGATAGCCGCCAGCCGTGCGGTAAATGGCGCTATTTATCGGCGTTGCCGGATGCGAAACCCGTCGAAGTCGCCACCGTCGGCTGGCTTGTCAGGGATACGCCCGACGTCAAAGTCGTCTGCCAAAACATTGGCGATCTCGAAGACCCGGAAAAAGCACAAGCGAGCGGGATAATGGCAATTCCCGCTCGCTGCGTTCTGTCAATCGAACGACTGACCGAAGAGGAAAGTCTTACCTCTTCTGCTGGCCCTGGCTTTGCTGGTGTTGTTGGGATTGCTGATGATCAGGAGATTGAGACAGAACTGACGCTGCAAGCTCTTTGATTTCCTCTGCAGAAACCGATTGGGGGTTCTGCAACGCCTTGGATGCGATGGCGCTCACTCTGGCAGACGTTTTCTCATTCTGAGGCATGGCAACACTCGCTTTCTCAAAATTGAGTACAAACATGCAGTGCATGGCCAACTAGATGCATCGCGAATGGAAAGTCCCGTCCCCGATCACGTTATCCACAGTTTAGTTCGTATGCGTTCTTAGGTTGCGGGGCGTCGGAATTACGCTTCTTCATCGCTGGTTTTGGCGGCATCGAAGGCATTTTGCCGGGCGGAGGACGCGCCCGGATTTCTGACGATAACGGCTTCATCACCGTCCTCGGGACCCTCGATTTCATCGGTCGGCAGCGGCTCGGCCTCTTGTCGCCGTGGACGCTTCAACCAGCTCAGAATCGAGCCGTCGCGCTTCCTCGGTTCATCCTCAAATTGTTGCGGGTTGTCGATGACAACATCGGCTTCGTTATCGTCTTCCGGTTGTGGAATGGGCGGCGGCGCGACTTCGGTCGACGTGGTGTCGTCCGTCACCTCGGGTGCTCGTCCGGCGAACTGACCGGATGCCAGCCAGTAAACGAAGCCGCCGAAGAAGCCGGCGGTTAAGAACGCCTTCAACGCATAATTATTCAGGATGGTCGGTTGGCCTGCGACCTCGCTCGAAAACTGCGCGATGAAGCCAAGCAGCCCGATACCCACTCCTGCGATCAGATAGAAGGGCAGCGAGCGCATCGAAAGCCATTCGCCTAGCCCGGCTGCGATCAATACGAAGGCCGCCGAGAAAATGCCGTAGTGCGTAGCGGTGAGCAACGCCAGATCGAGCGTCTGGCTAGCCGTTTGCGGCAACCGGCTCGCCGGCTGCGCCAGAACGTCGACGGGTGTATCGACGAACATGACCGTGACGAGCCCGGCAGCGATACTCGCCAACGCGAAGCCGAAGGCCACTCGCGCCAATGTGGTGATCAGTCTTAGCACGACGATCCCCCGCCCCAGACATCAGGTACGGGCGTAGTCTATAGAGACCGACTTTCGCCGTTCAAATGATTATTGCGGATTGGGCGGGGCGCGTCCGGTCAGGCGCCGTCGCCGGTGGCGCGGCGCTCGCTGGCGGTGAGCCTCAAGCTTTCGGACCGGAGCTGCCCACAGGCTGCGAGAATATCGCGTCCGCGCGGCGTCCTCACCGGGCTCGCGTAGCCGGCGCGGTTCACGACTTCTGCGAAGCGTTCGATCGTCTCCCAGTCCGAGCACTCGTAGCGCGTGTTCGGCCACGGATTGAATGGGATCAGGTTGATTTTCGCTGGAATGCCCGAGAGCAATTTCACAAGCGCGCGGGCTTCGGCAAGGCTGTCGTTGACGCCTTTCAGCATCACGTATTCGAAGGTGATGCGGCGTGCATTCGAAAGGCCGGGATAATTCCGGCACGCGTCCATTAGCTCAGCGATTGGATACTTGCGGTTGATCGGCACGAGTTCATCGCGCAGCGCGTCGTTGGTCGCGTGCAGCGAGATTGCGAGCATCGTGTCGGCTTCTTCGCCCCAACGCGGAATTTCCGGAACGACGCCCGAGGTCGAAAGCGTGATGCGCCGCTTTGAAAGAGCCAAGCCATCGCCGTCGGCAGCGACGCCCATCGCGGCTTTGACATTGTCGAAATTGTAGAGCGGCTCGCCCATGCCCATCATCACCACATTGGTGACTTTTCTATTGGCCGCGCCGCCGGACGGAAAACCGGCATCCACTTTTCCT
>NZ_DATNBA010000074.1:0-21527 GCF_035572195.1 Hyphomicrobium sp. | reverse complement strand
ATCGGGTCTGACGATCAGCTTGCCGCCCGAGAGGCCCTTACCGACGTAGTCGTTGGCTTCGCCGACAAGGTCCAGCGTCACGCCATGCGCCAGCCAAGCGCCGAACGCCTGCCCCGCGGTGCCCTTCAGTGACAGCCAGATTGTATCTTCCGGCAGGCCCGCGTGGCCATAGCGCCTCGCGACCTCGCCCGACAGCATCGCGCCGGTCGATCGGTTGATGTTCTTGATGGCAAGCTCGCCTTTGACGGCTTTTTTTGACGTGAGCGCCGGCTTGGCGATCTCGATCAGCTTGACGTCGAGCACCTTGTTAAGGCCGTGGTCCTGGCGCTCGCAGTTGTAAACCGCGACGCCTTTCGGCGCGTGCGGCTTGTGGAGCAGCTTTGTGAAATCGAGCCCACGTGCTTTCCAGTGCTCTATTGCGCGATCCTTGTCGAGCTGATCGCTCTGGCCGACCATCTCGTTGAAGGTTCGGAAGCCGAGCTGCGCCATGATCTCGCGCACTTCTTCGGCAACGAAGAAGAAGAAGTTGATGACATGCTCCGGTTTGCCCGTGAACCTGGCGCGCAGAACGGGATCTTGCGTCGCGACGCCGACGGGGCAGGTGTTCAGGTGACACTTGCGCATCATGATGCAGCCTGCAGCTATCAGCGGAGCGGTCGCAAAACCGAATTCGTCCGCGCCTAGCAGCGCTCCAATGACGACATCGCGTCCGGTCCTGACACCGCCATCGACTTGGACGGCAATGCGGCCCCTCAGCCGGTTGGCGACGAGCGTCTGATGCGTTTCGGCAAGACCGATTTCCCAAGGCGAGCCGGCGTGCTTGAGCGACGTCAACGGCGAGGCGCCCGTGCCGCCTTCAAAACCGGAAATCGTCACATGATCGGCGCGCGCCTTCGCAACCCCAGCCGCGACCGTGCCGACGCCCACTTCCGAAACGAGCTTCACGGAGACGTCGCCCGTAGGGTTGACGTTCTTCAGATCGAAGATGAGCTGCGCAAGATCCTCGATTGAATAGATGTCATGGTGCGGCGGCGGTGAGATGAGACCGACACCCGGAGTCGAGTGCCGAACTTTGGCGATCACGGCGTCGACCTTGTAGCCGGGCAGCTGTCCGCCTTCGCCGGGCTTGGCACCTTGCGCCATCTTGATCTGCATCATGTCGGAATTGACGAGGTATTCCGTCGTCACGCCGAAGCGGCCCGAAGCGACCTGCTTGATCGCCGAGCGCATCGAGTCGCCATTAGGCAGCGGCTTGAAGCGATCGGTCTCCTCGCCGCCTTCGCCGGTGTTCGATCGTCCCCCGATGCGGTTCATCGCGATGGCAAGCGTCGTATGCGCCTCGCGACTGATCGAGCCGAAACTCATGGCACCGGTCGCGAACCGCTTCACGATGTTGACCGCTGGCTCCACCTCTTCAAGCGGAATGGGCTTGCGGCCCATGCTTTCCGCCGACCGGAGGCGGAACATGCCGCGCAGCGTCATCAGCTGTTCCGACTGATCGTTGATCGACTTTGAATAATCGCGGAATTTTTGAGGGATGCGCCCATCCATGGCATCGCTGTTGTCGGTGCCGCGGACCGCGTGCTGCAAATCGGCGACGGTACCTGGGCGCCACATGTGGTCTTCGCCGCGGACGCGGTAAGCGTACTCGCCGCCGACGTCGAGGGCGTTAGCGAGAATGGGAACGTCGCCGAAGGCAGCCGTATGGCGTTCGACCGTCTCGCGCGCGATTTCGCGCAAGCCGACGCCTTCGACCTGCGTGTGCGTGCCGGTGAAATATCTATTGACGAACGCCGATCTCAAGCCGACCGCGTCGAAAATCTGCGCACCGCAATACGACTGGTAGGTCGAGATGCCCATCTTGGCCATGACCTTCAGCAACGCCTTGCCGATGGCCTTGATGTAGCGCTTCTTCACAAGCTCCGGCGTCGTGCCTTCCGGCAGATTGGGAAGCATCGTGTAGAGCGTCTCGAACGCCAGATACGGGTTGATTGCTTCGGCGCCGTAACCGGCCAGCGTGCAGAACTGGTGAATCTCGTGCGCTTCGCCAGTCTCGATGACGAGCCCGACCGAAGTTCTAAGACCCTGCTTGATCAAGTGATGGTGCACGGCCGAAGTCGCCAGCAGCGCCGGTATCGCGATGCGATCGGGTCCCGCGCGGCGGTCCGACAATATGATGATGTTGAACTCTTTGGCGCGGACGTATTCCTCGGCTTCGGCGCACACGCAGTCGAGGGCCGGGCCCATGCCGCCTTCGCCCTTGTCGGCCGCGTAAGTGATGTCGATCGTGATCGACGCGAAATCGTTGTCCTTGACGGAGCCGATGCCGCGGATGCGTTCCAGGTCTTCGTTCGTCAGGATCGGCTGGTCGACTTCGAGACGCTTCTGCCGCGAAGTTCCCTCGAGCTCGAGAAGGTTGGGACGCGGCCCGATGAACGAGAAGAGGCTCATCACCAGCTCCTCGCGGATCGAGTCGATCGGCGGGTTCGTCACCTGCGCGAAGTTTTGTTTGAAGTAGGTGTGAAGCAGCTTCGATTTGGATGACAGAGCCGAAATCGGCGTGTCGGTGCCCATCGAGCCAACGGCTTCCTCGCCCCGCTCCGCCATCGGCGACAACAGGAACTTGATGCTTTCTTGCGTGTAGCCGAAGGCCTGCTGCAGGTCCAAGAGCGCGATGTTCGACTTCGCCGCCGCGATTTTGGAGGGCAGCGGCAAGTCGGCGACCTTGATCTGCGTGCGCTTCAGCCACGTCTCGTAAGGGTGGCTTGCGGCAATCTCGGATTTCAATTCTTCGTCCGAGATGATGCGACCCTTTTCGAGGTCGATCAGCAGCATCTTGCCGGGCTGCAGGCGCCACTTCTTGACAATGTTCTCTTCGGCGACCGGCAGCACGCCGGACTCCGACGACATGATGACGGTGTCGTCCTTGGTGACGAGATAGCGCGCCGGCCTCAGACCGTTACGGTCGAGTGTTGCGCCGATCTGCCGGCCGTCGGTGAAAGCCATCGCCGCCGGCCCGTCCCACGGCTCCATCAGACAGGCGTGATATTCGTAGAAAGCGCGGCGCTTTGAATCCATCGTTGGATTGCGGGCCCAGGCTTCCGGGATAAGCATCATCGCCGCGTGGGTGAGGCTGTAGCCGCCCATCGTCAAAAATTCGAGAGCGTTGTCGAAGCAGGCGGTGTCGGACTGGCCTTCATACGAAATCGGCCAGAGCTTCGAGATGTCGCCGCCGAACAGCGGAGTCGAGACGGACGCTTGCCGCGCCGCCATCCAGTTGACGTTGCCCCTCAGCGTGTTGATCTCGCCGTTGTGCGCGACCATCCGATACGGGTGCGCGAGCTTCCACGACGGGAATGTGTTGGTTGAGAAGCGCTGGTGCACGAGCGCCAGGGCCGACGTCAGACGCGGATCGGAAAGATCCCTGTAGTAGGCCTTCACCTGGTACGCCAGGAACATGCCCTTGTAGACCAGCGTTCGCGTCGACAGAGACACCGTGTAGTGGCCGATGTCGCGGCCCTTGTAGGCATCGTGGATGGCGTTCGAGACGACCTTGCGGACGATATAGAGACGCCGTTCGAATTCATCCTGGCTCGAAATCGATGCCGGGCAGGCGATAAACACCTGCCGATGCACAGGCTCGGAGGTGCGAACCATTTCGGAAAGACAAGAGTTGTCGACCGGCACCGAGCGCCAGCCGAGAAGTTCCAGGCCTTCCTCTTTGACACAGCGCGCCCATACGCGCTCACAATGCGCGCGAAGCCGCTCGTCGCGTGGCATGAAGACGTGACCGGCAGCGTATTGTCCGGGCGCCGGCAATTCGAAGCCGTCTGCCTTGGTCTCGGCGGCCAGGAAGTCGTGCGGGATCTGGATCAGAAGGCCGGCGCCGTCGCCGGACAGAGGATCGGCACCGGTCGCGCCGCGATGCTCGAGGTTCTCGAGTATCTTCAATGCATTTTCGACGATGCCATGCGATTTGAGCCCCTTGAGGTTGGCGATGAAGCCGACGCCGCAAGCATCCTGTTCACGTGCGGGGTCGAAGAGACCTTCCGCCGCCGGACGGCCTGGTGTGCCGGCTTCGTCTTCCAGCAAGGGCAAGTAACCTTCGCTCATCTCTAGCCTCGTGTGGCCATTTTAGGCCTCATCCCAAATCTTCCGAATTTCCTAGCGCGACCGGTTGTCGGCGCTCTCAGCCGCTTCTACGCGGCGTGTCACCCGAACCCGCCGTTGGCGTGGCGGATCGGTCGACGCTTCGGACTTTTGCCGTTTCGGCCGCCGACGCGCGTCCGGCACCCACGAAACGGCGGGGCATCAGCCCGAAAATCCCCTGTTCACTCAAATGATCTCTCCCACGCAACCGACCCAGCCGTCAGCGGTTTCGTCGGTCCTGCTGCAGCTCCGTTTTCAGGAGCATAAAGGACAGCAGTATTGACCTATCTCGCAAATTCTACAGATTTGCAACTGTGGCACAAGCGGTAACGTACGGGCTGCGCCGCTATCGCATTCGGCAACCCACAGATGAGTGAGGCGCAACAAAATTTCTTGCCGCCGGAAAGGCCGCAAAAACGGGCAGCCATACTCTCGCGTGGCTGCCCGGCAGGTCCTGAATTCGCGAAATCGAAGTTCAGGCGGCTTCCTTAAGCGGCCTTCGCCTCAAGCTGCTTGGCGCTGTCGCCGGTGGCGATCGCAATCGAGCGCGGCTTTTTGCTTTCCGGGACATTGCGAACGAGATCGATGTGCAGCAGTCCATTCTCGAAGTTGGCGCCTGTCACGTCGACGTGGTCGGCAAGCTGATAACGGCGCTCGAAGGCGCGAGCTGCGATGCCGCGATGCAGGTAGGTCTTCTCACTCGTCTCGGCGGCCTTTTCGCCGGAGACCGTAAGCGTCTGTTCCTTGACCTCAAGCTTGAGGTCTTCGGACGTGAAGCCCGCGACCGCCAGCGTGATGCGATAGGCGTTTTCGCCGGTACGCTCGATATTGTAAGGCGGATAGGTCGACTCGTTGTCGAAACCCGTTGCCTGATCGAGCATGTTGAACAGGCGGTCGAAACCGATCGCTGAACGATAGAAGGGGGCAAATTCAATGTGTCGCATGACATATCCTCCATAAGAAGCGACATGAGCACCGGCCCGACTGGGTCGGCGCCTTCTGATGCGGTCCCTAAGCGGCAACCGCACACCACACGTAGGAAGCGCAAAAAGCTGCTTCAAGTGGGTCGGCACGAATGCCGGGCCCCGCTATGATAAGTTGGAATTATGGTTCCGCGTCGCCGCCTGCCCAATTCGCCAGAGATCGCAATGCAACTCGTGTCGCTCTCGATCAATCCCATTCCAAGCGGCGGCATAGTCTCGGATTTCGAGGGCTATGACGGTCTGAAGCTTCGTTCCGCGTTGTGGGAACCGACGAGGGGACCGGCGCGCGGCACGGTCTGCATCGTGCCCGGGCGTGGCGAATTCATCGAAAAGTATTTCGAGGTGATTGCCGATCTTCGCCGGCGAGGCTTCGCCGTCGCCATTTTCGACCTCAGAGGCCAGGGCGGGTCCGAACGGATGCTGTCGAACCCGCGCAAAGGCCACGTCGTCGCTTTCACCGAATACGATCGTGACTTGGCGATCTTCATTGACGAGGTCGTACGACCGGCGCTGCCGGAGCCCTACATCGGCATGGGACATTCGCTCGGCGGTCACATTCTTTTGCGCAACGCTCAGGATGAAGCGAGCCCCTTCGCACGGATGGTTCTTTTGTCGCCGATGATCGCGATCCACGAAAATATGCTCGGCGTGAATCGTCCGGCTGCACGCGCCTACGCGGCGCTCGGGAGCCTTTTCGGGTTCGCCGCGGCCTACGTCTGGGGCGGCAACAATGAGCCCGACGACTTTGCCGATTTTGAAACCAACAGGCTGACCACCGACCACGTGCGATGGTCGCGCAATAAGGCGATCATCGAGGCGGCGCCGGAATTGGCGCTGGGTTCGCCGACCGTCGGCTGGCTCAGGGCGGCGCTCAGAAGCTCGGCGATGCTGTCGCGGCCCGGTTATCCGAAATATGTTTGTGTGCCGATGATCCTTTTCGCGGCGGGTGCCGACCGGGTGGTCTCGGATCAGGCGATCGAGGATTTCGCAGTCGATCTCAAAGTCGGCGGCCACATTCTTATGCCGGGCTCGCGTCACGAAATACTTCAGGAAACGGACTCGATACGGCAGCAGTTCTGGGCTGCCTTCGACGCCTATATGGGCGTCGATATTCCTTCATCCGCCCAGGCCTAGTTTCCGCTCCATGGCCGGGGCTTGACCCGGCCATCCAGGGCCAAGGACTCGGAAGGATGCCCCGAGGCGCTTGCGTCAACGAGACAAAGCTATCGCTTCAGGCCTTTTTACTTTTGCCTACATTCGCTCGAGTGCCCGCAGGCGCTTTCGTCTTCTTCTTCAATTTAAGCTGATTGTAATCAACAGCGGCACGGACGAGATTTTTTAAAGCGCGCCCATTGACCTTATCACCCTCGAAAAAATCGATCGCTCGTCTCTGATTGCCTTCGAGACCCGCGTTGAAGAGCTTGTCAGGATCTGGAAGCCTGGCGCCGTAGGCAAAGGTGAGCTTCACCTTCCCTTTGTGGGCGTTCGCGACCGCGATTATTCCGTCGCGAGACCACACCGGGCTTCCCATCCACTTCCATTCCTCGATTATCTCCCGGTCGGCCTCGAGGATGCTCTTGCGAATGCTGGCGAACGTTTTGCCACGCCAGTCTGTGATTCCTGCGATCAGCTGGTCAATGCGTTTCGATGGATTCATTCGATCTTTATGCCTCGAATTGGCATGCACCGTTCGACAGCGCCTAGCCTCGGTTGATCAGCTTTAGGGCGGCCTCAAGCAGCCTGGGATCGCCGGCCGCGATGATATCGCCGCCGCTGGACGCATCCGATCCGTCCCAGGTCGTGACGCGGCCACCGGCACGTTCGATGATCGGAATCAAAGCAACGATGTCGTAGGGCTTCAAGTCGCTCTCGATGATGAGATCGACGTGGCCCGCCGCCAATAGGCAATAGCTGTAGCAGTCGCCGCCGTAACGGGTCAGTCGCGCCACGGATTTCAAGTGAGCAAGGACGGCGGCGCGTTCGCCTTCGAAGAGGTCCGGATGCGTAGAGGTCAAAATGGCGTCTTCGATGCGGGTGCAGGATCTCGACTTCATCGCGACGGGCTGGCCACCGCGCACGCTGTGATAGCTAGCTTGGTCTCCGGACCAGAACCGCTCGCCGGTGAACGGCTGGTCCATCAGCCCGAAATACGGCACGCCGTCCTTCAGCACACCGATCAACGTGCCCCAGAGCGGCGATCCCATGATGAAAGAGCGCGTGCCGTCGATCGGATCGATGACCCATTGGAAGGAACTCGAACCGGCTTTGGTGCCGAATTCTTCGCCGACAATGCCGTGATCCGGGAATCGCGTCGCAAGTTCTTCGATGATCGCCTTCTCGGCGCCGCGATCGGCTATCGTGACGGGATCGAAGGCCCCGCCGCCCGCCTTGTTTTCCACAGGCATCGCTGTGCGGAAGTGTTTCAGGATTACCGGCCCCGAAAGATTAGCCAGTTCATGCGCGACGCGCCCGATGTCGTCTAAATTAGTTGCGGGCGAAGGTCCCGGCACGTGCTCACCCTGCGATTTCAAATGATTGACCTAAACTTCTACTCGAAGTCTGCACTTCTACTTTGCAACGTAACAACGTTTAGTAGATGTATCTCAGTAACCTAAGTTGTGGCGCGCTAGATACATCTATCTGGCAATGTGAGACACTAGTACTCGTGGAGATTGCGAGGGTTGCCGAAGCAGCCCATCCTTATGTTGCGATTGCGCTGACACGCTTCTTCGCAATCGCTGCCCAATTTGGGCGTTTCCTCCCTAGACTTGGGCCGTTCGGATTCGAACGGCCTTTTTTATTTGCGACCGCGCATGCGTATTGTCGCATTCGGGCCCGGTCCGACGCGTTTCCGAGCCTGCGTTTGCTGGCAAAATCTCGAGGTGCGCATTTTCGGTGGCACAGCCGTGCATAAATCGCATTTGCTGATGATGCGCTGCAGCTTTAATTTTTGCAGTGCGATATGCGAGCCTTGGCTCGCGCTTCGCAGCCCTTCTTGGGCGTTTCCTCCCTAGACTTGGGCCGTTCGGTAACGAACGGCCTTTTTTCTTTTCGACTTATGCGAGAAGCCGATAGCGGCAGCGGCTCAGCCCATTAGGCATATTATTCCGCCGCGGCGCGATAATCGAGAAGAGCAGGCACTGCTTCGAAAAGGTGCTCCGCGATCTCCGCGATCGCTTTCTCAAGCGCCACGTAGCCGGCGCTCTGTTGGAACGTCAGTTCGTTCATATAAAGCCCGCGATTGATCTCGAGCTGTACGGCATGCGTACCGCGTGCCGGCCGGCCGTGATGCTCGGTGATATAACCGCCCGCGTACGGACGGTTGAGCTGAACCTTGAAGCCGCGATGCTGAAATTCGTCCCGAATGAGCAGCGTCAGACGCGGATCGGCTGAGGCGCCGAAACGATCCCCGATAACGACGTCCGGCCGTTGTGCGCCGCCCGGCGCCATTGTCGACGACGGCATCGAATGGCAGTCGATCAGTACTGCATAACCAAAGGCTTCGCGCGTCGTCGCCACGAGCCGCGATAGTTCGGCATGAAACGGAAAGTAGAGTTGTTCGATCCGGGCGAGCACGCTCTCCAGGCTCAGCCGGTCGGAATAGATCTCTTCGCCATCTGCAACAATTCTAGCGACCGTTCCGAGGCCGCCGGCGACGCGGATCGACTGCGTGTTGGCGTGCGCCGGCAACGGCTCGTCGACGAGTTCCGGATCGAGCTCGTAGGGCTCGCGGTTGAGGTCGAGGTAGGCGCGGGGAAAACGCGCGCTAATCAGCGGAGCGCCGAGCTTCGCGACCGGCTGGAACAAAAGATCGACGAAGCAATCCTCTGAACGGCGAAGGGTTTTTGGATCGAGCCGCGAAAGAGCAAGGAACTCGGGTGGATAATGGCGGCCGGAATGCGGCGAGCAAAAAACGAACGGCGCGCTCTGGGTGCGCGGCGACAGCACGTCAAATGGTGGAAAAAAGGCCGCTGGCACGCTATGAGAGTGGACGACATGCATCTGCGCTTATTGCCTCTTGCGGATGTCCGCAGCGAAATAGGGTTTCAGGTCATTACTTTGCCAACGCATGTTGTTGAAGTCCACGAGAGACTTCAACCTGTGCGCCGTGTCCGTGTATAAGAGTTCCGCGCGAGCGTCTGAAGGGGACGTCGCAGCGCGCCCTACCAAGTTCTTTCCACAGCTTCATGCTCCATTTACCAAAGTCAGGCCAAGTTTGCGCCAGACGAATTATCGACTATCGCTCATCGTTGAAGTTCGCATAACAGAGTTGTCATGACCGCTAAGCCCTCAAGCCTGCCACTACACCGCATCCTGCTCGCCGAGGACGACGACTCTATGCGCGGCTTCCTCGTCAAGGCGCTCGAGAAGGCCAATTACGACGTTGTTGCCTTCGAGAACGGTGAGGACGCCTACGAACGGCTGAAGCGCGAGCCCTTCACGCTACTTTTGACAGACATCGTGATGCCGAAAATGGACGGGATTGAGCTTGCCAGGCGCGCGAGTGAGATCGACCCCGATCTGAAGATCATGTTCATCACCGGCTTCGCCGCGGTCGTTCTCAACAGTGAAAATCAGCCGCCGAAGGACGCCCGCGTACTGTCGAAGCCCTTCCACCTCAAGGATTTGGTGCGAGAGGTTGATCGCCTGCTTGCGGCGTAAAATTGGTCAAAAGTCCGACCCGGCCGATTTGCCCCGCTGCCAGGGCTTGACCGGCGGGTCTCTATCCCTCTAGAAGCTCGCTTCTTCGGGCACTTAGCTCAGCGGTAGAGCACTACCTTGACATGGTAGGGGTCACAGGTTCGATCCCTGTAGTGCCCACCATCATTTAACCGGTGTCGTTATGAAAGTTAGAAACTCCTTGAAGTCCCTACGCTCACGGCACCGCGACAATCGCGTCGTGCGCCGCAAGGGGCGGGTCTACGTGATCAACAAGACGCATCGCCGTTTCAAGGCGCGGCAGGGCTGAGGTCGTCGCGACTTGCGACCTTACGGCGAATTCACGAGACTCTTTTTGACCCTCCCCCCGACCCTCGACTAGGTTCAGGGAATGATTTCGCACGCCCGAATTCTTTTTATTCTTTTGATCCTGGCCGGCGGCGTGACCCAGGCTGCGGCCGACGACGAACTTCTCAAAACCGAACCGCCTACTCCTGAAGCGCCCGTGCCACCGCCGCGGGATTTCGCGCCTCCGACGCAGCAGGCCCCAAGGGCCACGAAACCACCCATCGCGCCCGCACCTGGGGCGTCAGCCGAGCAAAGGGGCGATCCCGGCATGATGGGCATGCCCTGGCCGCAAACGCCCGAAGCGGCGGCCAGGACCCTGGATAATCTCTATGCCTTCCTGGCGACGACCGGCGACCACCGCCAAGCGGGTGACATCGGCGCCGCTATCGAACGGCTATGGCGGCTCAACGGCGGCGATACGGTCAATCTGCTGATTGATCGCGGCGAAATGTTTTCGTCCCGCAATGAAAGCGAAAAAGCCTTGCCGTTCCTAGACGCGGCGGTGGACCTTGCGCCCGACTATGCGGAGGCCTGGAGCCATCGCGCCTACATCGAATATAGGCTGCAGAATTATCAGGCGGCACTCGGCGATCTGCGCCGTGCCCTGGCGCTCGACCCCAATCATTTCCGGGCGCTCGATGCGACTGCGAAGATTTTGACGCTCATCGGTGAAAAGAAGGCGGCGCTGAAGGCCTACGATCGGCTCTTGAAAGTTCATCCCAACATCGAAGGCGGCGAGACGGCGCGCGATAAGCTGCGCAAAGAGATCGAAGGGCAGGGGATTTAGAAGCCCTTCCCGGTGCGGCCACCACCGCGTTCTGGGTCATCCCGCCACCGCCGCCGATTTTTTCCTTCCGAGGTTAATGTCAGTCGGAAATTTGGAGCTGCAAACGGCCAATCGGCAAGTCGCAAACCCTCTGTTATGCTTGGCGCAAAACAGGAGGACGCAATGCCTACCTATACCGGCACAGTGATCGATAGCGACGAGGATGACTTTCCATTTCTAGCAATCGTCACCGATGAAAACGGTGATGTCATCGGAAGCTATCCTGTCCGTACCAGGACCGATGGCGAGGCTGCTGTAGCTGACGCTCTCAAGGAGCTGAAGGACAGAGGTGCCAAAGTCATTGACGCGCCGCCCCAATAACGAGGCGTGGACTCCACGCCGTCTAGTTCAATACCCAACGAAATGCGCGGCGAAGTTCCCGCGCGCCGTCTTTGTCGTACCAGCGCCCATGTGCAAGGATGATGCGCTCAGGGTTCCAAGCAATCATCGTCTCAACCGCCGTTCGGAACCGCGACTTTTGCTTTGCGAATGTCAATCGCATGTCGCGGGGCGTGCCGCCGTTGGGATCGAGACATCCGCCGAACCACACCAGCCAGCGCATCCAAAACGGAATTTTGTCCGGCTCGAAGTTCTCGATCAGGTCGGCGACGAGCAGCGTCCGGCTCGGCCGATGCAGGAACACGACTTCCGTCATGTAATTGCCGGTGACCGGAAGCGTTGCGATTTGCGCGTCCCAAGGATAGCCGCGCTCGCGATCCAAATCGGAATAGGGAAAATCGATGCGGTCGCCCGCCTGCTCTTTGACGCGCGGCGCCAGATAAACTTCCGCCTCTGGGAAGGCCGCCTTCCACACGGGCGTCCACCAGTAATGGATGCGGTTCGGCGCGATGAGCCAGCGCGGTTGCCCGAGCTTGCCGATTTCGGTCTTGAGATCTTCCGTCAGACGGGTTGGCGAATGAACGAAGAGATCAGATTTTCCGATCCTGATGATCGTCATTCGCGTCGGGAATGGAATCTTCGGCCAAGGCATGCCGAAGCGGATGACTGGCCCGTCAACGATCCACACGTCGTCCGCAACGCTCTTCAGCGTATTGAGCGGCTCATAGGTCATTGTGCCGTGGTCGTCGCCCATCGCAAACAACTTGGTGGCGCAGGTCAGCCACCGCAACCCGGTCGGCGCTAGCTAGACCTCTTCCGCGATCGGCGCGCCGCGCTCGTCGATGAACGCGATGCGAACCATGTTCGTCGCGCCTGGGCTACCGAGCGGAATGCCGGCGATAACGACCAATCCGTCGCGCGCCTTGACGAGGCCTTCCTCGAACGCGATGCGGCAGGCTTTGCGCACCATGTGCGACGAGTTCTCAGGATCGCCCGTGAGAATTGTTTGCACACCCCAGACGAGCGATAGCCGCCTGGCCGTCGACTCGATTGGCGTCAAGCCGATTACGGGGATACCTGGCCGCTCGCGCGTGACGCGCAAAACTGTCGAGCCGGTCGCCGTGTAGCAGACGATGGCGCCGAGCTTGACCGTGCCGGCAATGGCTGAGGCGGCAGCGGCAATCGCGTCGGCGCCGGTCGGCTGCGGCTCGGTTTGCGTCGCGTGCAACATCGGCTCGTAGACGGGATCCTGCTCCACCTCGATCGCGATCTTGTCCATCATCTGGATCGCCTCGACCGGGTATTGCCCGACGGCGCTTTCCGCCGACAGCATGATCGCGTCGGCGCCGTCGAACACGGCGGTCGCAACGTCGGAAACCTCGGCGCGCGTCGGCATCGGCGACGAGATCATGCTTTCCAGCATCTGCGTCGCGATGATCACAGGCTTGCCGGCCGCGCGGGCGAGGCGCGTGATCTTCTTCTGCAGCCCGGGCACCTTTTCGACCGGCATTTCGACACCTAGGTCGCCGCGCGCTACCATGATGGCGTCGGAAGCCGCAATGACATCCTCGAGATCCGCCACCGCCGATGGCTTCTCAATTTTTGAGACGATCGCGGCACGCGAGCCGATCAGCTTGCGAACTTCATGGACGTCTTCGGCGCGCTGCACGAACGACAGCGCCACCCAGTCGACGCCGAGCTTCAGGGCGTGGACGAGGTCAGCCTTGTCCTTTTCGGTGAGCGGACTGATCGGCAGCAGCGTGTCGGGCATCGAAATACCCTTGCGGCTGGCCAGCAAGCCGCCCGTCGTCACCTCGGCGTGGATCTGGACCGGAGACGTCTCGATGACGCGCATCCTGAGCTTGCCGTCATCCAGCACGAGCGAGTGCCCCGGCTTGATCGCTTCGAAAATCTGGGTGTGGGGCAGAAAAACGCGTTCGCCGGTGCCGAGTGTCTCGTCGCGGTCGAACTTGAAGATTGAGCCGGCCGTAAGCTTGACGCGCCCGGCATCGAAATTGCCGATGCGGAACTTCGGGCCCTGCAGATCGGCGAGAATACCGATCGGATGGCGATGGCGCGCCGCGCAGGCACGCACGGCGTTGTAGAGCGCTTTGGCCCCATCGTGCGTCGAATGGCTGAGGTTGATGCGGAAGACGTCAACGCCGGCAATAAAGAGACGCTCGATCATTTCCGGGGCGGCTGACGCGGGTCCGAGCGTCGCTACGATCTTGACCCGCCGGTTACGTCTCATTTATCCGTTTTTCCTTGCCCCGCAGGATCAGTGAGGCGGATGGTCCATTCCTTCGCCTCGCCGGTGTCCACTTCGAAAAATCCCGTGCGCTTATATCCGCGATTTGCGCATTCCTGAACCCCCCGGATGGCAAAGGACTTTTCCATTGTACACATGTCGTTCTTGCCGCCCCATTCGCCGCCGCGATCATAGTCGACCGCATGGACATAGACGAAGCGGCTCGGGAGCGCACCCTTGAGCAGGGTTTCGCACGTCTGGGATGCGATATTCCACCAGCCTTCGGTCGCCCAGCCCGATTTGTCCTGGTAACCGATTGCCACGCCGACCCGGCTAGAGGTGGCGTTGCAAAGCTTCAAGTCGGCATGCGCCAGACCGGCGAACAGAATGAAGCTCAGCGCAGTTACGATCGTGTGGGCAATCGCGCGCGGAAAGAAGCTGAGCTGCAAGCGTGGCCTCCCGGTCTGCAGGTTAGGCGTTTGGGGCAAAGAGGCGCCGCCGAACCGCTTTATGGATCGATGAGGATGACCCGGAAATCGTTGACGTTGGTCTGTGTCGGACCGCAAAGAATGAGATCGCCGAGGGGGCGAAAGAAACCCGTCGAGTCGTTGTTCTCCAGGAAATTGGCGGCATTGAGATTAACCGCCCTGGCGCGCGCCAGGGTATCGGCAAAGACCATTGCGCCTGCCGGATCGCCCGGATTGCCGCCGCCACCGTCGATGCCATCAGTATCACCGGCAAGGCCGGAAATTCCCGGCGCCGCGTCGAGCGCGATGGCAAGGCCAAGCGCATATTCCTGGTTCGGACCACCGGAACCGTTGCCGCGCACCGTCACGGTCAACTCGCCACCCGACATGATCGCAACCTTCTCGCCGTTGCGCTTTGCCTCGAGCGCCATTGCCGCGTGAGCGCGAGCAACGTCGCGGGCCTCCCCCTCGAGCGCGTCGCCAAGGATGACGACACGGTAGCCGAGGCCGCGGGCGGCCTGCGCGGCGGCTTCGAGAGAGGCGGTCGGAGCGGCGACGATTTCGTAGCTCGAATTTGCAAGCCTCGCGTCACCCGCTTTGAGCGTTTCATTTCGCGGGTCTTCAAGGGCTCGCGCGATTTCCGCTGCCGGCGTGATTTTCCACTTGGCGAGAACGGCACGCGCATCGGCGAGCGTGGCGCGGTCGGCGACCGTCGGCCCGGAGCCGATCTCATCAGGATTGTCGCCGGGCACGTCGGAAATGGCGAGTGTCAGCAGACGTGCCGGATAGACCGCCGCCGCAAGCTTGCCGCCTTTGATTTCGGAAAGATGTTTGCGCACCGAATTCATTTCCGAGATAGGTGCGCCGGATTTCAGAAGCTGCTTGGTCAGCGCCTGTTTGGCTTCGAAACTGACGCCGGCCGCAGGCGCCGACCAAATCGCCGACGCGCCGCCTGAAAGCAGACAGAGCACCAAGTCATTCGGCCCCGCGCTTTTGGCGAGTTCAATCGCGCGTTTGGCCCCGGCGATCGAATTGGCGTCGGGCACCGGGTGGCCCGCCTCCAGAATCTCGATGATCCTGGTCGGCAGCCCAAAGCCGTGCCGCGTCGAAATAAGGCCGGAAATTTTATCCGCTTGGCCCGCCGCGATATAGTGGTCTTCGGCGGCGACGGCCATCGCCGCTGAGGCCTTGCCGGCGCCGATTACGATAATTCGCCCGCCCGGTGGCACGGTTGGCAGGTGCGGCGGCAGGCAGGTCGCGGGATGGGCTGTCGTGTAGGCGGCCTCAAACAGCGCGCTCAATGTCTGGCGAACGCCACCGTTCGTCCCGTCTGGCATTTTGTCTCCCCGGCCGGTCTTTTGCGGTTTGGTGTGGTTTGCGCAATCGCCTAGCGCACGTCAAGGCATCAGAGGCCGCAGCTTTAGCGGCTTTGCGCCGGCCCGTACGACGCTTATGTCTTTCACAAGCTCGGAGGGCTCAAGGAGAAAAGCCATGAAGACGTTTGATCCGCAAACGACACTGGAACTCGAAGCCGCGGCCTTCCGGCGGCTGGTCGATCATTTGCGGTCCCGGCCGGACGTGCAGAACATCGACATGATGAATTTGGCTGGCTTCTGCCGGAACTGCCTGTCAGGTTGGATTGCCGATGCGGCCAAGGACAAAGGGCTGGAGCTCAGCAAGGACGAGTCGCGCGAGATCATTTACGGCATGCCGTATCAGGAGTGGCAGGCGCGCCACCAGAAAGAAGCGAACGCCGAGCAGCAGACCGCATTCCAGAAAAGCCGCCCGAGCGGCCACTAAAACGAATCGTTCTGCGGCATCTGCAACGTCAAGGCATTCACGCGAAATATCCCTAGGGGATTGCTCTGCAACGCGCCTTGCTGCGCGTCGCCTCGGCCGGTAGCGTCAGCGAAAGCTCGTAATCAGTGAGGAGCCTTCATGAGCACGCTTCAGGTCTCGGCGCAGAAGCAATTGCGCCAGTTTGTGGAACAAATCGAACGCCTCGAAGAAGAAAAAAAGCAGCTGGCGAGCGATATTCGAGACAAGTACACGGAAGCAAAGTCGGTCGGCTTCGACGTCAAAGCGTTGAGACAAATCGTGCGGCTACGTAAGAAGTCGAATGAAGAGCGTCAGGAAGAAGAGACCATTCTCGAAGTCTATATGCACGCGCTCGGCATGCTTGACGAGGCGCCGGATAGCTCGGTAGTCGACGCGATGATCGCCGCCGAGTAGCGACGCGTTTGCGCCGGCGCGCAAATCGCCGCCTCACGGTTAAGTGCGAAACACTGGATTAATGTGTTTGCGAAGGACCGCGCGGCGCTTGCCGTTTGCGGTCCTTGATCTTTACGGCTTCGGCTGGGTGTTCTGGGCTGACTTGGCCCGACAACGGAAAAGCGCCGCTCGTCCCCATTCGGCGCTGGGGGCGGGCGGCGCTAGCGAAGACGGCTTTGCAGCCGTTTTCGATCGATGAGCGCGGAAAATTGAAGTGATCGCCGCGCTTCCGTTGATGTACCGTATCCGCGCCTTGTGATAAGGACAAATCGACATTTCTTTTGATGGGCATTAGTCCAGCTGATGGTCTACATCACGCTCAAGCAATTGCGATACTTCGATGCTCTGGCGCGCGAGCAGCATTTTGGGCGGGCTGCGGACGCCTGCGCGGTCACGCAGCCGGCGCTTTCGATGCAAATTCAGGATCTCGAAGCGTCTCTCGGGATTGCGCTGGTCGAGCGCACGCGCGGTGGCATCAAGCTGACGCCGAAGGGCGAGGAAATCGCGACGCGTGCCCAGCGTCTGTTGAATGACGTGCGCAACCTGATCGACTACGCCCAGCACGCCGGAGGCATACTTTCGGGCACGCTGCGCCTCGGCGTTATCCCATCGATCGCCCCCTACCTGCTGCCGCCACTGTTACCGCTGCTCAAAGAGAAATATCCCGATCTCGAACTCTACGTCCGCGAGACGCAGACGCAACCGCTGACAGATGAACTGGTCGGAGGCAAACTCGACGTCCTACTCTTGGCGCTGCCGCTGAAAAATCCGGACATCGAGACGCTGGCTATATTCGATGATCGCTTTTTGCTCGCCGTGCCGAAGGCAAAGAAACTGTCGGGCCGCGTACGCGCCACCAAGGATATGGTCGAAGGCGATCGGCTGCTACTGCTCGAGGAAGGCCATTGCCTCCGCGATCAGGCGCTGACCTATTGCAGCTTGAAGCAAGTCGATGCCGTCAACACGTTCGGCGCTTCGAGCCTGTCGACGATCGTCGAAATGGTGTCCGCGGGCTTCGGCATCACGCTTCTTCCTGAAATCTGCTTGGGCGTCGAGGGGCGGAGCCGCGAGATCAAGGTGATCCGGTTCGTCGATCCGGAACCGTCGCGATCTGTCGGACTTGCATGGCGGCGGTCGAGCCCGCGTCGCGACGATTTTCTGGCTCTTGCGAAGCTCATCGCCGCGGCGGGACAAGCGTCATTGAAACGCGGTGCGCTCGCCCTGCACGCGTAATCGCTGCAACCAAGTCGTTCGAAAATGTCAGCGGGCGCTGGTTTGCACGGCATGGCTCTCGATGCCGGCGGGCAGGCGGTTTTTCTCGATTTCCATCAGCGCTTCGAGATGGACGGCCTTCCCCTGGAACTGCTCGGACCACATCACTTCGGCCAACTGCCGCCCCGGACGAAACTTCATCGGTACGATGCCGCCAACGTCATCGAGAACTTCGAGCGTCGCGGCCACGTTCGGAGCCTGCATTTCGGCGAGTGGCTGGTCGCGCGAGGCCGTCGCGTCGGACAGAAGTGGTGCCAGCGGGAAGGGGTGGTAGGCGAGTTCTTCGGGATGATCCTCGTCGAACTCCGGAGCTTCGGCCCAGCCGTTGCCCAGGCTGCCCGGGCTCATGTCGGTGACGCCTGTGCCGCTACCCGGGTCAAGACTCGCGACCTGTGCCGTCGGCTGACGTGGCGAGACGCCTTTTTCGGCGAGCGCCGCAGCTGCAAGCCCTTTTTGAGGACGAATTGCGGGCTTCGGCCCGGCCACAAGCTGCGGCATCGGCATATTCGCCGCTGCAGTCACCAGCGCATCGAGCTTGCCGCGATCGGATTTCGACGGGCTCGGGACGAAGCGCGATGCGCGTTCCACCGGCCGCGGCTTCGATATCAGGTTCGGCGTATCGTCGTCGGAGTCAGCCGGTGACAGCGACGCCACCCTTGCGGGGGCGAACGGCTTGGGCTCTGTCAGCGAAGGGTCGGGCTCGGTGGTCAGACTGACATTGCGCCGCGTAGATCCATTTGGCGAGGCTTCGCCGCCGAGCGACGCCACCACGGCGACATGCGGTTTTGGAAGTTTGATCTCGGCAGAAGCAACCAGCGTCGTTGATGTACCGGGCGTCAAACGATCATGAAAGAACGCCGCAACCTGAACGGCGAGATCGCGATTTTGGCTCTGGGCGACCTTGACGTCGCGCGGCGTGATCGGGCCGCCATCGGCCGGCACGTATTTCGAATGACCATTAGGGAAAAGCAGCGCCAGCTCGGGACGCGGCATCCGCGGCCACATGCGAACTCGTCCGGTGTCGACGTGAACGAAGGGGATGCCGGAGGTCGGGTAATAGCCGACGCCGCCGCGCTCGCGGATCAGCGCCGAATAGCGCATTCTCTTCAGCGGAACGTCCGGGAACGTAATATCGATCGCCTTGCCCGTGATGTGTTGACTTTGCTTTGCCTGGCCGCCGCGAGTCTTGCGCAGCATCTCGTTCGTTCCCGCCGAACGATAGCCGCAGATGATGTTGATCGGTTCCTTCGACCCAAGTTCTTCGTGCATCTCCCAGGCGAGGTCGATGGTGTGGGGATCCATGACCTTGACTTCGTTCTTGCGCCAATCGCGCATGATCCAATTGATTTTCGTCAAGGCCTCGGGAATGTATTGGCCATTCCGCTTGTACGTGATCGTCAGGCGTTCCTGCGTGTGAATGTGATAAAGCGAGATCGTGCGCTCGCCGGGTTGTCCGGCGGCCGTCATGTTATCGGCGTGCAGACACAAGGCAGCGGTAAGCGCGATGACGCCAAAAAGTACGCCTGAGCGGCGAAAGGGCACGAAATCCCCCGTCCCGATAATATTCCCCGAGGCCTGTTTGGCCGAAATGCCGGGTCGTTAAGGGTTAATCCCGAACCCTTAAGACGCGGTAACTATCCTGTTGCCGTATCTAACCTTCCGGAATGGGCGACAAAAGGGCAGGGACACTCGAAACATAAATAAGCGAAAGCCGGCCAAAAAGTTGGCCGGCTAGATGACACGCTCTTTAGCGGCCGGGCTCAGAACCCGCCGAACACCTGCTTAAAGAAATTTCCGAACCCGCCAGAGTGCTTATGCCGGCGGCGGTCATCGTAATCGTCATACGCGAAATAGTCGTCGCCTCTCGAACGGCGGTAGCCACCGTCGTCGTCCCAGCCGGAAGCCATGGGAACGTCTTCAGGCGATACCACTTGTTCGTCGTTCTTCTCGATCTCGTTCCAGCGGCCTTGAAGGGCCAGCGTGATCCGCTTCTCATGGCCATAGACGTCGCCGAAGGACTCGACCTTGCCGTCGTTACCGACCCGAGCCGTAAAATACGTGACGTGAACGGGGATCGGTTTCGTCAGCGCGATTTCATTTTCTTCGGGGCCGTTCTCGATGAGATCGTCGACCTTGCTCTTCGACCAGCCGTTGTCCTCCTGGAGGAGGACTTCCGCGAGCTTGACCGGGTTACGCACGCGCATGCAACCGTGGCTGAACATCCGAACGCGTTCGTTGAACAGGCCCTTGTTCGGTGTGTCGTGCAGATAGACCGCGTGACTGTTCGGGAACAGGAATTTGACGACGCCGAGCGCATTGCCGCCACTCGGGGGCTGATAAATATGGAAATTGCGGATGTCGGCGCGATACCAGTCGACGTCCCACGCATCGATCCTGCGCCCGTTGCGCTCCATTACAAGTCCCTGCCGCCGGAGCGGATCGCCGCCGGCCCTGAGTCCTGGAAGAAGTTCTTTGATCTTGATGGAATCCGGCACGTTCCAGCGGGGCTGCGCAACGATGGTGCGCATCGGACTTGAGAAGATCGGGGTCTGGTTTCGGTCGCGTCCCGCTACGATGCGTTCTTCGTGAATGATCTCGCCGTCCTTGACGACGCGCACCATGAATTCGGGGATGTTCACTTCGACGTGGAATTCGCCGAGGTCTTGGGGCATCCAACGCCACTCTTCCATGTTGGCGATGAGCTTCGTGTCGCTGACGTCGTTGACCTGATTAAGTGAACGCCGCACGGCCGACGTTATTGTCGCCGTGGCGGGCCTGATCTGGTTGTTCTGCTTGTACGCCTTGACCGCGGTCGCCAGCGCATCGTCGTAGTAGGTGTCGTCTGCCGGTGTGCCGTCGGGCTTGAGGGTTGGCGCTGGAACTTTCAGAAGTTTGCGGATCAGTGCAATCTGCGGCTGACTTTTGCCCGGCGTAAGGTTGGGCCCGTTCGGGACCTTCAGGCTTTCCCGTTCTTTAGCCGAGGCGCGCCAAGCGATGAGCTGTTGGCGCAAAAGCTCGAACTGCGGCTGCTTCGGATGCAGCGACTCGAGATAGGCGCCTTTGTCCGGCGCCGTGGCCAACGTATCGAGAAATGTCCTGCGATCGAGAAGCACCGGCTTGCGATCGAGATAGGATGAGAGTTGCGAGGACGGATCGCTGATCCGGTCGCCATGCGCGTCGCGCGCGTATTCCATGGCAGCGAGCGACAGCTTGACCTCGGCAGCCGTCAGGTCGTCCGGACTGATGTCGCCTGTCGCACCGGCCTTCAGATCAGGGACCTTGTAGTCGGCCGAGTTGAGACCCCAGTTGTCGGCATCCTTGAAGGCCGCGATAAGGTTTTTCGCTTCGTCGTTGTAGCCGGCCTTTGTGACCCAGAGCGTCGAACCCATGCGGCTGGCGTAGAACTGCTGCAATGTCTTGCGATCCGCATCGTCGAAGTTGCCCAGAGTTCTGCTGTTGGCCTCGAGGTAACGCGCAGCCGGCACGTAGAGCAGATCGCCGCTCGCGACGATCGTGGGCTCAACGGAGGGGCTTGATGGTGGCTGCGTGGGAGCGCTAGTCGCCTCTACCGGCGACGACGGGGTCGGCATCGCAGTCTCGGCGGGCTGCGCTGGCGTGGCGACAGGCGCCGCATCGGGTTCAGGATTTGCAGCGTCGGCTGGGCGCTCGGCAGGCGCGGGCGCTTCAACACCCATCTGCTGACTGTCTTGGCTATCGGTCTGTGGGGTTATGGCGTCGGAATTGGCTGCATTAGCCGCTGAAAGAGTGCCGCAAATCAGCATCAGGCTGACCGCTAGTACACACGTGGCACGCATTGAAAATTCCGCCTTATGCTCGCCCGCCCGGCGCCCGGCGGACCTATTGATATCTACGACTATAGTGCCGGACGTGTTGGATCGCGTAGGCTATTTGAATTGCATGACGCTGTGGCGAAACTGTTGCTGCTTTTCGTTGCCAAAGCGCCG
>NZ_DATNBA010000073.1:0-7614 GCF_035572195.1 Hyphomicrobium sp. | reverse complement strand
GACCAGTCGGCTGTCGCCAGATCGACGAGGGGTAGGCCGTCGCGAAGTGCCGCCTCGCGACCCGCCGCACTATCGTCCCAAGCCGCAACGTCGGCGCCGCCTGCGAGCAGCGCACGCGCAGCCGCGGTCCCGGAGCTACCCAGACCGAACACTGCAGCCGTTTTCCCTTGAAATGAGGTCGCGCGAATCATCGTCGGAAATCTATCGCATGTCGCGCCATTTGACTGAGTTTCTAGCGCAACTTCAGCGTCGAAAGCCCGATCAACGCCAGAATGACCGCGATGATCCAGAAGCGGATCACGACCGTCGATTCCTTCCAGCCCTTTTGCTCGAAGTGATGGTGCAGTGGCGCCATCTTGAACACACGCTTACCTGTCAATCTGAACGACACCACCTGAATGATCACGGAAAGCGTTTCGAGTACGAAAAGCCCACCAACGACCGCCAAGACGATCTCGTGCTTGATCGCGACCGCAATCGTGCCGAGCGTACCACCAAGGGCCAACGCGCCCGTGTCGCCCATGAAGATCATCGCGGGCGGCGCGTTGAACCATAGGAAGCCCAATCCGGCTCCGATGAGCGCCCCGCAAATGACCGCAAGCTCACCTGTTCCGGGTACGTGATGAATTTGAAGATAGCCGGCAAATTTGGCGTTACCCGAAAGATAGGCGATGACGCCGAACGTTGCGGCCGCGATCATGACCGGAACGATAGCGAGGCCATCGAGCCCGTCGGTCAAATTGACGGCGTTGCCGGCGCCCGAAATTACGAGGATGGCCAGGAGTATGAAGAATGGGCCGAGATCGATAACGGCGTCCTTGAAGAACGGCAGCGTCATCACGGTGCTCAGGTCGCGAGGTCCGAGCCTCATCAGCAGATAGCCGGCGACGGCGGCAATGAAAACTTCGAGCGCGAAGCGCGTTTTGCTTGCAAAGCCGGCGCTCGAGCGTTTCGTCACTTTCAGGAAATCATCGTAGAAGCCGATCGCACCGTAAGAGAGCGCCACGCCTAGAACGACCCAGATGTAACCGTTCGAAAGCTGACCCCACAGCAACGTCGAAACGGTGACGCCGGCCAGGATCATCAACCCACCCATCGTCGGCGTGCCGCGCTTCATATGATGCGATTGCGGTCCGTCCTCGCGGATCGGCTGGCCTTTGCCCTGCCGGACGCGCAGCAGATCGATCGTGGCCGGACCGAACATCATCACGAACAGCAGTGCTGTGAAGATGGCGCCACCGGTTCGGAACGTAATGTAGCGGAAGACGTTCAGCGCGCTGATCTGATCGCTGAAATTGACGAGCTCATAGAGCATGCCGGACTAGCTTCCCCCGTATATGCCGCGATCCCTGCTAGGATGCTGCCCCGTCTTCCCCGAACCGCGTCTTGAGTGCCGTGACAATCGGACCAAGCCGTGTCCCGTTCGAGGCTTTGACCATCACGACGTCGCCGCGGCGCAGATTTGACGTCAGTATCTCTTCAAGCGATGCCGCGGTCAGAGCGTAGCTGCCCTTTTTTGCCTCCGGTAAGGCATCATAAAGACCCTTCATATGCCGGCCGCACGCAAAGATGAGGTCGACACCGGCTTCGTCCACAGCCTCCTTTAGTCCGATATGCAGTTGTGGTGCCCCTTCGCCAAGTTCCAGCATGTCACCCAACACCGCGATACGCCTCAAGAATTTCTGTCTTGGTACGGCTCCGAGTGTTGCCAGCGCGGCGCGCATCGACGCAGGGTTCGCGTTGTAGCTCTCATCGATCAAAAGAGCTTCGCCCCCGTCGATCCGCAATCGAATTCTCGAGCCGCGCCCGCTCGGTGGCGCCAGTCCCGCAAGCGCCGCGACAGCCGGCTTCAGGTCAGCCCCGACCGCCGCGAGCGCCCCGACGACGGCAAGGGCATTTTCCGCGATGTGCCGCCCCGGCATGGCGAGACGGAGACGAAGGCTTTCATTGCCGATACGAACCGTCATGTCGCTGCCGGCGATCGCAAGCTCAAGATTTTCGCCGCAGACGCCCGCCGCCGCGCTGAAACCGAAACTCACTGGCTTGGCGCCGAGCCTTTCCGCAATGATCTTCAGCCGCGAGGCGTGAGGATTGTCATGCTTGATGATCGCGGCGCCGCCCGGCATCAATCCTTCGAAGATTTCGGCTTTGGCATCGGCGATGGCTTCGACATTCGCGAAGTGCTCGAGATGCACGGCTTCGACCGTCGTGACTATCGCCGCGTGCGGACGCACCATCTTCGCTAGTGGGCGGATTTCACCCGCGTGGTTCATGCCGATCTCAAACACCGCATAACGCGTGTCTCGTGGCATCCGCGCCAGCATCAGGGGGACGCCCCAATGATTGTTGTAGGATTTTTCCGACGCGTGTGTTGGGCCGAGGTTCGCGAGACAAGCCCGCAGCATTTCCTTGGTGCCGGTTTTGCCGGCGCTCCCGGTGACGGCAATCACGCGCGCCGACGGGTAAAGCCGTTGGCGGGCGGCACGGCCCAACGCTTCAAGCGCCTTCAGCGGTTCCGCCACTTTGAACAACGCCCCGTCGCCGGCTTGCCGCTGATAGCTCTCGGCGACGAGCGCGGCAGCGGCACCCGCCTTGAAGGCGGCAGCGACGAAGTCGTGCCCGTCCCGCTGATCCTTTAACGCCACGAAAAGATCGCCCGGCTCCAAAGTTCGTGTGTCGATCGAAATGCCCGTGACGACGCGCGCACTGCCGCCCTCGGCATCGCTGCCGAGGGCGGCGCTTAATTCGGAGAAAGACCAAAGCGGTTGCATTGATTGATCGTCAGCTCTGAAGCGCACGGCAGACTTCTTCGTGGTCGGAAAACGGCACGACGCGATCGCCGATGATCTGGCCCGTTTCGTGGCCCTTGCCTGCAACGATCACAACATCGCCCGGCGCCATCATGGCGATTGCCGTGGAAATTGCTTCCGCGCGGTCGCCTATTTCGCGCGCACCGATGGCGCCGGCCAGAATTTCCTTGCGGATGACGGCCGCCTGCTCGGTGCGCGGATTGTCGTCGGTGACGATCGTCACGTCGGCCTTTTCGACCGAGATGCGGCCCATGATCGGCCGCTTGCCCTTGTCCCGATCGCCGCCGCAACCAAACACCGAAATGAGCCGGCCCGTGACGAATGGCCGGCAGGCATCGAGCGCCGCGGCAAGTGCTTCCGGCTTATGCGCGTAATCGACGACGGCCAATCCACCGTTTCTCTGGCCGATGATTTCGAGCCGGCCCGGCACACCCTTGAGATTGCCCAACGCCGCAAGCACGTCGCCGGTTTTTTCTCCGGTCGCAATGGCGAGGCCAGCTGCAACGAGTGCGTTCTCCGCCTGATAGGCACCGACGAGCGGCAGGCGCACATCATACGTGCGCCCGTTCGCGACAATGTCGATGCGTTGCCGAAAGCCGTCTCGCTTCAGCCCCGCGCGCCGCAGCGTTTCGCCCGACGTTCCAACCGTCGACAGCCGAAGCCCACGTGCCTTGCAAGCGGCGACGACATCGTCCGACCCGGCACCGTCCATATTGATGACCGCTGGCTGGCCTGGCGCGAGCAGCTCGGTGAAAAGGCGGAGCTTCGCCTTCAGATAGGCATCGACGCTCGGGTGATAGTCCATGTGATCGCGGCCGAGATTCGTGAAGGCTGCCGCCGAAAGTACGACGCCGTCGAGACGGTTCTGATCGAGGCCGTGCGACGATGCCTCGAAGGCAAGGTGCGTCACGTCTTCATCCACCAGTTCGGCAAGCATCGCATGCAACGTAACCGGGTCGGGCGTCGTCAATGAGCCGTAGATAGCGCCACGGGGCTTGACGATGCCGATCGTTCCGATCGAGGCGGCGTTATGACCGAGTGCGGAAAAAATCTGGCGCGTGAAATCTGCGACCGACGTCTTGCCGCTCGTGCCGGTGACCGCAACGGCGCAATGCGGCTGCTTTTGAGCAAACTTCGCGGCGATCTTCGCCAATGCGGCACGCGGGTTTTCGACCTCGATCAGCACGACGTCGGGCGGCACGGCGACGCCCTTGCCTTTGGCGACGACAACCGCTTTGGCACCGCGCGCGATCGCATCGGCGACGAAGGCCGTGCCATCGATCTTCGATCCGGGGATGCCCGCGAAAATTGCGCCTGGCCCAACGGCGGCGCTGGCGGCGGTTATTCCAGTGACATGAACGGCGTCGGCGCCGGGTGGTGGCGCGATATCGGCCGGCAGCACTTCGCTAAGCCGCATGACGCCCCTTGCTTGTCGTCTCTCACGAAGTCGGAGAACGTTAGATACGAGGCGGCAATCAGGCCGTCAAATCGCCAGATGCCCCGCCGGTCATTACTGGCTCGCGATCGTGTTCATCGGCGCGACACCGAGCTCACCCGCGATCCGGGCAATCAACCGGCCGGTCACGGGTGCCGCATTCGTCCCGGCGGTGTGTCGTCCCCCAGTGCTTGCGACGCCCTTCGGTTCGAAGAGGATTACGAACGTCAGGTATTGCGGATCGTCCATCGGGAAGGCGGCAAGAAACGACGAGATGACCGACTTTGAAGCGTAGCCGCCACGATCGGGCACGTCCGCCGTTCCGGTCTTGCCGCCGACGCGATAGCCCGGCACGTCGGCTTGACCGCCGGTCCCGTCCGGACTGGTGACGTTGAGGCGCATCAGCTGCGCCATCTGTCGTGACGTAGTTGCCGTGATGAGCGGCTTGCCGACGGCCTCACCCGTTTCGAACTTTCTCAGAAACGTCGGTTGAACACGTTTGCCACCGTTCAACACCGTCGCCGCGGCAGCCGCAAACTGCAACGGCGCCTCGGCAATGCCGTGACCGTAGGACACAGTGATCGTTGCCGCGCGATTCCACGCGGGTGGCACCTGGGGCGCGACGACGCTTGCGCCCGCTACATTTAACGGATCGAGCATTCCGAGCTTGCGCAAAAAGCCCTGCAGCTTTTCGGGACCCGCCTGAAGCGCCAGCATTCCGGCGCCGACGTTCGAGGAATGCGTGAAAACTTCAGCCACGCTCAACGGCCGGCCGGCGGGATGAAAATCCTTGACCGTAAAGCGGCCGGCTTCGAGCGGCTGGCGCACATCGATTATCGTCTCGGGTTTCGCCAGGCCCTCGTCGAAGGCCATCGCAATCGTCAGCGTCTTGAAAACCGAGCCAAGCTCGTACGTGCCGCCCGTCATGCGATCGATGTGTTTTTCATCGAGATATTTGCCCGGCCATGCCGGATCGACGCGCGGCAGCGATGCACTTGCCAGAACCTCACCCGTCTTGACGTTGAGCACGAGACCAGCGGCGCCGTCGGTCTCATAGTGCTCGACCGCGTCATCGAGTTCGTCTTCGAGGGCATGTTGGACACCGATATCGAGCGACAGGCGCACGGGCGCGCGCGTCGACAATGTCGCCGCGTGCACGGGATCGACGCCGATCTTGTCGTCAATGTATTTCTCGATGCCGTTTACGCCCCGATTGTCGACGTTGACCGAGCCGAGGACGTGGCCCGCCAATGCTCCGGCCGGATAGGCGCGCTTCAACTCGTAGCGAAACGAAAGACCGGGCAGACCAAGATCATGAACCATTTGCGCCGTCTTCGGAGACACGCCACGGCGTACCCAGACGAAGCGGCGCGACCGGTCGGAAAGCGCACGGCGCAAGTCGGCGGCATCGAGGTCGGGCAGAACGGTGATGAGCTTCTCGACCAGCTCATCGCGATCAAGCACGACGCCGGGGTCCGCGAAAATCGACGGCGCTTGCAGGTCCGTTGCGAGCAGCCGGCCATTGCGATCGACAATATCGGGCCGGCTGAAGCTAGTCGCCACAGGCTCGGAAAGCGCCAGCGTAACGTTCGGCTGATGACTGAGAGCAAGCGTGACGAGCTGAATGGCCACCTCGGCAAATGCGAAAAACAAGACAGCGAAAACGCCGGTCTCAGTCAGCCGTCGCGTTTGCCGCTGCCGAGGCACATCACCATCTCGCGGACGCTGAATTGCAGGATCGCCCTCAACGACGGCCATCGGCGTTTTCCTGACGATCGTTGAGTTCGGAAACTTCGCGTCCCGTCTGGTACTGTTCGGGTCTCGGCGGCATGAGGCCAAGGTGACGGGCGAGCGCGTCTATTCGATCGGGCCTGGCCAGGTTGCCACGCTCGGCCTTCAGGACGGCAATGTCGTTGCGAGCCAACTCGGCGGCGTGTTCTTTCGCCTGCACTTCGTCTTCGAGGCGCCGGGTATCGTAGTTGAGGCCGTAAAGAAGCAGCGCGCTGGTAATCGCGAAAAAGAAGGCGGTGACATTCAAGAGGCGCATCGCTGGTCATGTCCCCTGTTCGCTGAGCCTCAACCGAGGCGCTAACTTTGCGGTCGTGGGACACCGAAGGTTTCAACATCCAGTGGCCACGGGGCTGCGTCGGTGCGAATGGCTGCTCTAAGCCGTGCCGAGCGAGCACGCGGGTTCACATCCAATTCACCTTTAGAAGGTGTTAACGGCCGCGAGTTAACAAGTCGGAAACTTGGAGGTACGGATTTTATCGATTCTTGCGGAATATGCCGTGAAACCGATACCGTCTTGCCGGACCGTTCGGCGAAGAATTTCTTAACGATCCGGTCTTCGAGGCTATGGAACGAGACGACGACCAGGCGTCCACCGGGTTTCAGAATATGCTCGGCGGCAGATAATCCGTAGGCAAGCTCGCCCAGCTCGTCATTGACGAAAATGCGCAGCGCCTGAAACGTCCGCGTCGCTGGGTGACGACCGTCGATCTTTCGGCCGTGAAAAACTCGCGCCACAGCATCGGCAAGTTCGAGGGTACGCGTGAACGGCTTTTCAGCGCGATGTCTTACGATGGCCCGCGCGATCGACCGCGATTTGCGCTCTTCGCCGAACGCGTAGATCACATTGGCGATGTCCTCTTCGTCGGCGCTGTTGAGAAAATCGGCGGCGGTTTCGCCGCTGGCGGACATGCGCATATCGAGCGGTCCGTCGTGCTGAAATGAAAAGCCTCGCCCTGCATCGTCGAGCTGCATCGAAGAAACACCAATGTCGAGCACGACCCCGTCGAGCTGTTCACCGGCTAGCTCTGCGCGGGCGACGGTTTCCATTTCGCTGAAAGCTGCTTCGACGACCTTCAACCGGCCCGATGCTTCATCGATCAGCGCCGCCGCATCGCGGACCGCAGTCGGGTCGCGGTCGAGTGCCAGAATTTTGCAGTTGGCTGCGCCGAGGATTGCCCGCGTATATCCGCCGGCTCCGAAAGTTCCATCGACGTAGATTTCGCCGTCCCTTGGCGCCAGACTTTCGAGAACTTCCGAAACGAGCACGGGAACGTGACGCGGAGGCCGGCTGCTGGAACCATGCAGGGCTCCCTTCGCCCCGCCGCCCCGCGTCATTCCCGTGCTCCATCGTCGCCATCGTCGGTTGACGAACGGCTACCCGCTGCGAAAAGTTTGCGCGTCACCTGAACTTTGCTGCGCGCTTCTCTCCGGCGCTGCTCGAAGCGGCCGGGCTCCCACATCTGGAATTTGTCTCCAAGGCCAACAAACGTGACGGCGGCGTCCAGGTTGGCGTGGGCGCGAAGGTTTTCAGGAAGGACGATGCGGCCGTCGCCATCGATCGTGAGAACCTGGACGTCG
>NZ_DATNBA010000072.1:0-2462 GCF_035572195.1 Hyphomicrobium sp. | reverse complement strand
GATGTCCTTGCTGGAGATCACGTGCTTATCGCTTGTGATACGGGCGTCGTTGACGGCGACCGCACCGTTGCCGATGGCGCGCCGGACCTCACCATTCGATGCTGCAAGGCCGGCCAGCACGAAGGCGTTGAGCACGCCGATACCGGCCGACAGATCCTTTTGCGAAACCGGCATTGTCGGCAGGGACAAGGATGTGGCGCCTTCCTCGAAGGTCTTCCGCGCTGTCTCGGCCGCCTGATCGGCGGCGGTGTGGCCATGCACCAGCGCCGTTGCTTCGGTGGCGAGGATTTTCTTTGCGTCGTTGATTTCGTTGCCCTTCAGTGAGGCAAGGCGCGCAATCTCATTCATCGGCAGGACGGTAAAGAGTTTGAGGAAGCGAACGACGTCGCCGTCCTCGGTGTTACGCCAGTATTGCCAGTAGTCGTACGGGCTCACCTGACTGGCGTTTAGCCACACCGCACCGGCTGCGGTCTTGCCCATCTTGGCGCCGGACGACGTCGTTATCAGAGGTGCGGTCAGGGCGAATAGCTGCACGTTCTGCATGCGACGGCCAAGATCGATACCGTTGACGATATTGCCCCATTGGTCGGAGCCGCCCATCTGCAGGATGCAGTCGTGGCGTTTGCTCAACTCGACGAAATCGTACGCCTGCAAAACCATGTAGTTGAATTCGAGAAACGATAATTCCTGCTGGCGATCGAGGCGCAGCTTGACTGAGTCGAACGAGAGCATCCGGTTGACCGAAAAGTGCCGGCCCACATCACGCAAGAAATCGATGTAGTTGAGCTTATTCAGCCAATCAGCATTGTTCGCCATGATGGCATTGCCGCCGGCGCCTTCGAATTTGAGGAATTTGGAAAATATCGCCCGGATGCCGGTGAGATTGCCGTCGATCATCTCGTCGGTGAGGATCCGGCGACTTTCATCCTTTCCCGACGGGTCGCCGACGCGTGTCGTGCCGCCGCCCATCAGCGCGATGGGCCTATGTCCGGTCTGCTGCAGCCAGTAGAGCATCATGATCGGCAGCAGCGAGCCGACATGCAGCGACGCGGCGGTGCAATCAAATCCGATGTAAGCCGTAATCGCGCCGGCCTTCGCGCGCGCATCCAGGGTCTCGGGCTCCGAGACCTGATGAATGAAGCCGCGCTCGGCCAGGACGTTCAGGAAATCTGATTTATACGCACTCATTTTGGGCTCTCGTGCCGCGGCCTTGTCGCATGCGTCGGGTGGTGTAACAGGTCCGCCGTCGGATTCAACAATACATGGCGCCGGCAAGCAGGAGGCAGGGTCTGGTTTGGGGGATGGTCGACAGACACCCTCGAGGCGCAGACCTTGGCGAACCTTGCCGTGCGTACCTTAGACGACCTTCCGATCACTCTTCCGAAGGCGACCGGTGCGCCGCAACCAAGTGGCGTCGTCGCGCGGCCCTGGATTGTTTGCGACGACCCGCAACTTCCTCTTCAGGAAGGCCGCACAAAAACCCGCGCCGAACTGCCGATAGTCATTGGTGATTTCTTCGCCTTTGCGGATCGTGCGGCTGGCGACGATGTAGCCGTTGTGCCAATGGGTGTTGGCCTTGTCGGAGTGGTTCATATGATGATCGTGATCGATCGTCAGCAGAATCTCGCCGTCCACCCGGTATCCGTAGTTCCAGATGTAGTCCCGCGCGGGCTTGGGCAGTTTGGCGAACTGGGTGGGTGAGTAGACCCGATCGAATCCATCGACGAATCGCCAGACCTTCGTGCCCCTGCGAATGACTTCGCCTGCAAAAACACCAAGGCCGTGAATGGCACTTTTATCAAGATAAGTTTTGACAAGAAGCATGTTCGTTCCGCGGACGGTTGTCCGCGTGTCGTCGATTCCCCCGCCAGACACGAACCAAGCGTTGCGACCTGGGCTTCCGCCGAACTTCTACGCAGCCGGCTTGCGCTCTGTCTTTAGCCGCTTGTCGAGATAGGCGCTGATCGAAGTAAGCAGCGCTTCGACCTTGCCGTCAAAGAAATGATTGGCGCCTTGCACAACCTTTTGCTCGATCACTATTCCCTTTTGGGTCTTGAGCTTGTCCACCAACGTCGTCACGTCTTTGTGAGGGACGACGGCGTCCTTGTCCCCATGAATGATGAGGCCCGAAGAGGGGCAGGGAGCGAGGAACGAAAAATCATAAAGGTTGGCCGGTGGGCAGATCGAGATAAAGCCCTCAATTTCGGGGCGGCGCATCAAAAGCTGCATTCCAATCCAGGCTCCAAACGAAAAGCCCGCGATCCAGCAGCTCTTGGCCTCCGGATTAATGGTCTGCGCCCAGTCAAGCGCGGCTGCGGCGTCCGACAGTTCGCCCTGTCCGTGGTCGAATGAGCCCTGGCTGCGACCAACGCCGCGAAAATTGAACCGCAACGCCGAGAAGCCGCGGTGCACGAAGGCGTAGTAGAGCTGATAGATGATTGGATGATTCATCGTCCCGCCGA
>NZ_DATNBA010000071.1:0-5320 GCF_035572195.1 Hyphomicrobium sp. | reverse complement strand
GCAAACCGCGCGTGCTCGGCGCGAATGCTCTGAGGCAACGCGACCTTGATCTCGCATCCAATAAAGCTCGACGCCGACAGCGCGCGAATCCATCCCGACCTTACGCGCAATGTCAGCGGTGCTCCATGCGCCCGCGCGAATAGCGTCCACGATGCGGTCGCGGTTAGTGAGCAACACAGGCCTCACGATGATGGATGGCTTTCGAGCGGGTCGCATCGCGACTGGGGCGGTTAGAGCACGTGACTGCTCATTGCCGTCGTTGGCCCCGTCACTGACAGGGGTTTGACCAGAATCTGACTTGAGGCCCCTTCGGGGGCCTTCTTTTTTGGGTGATTCACCCGCGTGCACACTACGCGCGGGGTCGCGTTATGCGCAATCGTATAATGGGTGCCTGTCGCCTATTTGTCGTCGGCGTAGTTTTTCGGCGTCCGGCGCTTGCCCTCGCGGGCGCAATAAGGGCGGGATGCAAAATGCTCATTATCACCACGCTCTCGTGCCGTCAATAGACTTTTTCCGCATTAATCCCGAAGTCGATGGTCTTAAAATGTACTGCCAATCTGTAGAGTGCATTGTAAATAAGCCCCTCGTCATTCGGCCGCCACGGGCGCAGGTCGCAGCACAGGTCCGCCATGACAGACGGCGCGCGGTGGATTATCGTCACCAGCACCGCGTCCGCGTCCTGGCGACGGCGCTTGGCGAGAGCAACCGCCGCTGCACGCTGATCGTCGGTCAGCCTGTCGCCGTCGCTAGGCCCGCTCACAAGCCCGGTGGCAGGCGCATCTATCGCGGCGCGGTATTGCCTCACCACGGCTCCGTATTCGACGCCAGCGGCGTACATGCCGGGTTTGACGCGCTGTCTCTGGCAGTAATCCCATAGAGGATCGCCAGCGCGCTTATCGTCGGTATCGTCAAGCGCGCGGCGATGCGGCTGGGCGCGCACCACAGCCATGATGCTTTCGCGCTCGCGCGCCTCGGCAAGGGCGCTGAGACGCTGCTCTTTGACGGGATCTGCCGGTACGCGTTCGCCGGCCGGCGGCGGTCGGCGATAGGCGCGCTTTCCCGGCGGGCAGACCGTCACCGGCGGTAGTTCGTCAGTCATGGTGAGCACGGTTCCCCCAAATGACGGTTCAAAGCCGAGAATGTATGATGAAAAGCGTGGTGCGCCTCAGGGAGAAACGTCCGTGCGATATGGCGGCTCAGCGGTTCCGGAATTTTCGCGATCATGGCGCTGGCGAATTTGCGTTTTGTCCCGATATGGTCGCGAATATCGCGCTCACTACGCTTGATCTTGACGCCTTCGACCATCGAACCGAATTCGTGGGCGTTGGCGACGTTGAAGCCGATTTCGGAAAGCTTTATTCCCGGACGTTTCAGGCCGTTAATTTCGTTTCCGGGGTTGGTGCGTCGGACGCTCGCGGTTTGAAAACTTCCCCCATTGCCATCAAACCGAAAAGATGGAACCTTAACGCCTTGGATCGTGGGGGGCATGAGGGCCGGCACGTCTCCCCATAAATAGTAACTCCCGAAGTTCCAACGCGAGCAACCAACCCACGGGATGGCGCCGCGGACATTCTCGACGACCAGCGGGATATACCGGCCGGCCGCGTCGCACGCCTCGCGCTGAAGACGGAAACAGGCGTTGAACAGCGCAAGCTCTTTCGCCAACAATGCGGGATCGGCCCGGACCTTTGCCGCGAGCGCCTTCGCTCGGGACCAGGGCATCGCCGTATAACTAAAAAATTGGCACGGAGGGCTCGCCACAATCAACGAAACGTCCTTGAATTGCGAGCCGTGAAGAGTGAGCACGTCCTGGATCACAAGTTGCGCCGGATAGCGATGCTCGCCGTAGACATGCTGCTCGATGTCAAACCCGATAACGTCGAAGCCCTCGGCGAGCAGGCCAGATGTCCAGCCTCCGAGCCCGCAGCAAAGGTCGATGGCGAGCGGCTTGCCAGTCACGCGGCTCTCTCCCGCTCGGCTAGACGCATATCATTCCAATCGACGCGCTCGCCGGTATCCCAATAGGCCGGCAAGCGGACCTCGGCGCGTATGCGCTTTTCCAGCGGCACCAGCGCTAGCCGCCGAGCCAAAGAATACGCCGCCATCTGCCCGGTGTAGCTCGCGTCATTATCGCCGAATATGATGAGGTGCTTGCACTCCGGCGGCGGAACGAATTTGACCAACTCGACGTACCCGACGCAGGCCCAAACCGGAACGCCGTGAATGAGCGACGCAGACATTGCTGTTTCCAGACCCTCAGCGACGCCCATATCTTCAGCCGCCGGCCCGAGCTGCACAGCGCCGCCGGCCGGTATCTCGCCCCGCCACATTTTGCGCGCGACCTTGACGCCCGGCATCCACGGCTCGGGTATCCACGTCCGGTGCAACACCGCTCGCTTTTTGTCCGGCGCGACAAACTTTGCCAGCAGACACGGCATGAGGCGCCGAACTGTCGTTCCTTCTTCAATCAGCGGCAGTTCATCCACGATCCGCAGAGAGGCCGGCCAGACGGCCATGTCTATGCCTCGGCTACGAAGGTAGCGCGATCCCGCGTCATGGCCATCCAGCGGCGTTGCGCGCTTCCACAACGCGGCCATTTCCTCTTTCGCCTCGGGTGCCGTGTCGCGTTCAACTTTAGGAACGTTGATCGCGGCCGCGCCGACAAGCGGCCGGATCAATTCGAGCGCGCTCTTGAAATCGACGCCACGCATTTTCATAACGAGATCGATGCCTGTTCCGGCGCCACAATGGTTGCAAAAAAACGTTCCGCGCCCTTCTTTGTCGTCGAAACGGAAGCTATCAGACTTCGGCCCGTTGCGGCATATCGGGCACTCAGTCCGCTTGCCCGATATTTGCACGCCATTCAGCCCGAGCGCGGACAGTATCCCGCGCCAGCGGCCCTGCGTCTCGGCCTTCAAGTCGAAGCGCTCACGCTGCATCGGCGAGCGCCTTTCCGTCTTCGGCCGTCGCCGTGGCCACCCGCTTTTTGGCGTCCTGAGACTTCGCCCATTTAATGCGCTCGGCGTGAAGCCACGAGGAAAGCTCAGGCGACGGCGACGCGGCCAGTGGCGAAAGCCCTCGCGGCCAGACACCAAAAATGGCCTTGTATTTTGCCAAGACGAATTTCTCGGATTTCCCACTTCGTGTCGCCACGCCCCATAGCTGCGAAAACACCGCTTGTTTGCCCTGCGTTCTCAGCCGCTCGATAGCTGGCGTCGCCTTCGCTTTCGGCGCGGCCGGCGTCCCCAGTTCAACCAATTCTCCATCCACAGTCCGCACGTCGGACTGGCGTTTGGCTTCTAGCCCGCAGCCGTCACACACCCTCACGCGGGCCGGAATAACGTTCCCGCAACCGGCACACTCACGCGGCAATGGCTCGGATTTCTGCTTACCTTCCCGCGCCTCGGCTTCGTCGCTCTTGCCGGTGCGCAGCGTTGTGCGGCCAATCTCTGTCGGCAAGCCCAGGCGAAGGCAATTTCCTGCGTGGTCGAGAATCAGGCAGCTTTCCTTGCCGGACTCATTCCTCAAGCCGCGCCCTATTTTTTGCACGTGACGGATTTCGCTCTTGGTCGGAGCCGCGTCCACGATGCACCGGCATGTCACGTCAATTCCGGTAATCATTGTCGCCACCGAGCAAATAATCTTGAACTCGCCGGCCGCGTAGCGCTTCAAAACATCCAGCCGTTCCTCACGCGGCGTTTCGCCGTCCACGTAGGCAGACGGTACGCCAGCCTCGTTGAATTGCTCGTGCAGCGTCGCCGCGTGCGCCCTGTCCACGGCGAACAACAGCGTCGGCCGCCCCTCAGCTTTTTCGAGCCATGTCGTCACCACGTCGGCGACGATTTCTTTCCCGGACATGAGGCTGGAAAGCTCGCCCTCGTGGTACTCGCCGGCGACGGTTCGCACGCCCGAGAGGTCCGGCTTGGCGGCCGCTAACACCCGGAATTTGCACAAATCGCCGGCCGCGATCAGATCGGCCAGCGTCGTCGGGACGATCAAATCATCCCAGATTTCGCCCATGCCGCGAGACCAAGGCGTTGCAGAAAGCCCGAAAAACAACACATCCGGCCGTGTCGCAACCCATCGGTCGATGGCCTTGAACCTGATATGAGCTTCATCGACGATGACGAACTTTACCTCGGGAAATCCTCGCCGATCCACGGTTTGGACGCTGCAAATTTGCAGCGGTGCGGCTGGCCTTCGCCACGGATGATCGGCCTGCATGACGCCCATGTCTCCGGGGCTAATCCCATTCTCAACGAACCGCGTAAACGTCTGATCTATAAGAGATAATTGCGGTACAACGAAGGCGCATCGGTTGCCCTTTTCGAGCGCCCCGGCCGCCATGTGCGCGCCCAAAATCGTCTTGCCAAATCCCGTTGCCGCTTGGAGCACAATCCTACGTTTTCCAGCCCGCAGCGATGACTTTAATTGATCCATCGCAGCCTGTTGCAACGGCCTCAGCGGGAAAAGTTGGTTGGTCATGCCGCCCTCCCGCCGTTAATTGACATTTTCTCAACGTTGTTTGCCTCGCGGAGAGTAGGTTCTAACCTTCCACCAACTGACCTCTCAGAAATACCTTCTTCCGGGCTAGAGTTCTTTCCTTCCTCCTTCCTCTGCGAGCTAGCTTCCGATATTCGGCGAAGTTTGGCTTCATTATCTGTCCTAGCCTCACCACAGCTTCCGAAGCTCCCGGACTTGACGGGCGCAAACTTACTCCCTGGTGGCGATTTGAACGCCACGAACTTCCGAAGCTCATCGGTCTGTGGATATGATAGCTTCGGAAGTTTTGGGCGTTGAAAGCGGCAAAAGTTTCTAACCCCGCCGTACCGCGCGCCCGACACTTCGAACGCCATCACACAACCAAGCGAAACGAACTCGGCAAGGACTTCGTTCATGTCTACCGCGTTGGCCGGGAACAGCGTCGCCCTGAGTTTCAACGGCTTCCATTCGAATACGCCAGCGTCATCGCACTGCATCCAAAGCAGAGGCCATGCGGCCTTGCACGTCATGCTCATAGCCATGTAGGCTTCGTCGGTTGTGAGGCCCGGATGAATTGAGCGGATACGGCTCATTTGACGCCCGAGCCCATGCGAGGGCGAGAATATTTGACGGCGCTATCGCCCGCGCACTTAGGACAAAAATTCATGCCGCGCCCCTCTTCACCACAACCGGCGCTCTTGGGCAAAACCCAGCCCGCAAATGCGGCACGATCAAATCCGCTCGTGCTATGTCTTGGTGATGCGCGCCGGGTCGGCTGGCCTTCGCGCCCACGTCGTCAAGCAACGTGGCGAACGCAAACATCATTGCCGCTCGCACA
>NZ_DATNBA010000070.1:0-8783 GCF_035572195.1 Hyphomicrobium sp. | reverse complement strand
CGCGAAAGGCGGCGCGCATCGCTCAAGCGTTCGCGGATTTCGCTGAGGCGCTCGTCGATCGATTTTGGCTTCGGGTGTTTCGACACAGCTTGCATGTAGTGCAAGCATGGCCTTGCGTCAAGCGCAGATCAATTGGCGGTCGTGGCCCCATTGCGGACCCCGCGAACGCTATCGGAACTGATCTCGCCGTCGGCCTTCATCGACGGCGTTATTTTGCGTTTGGCGCTCGGGGGCATGGGGTATGACGGTAACCCGGGCGAGCTGGCCAGGGTCACGCCACAATCGATAATACTGGAATGGCTCGTCGGGCTTCCGAAGATCGACGGCGGCCGGATGATCCTCGTGCATTTCGCCGAGTACGATAACGACGATTGGGATTAATGCGGTGCAGGCACTGGCGTAACGATGCGCGGGAGGACCGTGACCGAATTGCCCGTTTGTCACGTTTTGACCGTTTGCATGTTCTCGCGACGTGTGTCAGAAGCACCAATGTTTCCGGGCCTTAGAAGCCCTTGCGGGTGTAGCTCAATGGTAGAGCAGCAGCCTTCCAAGCTGAATACGTGGGTTCGATTCCCATCACCCGCTCCATCACTTCTCTAGCGGAATGGATGCTCGATGAAGGTCGTCGTTATCGGCGCAACCGGTATAATCGGCCGCGCCATCGTTTCAGAACTGAGCCCGCGGCATGAGATTATCGAGGTGGGCAAGAGCCGCAGCGTTCTCTCCGTCGATGTGCTCGACGCCGCTAGCGTTCAAAGGCTATTCGCGAAGATCGGCACGTTTGATGCCGTCGTGACGGCTGTCGGCAACGTCCACTTCGGGCCGCTTGCGACCATGACGCCGGACGAGTTTCGCATCGGGCTCAACGATAAGCTCATGGGTCAAATTAACGTGGTGCTGGCGGCGCGTGACCTCATAGCGGATGGCGGTTCTTTCACGCTGACGAGCGGTATCCTCAGCGACGAGCCGATCCGGGCAGGAGCAAGCGCCAGCACCGTCAATGCGGCGATCGATGGATTTGTGCGAGGCGCCGCGATCGAGCTGCCACGCGGGATGCGCATCAACAGCGTGAGCCCGACGGTGCTCGCGGAATCGTGGGAGACATACGGGCCCTACTTCCGCGGCTTCGAGCCCGTACCGGCAAAGCGGGTGGCCCTTGCCTATAGCCGCAGCGTCGAGGGTGCCGGCACAGGGCAGGTGTACCGGGTTTGGTGAGCCGCCGCCGCCGCCGGTTCAGGTCTTTACGTGAAGATCCCCGATTCATCGCTTCACCGGTCGCCAGCCGGAGAATCTAAGGCTAGTTTGATCTGCTAATGAAGCGAGCCGGCGCTCGGTGCCGGCCAGGGGGAGACGCGGCGCCATGCTCGTAGTGACGACGAACGACATCCAGGGCTACCGCATCGTGCGCCACCTCGGGATGGTCCGCGGCCTGACGGTGCGCTCGCGTAGCGTCGTCGGCAATCTCGGCGCCGCCATCCAGATATTCTTCGGCGGCAATATCACGGTCTATACCAAACTCGCCGAGCACGCGCGGCAGGAAGCGTTCGATCTTCTCGTCCAGCACGCCAACGACATGGGCGCCAATGCCGTGGTCGCGATGCGCTATGACGCCAACGAGATTGCTGCGGCTGTGACGGAGGTTTTGGCCTACGGCTCGGCTGTCATCGTCGAGCCCATTTCGCCTCGGTCGGGCGAGCACGCAGCTGAAGGGGCGGGGCCGTGGACCGGGGGCGGAACCAACCGCTAGACAAAAAAGGTATCTCACGGGGCTGACAAGCCCGCCAACTTCAGTTAAGGAAGCTCGCCCCGAAAGAGGCTGTTCGCCGCTTGGGCGTTTGCTCGTGCCGCGTTCTAGGGGTGTAGCTCAATTGGTAGAGCGTCGGTCTCCAAAACCGAAGGTCGGGGGTTCGAGACCCTCCGCCCCTGCCAGCCTCGCCGAGTTTTGATCTGCCGACCGACCCGGTTCGATAGCCGACGTCGGCGCGGCATGTTGTCGCATTTTGCGCCCAGAAAGCAGTTAGATGGCGAAGTTCAATCCTATAACCTTTATCCAGGAAGTTCGGCAAGAAACCGCGAAGGTGACTTGGCCGAGTTGGAAAGAGGTGTGGATCACGACTTTGATGGTGCTCATCATGGTCGCGATTACCTCTGTTTTCTTTTTGCTCGTTGATCAGACGTTGAGCTACATCGTGCGCTTCGTCCTGGGGGTCGGGAGCTGAAATTAGCTCACACATTTCCACTTGAGTGACGCGCAAGAGGGCCTTTGAGAATGGTTGTCGCGCAAGAACGCGAAGATAAAAAGACGGTCACCGGTACGCGCTGGTACATCGTTCACGCCTACACAAATTTCGAACGCAAGGTCGCCGACGCCATCCGTGAGCGCGCGAAGGCCGGCGGACTCGATAATCTGTTCGAAGAGATCGTCGTACCGACCGAAGAGGTCGTCGAGGTCAAGCGCGGTCGTAAGATTCCGACCGAGCGGAAATTTCTTCCGGGCTACGTGCTGGTCAAGATGAAGATGACCGACGCGGCGTTCGTGATGATCAAGAATACGCCGAAGGTGACGGGTTTTCTCGGTGCCGACAACAAGCCGATGCCGATCCCTGAGGATGAGGCGATGCGCATCCTCAAGCAGGTTACGGAGGGTGTTGAGCGTCCGAAGCCGACGATCACCTTCGAGATCGGCGAGAATGTGAAGGTGGCCGACGGGCCGTTCGCGTCGTTCACCGGTGTCGTCGAGGATGTCGACGAAGAGCGTTCACGCGTGAAGGTCGCCGTTTCCATCTTCGGCCGTCCGACGCCCGTCGAACTCGAGTTTGGTCAGGTCGAGAAGATTGCGAGCTGAGGGCATTCCTCGCTGGAGCTTTACTGGTGCGTAATTAGTGATGAGATTTCCGGCGCTAAAACGCCGGTAACCGTGGCGGGGCGATCGTTCCGAAACGGAGATGTGCGGGAGGGCAGGTTTGCATTGCGATGACGTTCGCAAGGACCGGCCCGCTGGACCGCTAACCCTGAGCCTCACGCCACAGGCGTTGCGGCTCTAACGCTGAAGGGGAACCCATGGCGAAGAAAGTCGACGGCTTTATCAACCTACAGGTGCCGGCAGGCGCGGCGAATCCATCGCCGCCGATCGGTCCCGCGCTCGGCCAGCGCGGTGTCAACATTATGGAATTCTGCAAATCCTTCAACGCCAAGACGAAGGATCTGGAGCAGGGCACGCCCATTCCGGTGAAGATCACGGTCTACTCCGACCGCTCCTTCACGTTCGAGATGCGTCAACCGCCCGCTACGTATTTGATCAAGAAGGCCGCCGGACTGAAGCCGACCGGCAAGGGTGGGTCGGGCTCGAAGGAGCCGGGCCGTCTCGTCGCCGGACAGGTAACGATCGCGCAGTTGAAGGAAATCGCCAAAGGCAAGCTGAAGGACATGAACACCGACGACATCGACGCCGCCGCCCGCACACTTGCCGGCAGCGCACGTTCGATGGGTCTTACGGTGGTGGAGTAGTCCGATGGCTGACAAAAAAGTTCAAATCAGTGCCGACACGATCAAGGAAACGCGCGAAGCCGGCGGCAAACGTATGCTCGCCGTCAAGCAGGGTCTTCCGCTCGGCAAATCCTATGCGATCGACGAGGCCGTGAAAATCATCAAGGCACGCGCCAAAGCCAAGTTCGACGAGACGATCGAAGTCGCCGTCAATCTTGGCGTCGATCCGAAGCACGCCGACCAGATGGTGCGCGGCGTTTGCAATCTGCCGAACGGCTCCGGCCGTACGGCGCGCGTTGCGGTTTTCGCGAAGGGCGCCAAGGCCGAAGAAGCGAAGGCTGCTGGTGCCGACATCGTCGGTGCGGAAGATCTCGTCGAGATCGTCTCGAAGGGGACGATCAATTTCGACCGCTGCATTGCGACGCCGGACATGATGGGCTTGGTCGGACGGCTGGGTAAGGTTTTGGGCCCTCGCGGCCTGATGCCGAACCCGCGCGTCGGAACGGTCACGATGGACGTCACGAGCGCCGTCAAAGGTGCAAAGGGCGGTTCGGTCGAATTTCGCGTCGAGAAGGCCGGCATCGTTCATGCGGGCGTCGGCAAGGCGAGCTTCACCGCTGAAGCGCTGGTTCAAAACGTCAGGGCTTTCGTTGATGCGGTCATCAAGGCGAAGCCGACAGGATCGAAGGGCACATATTTGAAGAAGGTATCGTTGTCGTCGACGATGGGGCCTGGCCTCAAGCTCGATACGGCGAGCGTTGCGACGGGGCCTGTGACTTAAACATTCTCAAGAATTCCGGGGTAACCCGGAAAACCCTGAACCGGGGCTTTCGGGCACCGGTTCAGCACTGTCCGAGATTGCGGGTGTCTTTCCGAAGCGCCGAGCCGGCTCGCCGGGTTGGATTCGACGGTCAGACCTAAGTCTCTCTCTTCTGAGAGCCTGCATGAGACAGAAGTGGATCGGATTTGAGGCGAGAGCCTCGTGATCCGGTTTGAACCTTCTGGGTCAGCACCGTGCCGCGGTCGAAAGCCGTCACGGGAACGAGGACAGACCAAGTGTCGCCCGATCCGCAATGGAGACGGCGGCAAGGTGCAACCCGCGGGGCTTCGGAAATGAAGTCTCGCAGCAAGGAGACGAGACGTGGATAGAGCCGCGAAACGTGAGCTCATCGACCATCTCCACGGCGTGTTGAAAGACACTGGCGTGGTCGTGGTTGCCCACAACACCGGCTTGGTGGCTGCTCAATCGGCAGAATTCCGCAGGCGCGTCAAAGACGCCGGCGGTTCTGTGAAGGTGGCCAAGAACAAGCTGGCGCAGCTCGCGCTCAAGGATACCGACGCCGAGGGAATCTCGGGACTGATGACGGGGCCAACGATTTTGGCCTTCTCAAAGGACCCGATTGCCGCGGCCAAGGCTGCCGTCACGTATGCCAAGGGTAACGAGAAACTCGTGATCCTCGGCGGCGCGATGGGCAAGACGATCCTCGACGCGAACGGCGTGAAAGCGCTCGCCGATCTGCCGTCGCTTGATGAACTCAGAGCCAAAATCATCGGACTTCTCAATGCTCCGGCGACGAAAATCGCCCGGACCATCAAGGAGCCGGGAGCCAAGCTCGCCCGTGTCATTCAAGCCAAGGCGGCGAAAAGCGAGGCCGCATAGCGCGCCAAAGCCAAGTTGTGGGGTTCTGATCGAGCCCTCGAACGCAACGCAGCACTGAAACCAAGGACTGGGGTGCTGCAACTCAACCCCTAGGTTCAAATCGGAAGGACACTATATATGTCTAAGATCGACAAGATCGTTGAAGATCTCTCGGGCCTGACGGTGCTCGAAGCTGCCGAACTCGCAAAAGCTCTGGAAGAAAAGTGGGGCGTCTCGGCTGCGGCCGCAGTCGCTGTTGCCGCACCTGCTGCCGCTGCTGCGGCGGTTGAAGAGCAGACGGAGTTCAGCGTCATTCTGAAGTCAGGTGGCGACAAGAAGATCAACGTCATCAAGGAAGTCCGCGCCATTACTGGTCTCGGCCTGAAAGAAGCCAAGGACCTCGTCGAGGCCGGCGGCAAGGCCGTGAAGGAAGGCGTGACGAAGGACGAAGCCGCAAAGCTGAAGAAGCAGCTCGAGGATCAGGGCGCCGTCGTCGAAGTGAAGTAATTCGTGCGCGCGCTGCGACCGGTTCTGCGGAACGGGGTCGTGGCGCGCCACTAACGCTACCGCACCCGGCGGCCGGCTCCCAGCAAGAGTCGTCGGGCGCAAATGTAAAACGGTTTTCCGGAGGGTCCTGGGGTTCGAGCAACCTCAAAAGGACCTTCCGGTGAACCGTTTCAAGAGACCGGGCTCTGTCTGGGACTCGAAGCGTGTTGCATTTGGATCGCGGGCCGCCCCCGCAAACGTCGAAGGGACCGAAATGGCTCAAACCCTCACAAGCCGTAAACGCCTGCGCAAGCAATTTGGTTCGATCGGCGAAGTCGCCGAAATGCCGAACCTCATCGAAGTTCAAAAAGCATCTTATGACGATTTCCTGATGGTGAAAGAACCGCCTGGTGGGCGGCTCGACGACTTTGGTTTGCAGTCGGTTTTCAAGGGTGTGTTCCCGATCTCCGATTTCGCCGGTAAATCGACACTCGAATTCGTCAGTTATGAGTTCGAGCCGCCGAAATTCGACGTTGATGAGTGCATGCAGCGCGACATGACGTATGCGGCGCCGCTGAAGGTGAAGCTGCGCCTGATCGTGTTCGATGTGAACGAGGAGACGGGCTCCAAGTCGATCAAGGACGTCAAAGAACAAGACGTCTATATGGGCGACATGCCGCTGATGACGTTGAACGGCACGTTCATCATCAACGGCACCGAGCGCGTAATCGTTTCGCAGATGCACCGCTCGCCGGGCGTCTTCTTCGATCATGACCGCGGCAAGACGCATTCGTCGGGCAAGCTGTTGTTCGCCGCCCGCATCATTCCCTATCGCGGTTCGTGGCTCGATTTCGAATTCGACGCCAAGGACAACGTCTATGTGCGTATCGATCGCCGCCGCAAGCTGCCGGTGACGACGATGCTGTATGCGCTGGGCCTCGACGACGAGGAAATCCTGGCGCACTTCTATAAGCACATCCCGATCAAGGAATCGAAGCGCGGCTGGAAGATGCCGTACTTCGCCGACAAGTTCCGTGGCGTCACGCCGCAATCGGATATCGCCGATGCCAAGACCGGCGAAGTGATCGCGCGGGCAACCGAAAAGATCACGGCGCGGCGGGCTCGCGAAATCGGCGACAGCGGTGTCAAGGAAATCCTGATTTCGGCGGAAGATCTCGCCGGCCGCTTCATCGCGGAAGACATCGTCGATCTCGAAACGGGCAAGATTTTCGCCGAAGCCGGCGATGAGCTCGATGCCGACCTGCTCACGGAGCTGAAGGGACAAAAGGTCAAGGAATTCCACATCCTCGACATCGACTACATCAATGTCGGCGCCTTCATCCGCAATACGCTCAACATCGACAAGAACGCCAATCAGCAAGAAGCGCTGATGGACATCTACCGGGTGATGCGTCCGGGCGAGCCGCCGACGATCGAGGCGGCGACCGCATTGTTCCAGGGCCTGTTCTTCGATTCCGAGCGGTTCGATCTCTCGGCCGTCGGCCGCGTGAAAATGAACATGCGTCTCGAACTCGACGCGCCGGATACGATGCGCGTGCTTCGCCGTGAGGACATCCTCGCGGTCGTGAAGACGCTTGTCGATTTGCGCGACGGCAAGGGCGAGATCGACGACATCGATCATCTCGGCAACCGTCGCGTTCGCTCCGTCGGCGAGCTGATGGAAAATCAGTATCGCGTCGGTTTGCTGCGCATGGAGCGCGCCATCAAGGAGCGCATGTCGTCGGTCGAGATCGACACGGTGATGCCGCAGGACTTGATCAATGCCAAGCCGGCAGCAGCGGCGGTCCGCGAATTCTTCGGATCATCGCAGCTCTCGCAGTTCATGGACCAGACGAATCCGTTGTCCGAAATCACCCACAAACGCCGTCTCTCGGCGCTTGGACCGGGTGGTTTGACGCGCGAGCGCGCCGGTTTCGAAGTGCGCGACGTGCATCCGACGCACTACGGCCGCATCTGCCCGATCGAGACGCCGGAAGGCCCGAACATCGGCCTTATCAACTCGCTCGCGACATTCGCTCGGGTCAACAAGTATGGCTTCATCGAGAGCCCATATCGCAAGGTCGTGAACGGCAGAGTGACGAACGATGTCGCCTACCTCTCCGCAATGGAGGAAATGCGCCACCACGTCGCCCAGGCGAACGCCGTCGTCGATGCTAAGGGGAAGCTCACCGAAGATCTCGTTACCGTTCGTCATAACGGCGACGTGATGCTCGTGCCGATCGACAAGGTCGATTACATCGACGTGTCGCCGAAGCAGCTCGTTTCGGTGGCTGCGGCTCTGATCCCGTTCCTCGAGAATGACGACGCGAACCGGGCGCTGATGGGTTCGAACATGCAACGCCAGGCGGTACCGCTGATCAAGGCGGAAGCGCCGCTGGTCGGCACCGGCATGGAAGAGCGCGTCGCGCAGGATTCGGGCGCGGCCATCGCCGCACGCCGGACCGGCGTCGTCGATCAGGTCGATGCAACCCGTATCGTCATCCGCGCAACGGAAGAGCAGGATCCATCGAAGCCGGGCGTCGACATTTATCGTCTGCGCAAGTTCCAGCGCTCGAACCAGAACACCTGCATCAACCAGCGGCCGTTGATCAACGTCGGCGACACTGTGCGTGCCGGCGATATCATCGCCGACGGTCCGTCGACGGAGTTCGGCGAACTGGCGCTCGGCAAGAACGTGCTCGTCGCGTTCATGCCGTGGATGGGCTACAACTTCGAAGACTCGATTTTGATGAACGAGCGCGTCGTTTCAGAGGACGTGTTCACTTCCATCCACATCGAAGAATTCGAGGTGATGGCGCGGGATACCAAGCTCGGACCGGAAGAAATCACTCGCGATATTCCGAACGTTTCGGAAGAGGCGCTGAAGAACCTCGACGAAGCGGGCATCGTCTACATCGGCGCCGAAGTGCATCCTGGCGACATTCTCGTCGGCAAGATCACGCCGAAGGGCGAAAGCCCAATGACGCCGGAAGAAAAGCTTCTGCGCGCCATCTTCGGCGAGAAGGCCTCCGACGTTCGTGACACCTCGCTCCGCTTGCCGCCCGGCGTCTCGGGCACCATCGTCGAAGTGCGCGTCTTCAATCGCCACGGCGTCGAGAAGGACGAGCGCGCGATGGCCATCGAGCGCGAGGAAATCGAGCGTCTGGCGAAG
>NZ_DATNBA010000069.1:0-9755 GCF_035572195.1 Hyphomicrobium sp. | reverse complement strand
GCGCTGCGATCGAGCGCGTGAGCGTCGATATTGGAATTTTCAGGACGCCAAGAAGATCGATGCCGAACGGATTGAGCGGGCCGCCGAGATAGCGATCCTCGTGATAGGAAAGGCACCGCCAGTATTGCTCGGGAACGTCGCGGACCGGGATCGACTTGTGATCGGGGTTGGCGACGTAGTTGCCGAGTTCGATGGCGCTGTCGGTGTAGTTGACGTCGCGCAAGCTATCGAGGCGCGGATCAAACGTGCCGACAAAGCTGCCTTTCGGATCGTAGATGGCCGTCGCGAGCCAGCGCTCGGCGTCGTAACCGAGCTTGCCGTGCATCGACAGTTGGCCGAAATAACCTCTGATCGGCGCCGCCACGTAAACGAGAACGAGAACGAACAGCACGTAGACGACCGCCGCCGTCAACACGTGTCGCAGGGGGCCGAGTTTCGAATTGAACGTGACGGCTGTCATCAACCAGCGCACGATGCGCCGCGGCATCGACAGGCAGAGATCGCCGAGCGCGGTCAGAAGCCGCAAAAGATGTAACATCGCTGACGTAAAGCCGCGCTAAGGCCTTCGCCGGGAACGGCGCTGGCGTGGCTTCACGCGTAATCGGGATTTAAGGCGTGAACTCAACGAAGTCGCGGCGACATCGGCTCTGGGAAATGGCGATTACGAGGCCAAGGCTAAAAAGCGCCTTTAAAGCACGCGCGAACGCGACTTCTCTCTGCTCTCAAACAAGCAAAAGCTCAGAAGTTATTCATTAGAATGAAAAGACCGACGCCGATTGCAGGACCCATTAGAGCCGCAACGACAATCATGACGAAAGGCTTCGCCATCATAACACTATACCCCGCACAGAACTCTAAAGTTCACTCCACCATTTCGCGCGGCTCTATTGGGAAATGCTTCGGCCAGTTTGCCCTCTCGGCCGATTCATCCGCTTTTCTTCGCAAAAAACGGGCCGCCCCCGATCTGCGAAGCTGAGCATAACCCCTCACGCTCAGCCTGCTGTACAATACATCTTTGCAAAAAGACTTGACAGGACCATGAGGTGATTTGCGCAGCCGAGCGTAGACATTGGATCACATCGCAGCGCGCCCCAGCCGACGATGATTTAACAGCGTTTTGTGGGCCACTCTGATTAGAAAAAATCTAATGTAGTCAGAGAGATAAGCGGCATCACTGGAATTAACCATGCTGCTGCCGCCGATGCTGCGGCAATGCAGTAATCACGGATTATGTCAAACACGGAAATGCGAATTGAATATCGAGTTTTGCCTTTTCCGCAAAACACGGAGGCTGATGCATGGCGCCCTAACGCTAGCGGAGAAGATCAAAAAGCCGGAGCTGGCGCTCGTCGATGCCGCGTGTTTCGGCAGCCAGTTGCTCGATGCGATCGAAGGGAACCTGTTCGGCTGCGATGAGCGAGCGTTGCGCCTTCATCGGCCGAACGAGACCTTCCTGAACGAGATGGAATTCGCCGACCGTTTGGCCCGGCAGCGCCGTCGCCGGGTCGAGACCCGATTCCGATTGGAAGGCGGCTTTCAGCTTCCTCAATGCGGTGTCCTCGCGGACGCGCCCGATGAACCAGCTCGTGATCTGATCGCGGCTCTTGTAGTCGAGATCGCCGGGCGATTGCGTCGCGAGCATCATGCCGAGCCCGGCTGAGCGCGCGCGCTTCAACAGGCTCTGCAATGGTTCGGCGGTCGCGGGCTTCGAGTTGGCCGGAATGTAGAGATCGGCTTCGTCGAACATGACGACGGCCTGCAGTTCGTCGTTCGGATTGCGCTGACAGAAGCGCAGCGCTTCGGACAGGAACTGCGACACCCAGAATAGGATGTTCTCGTTGTCGCCGAGGAACCCGGTGTAGATGACCGACAAACGCGTGCGGTTCGGACGCTGATAACGGCCGAGGCCGAGGAGGCTTTCCATCCTGAGGCTTTCGCCGCCGCCTTCGAAAAGTGCAGCGTTGCGCAAGCGCAGTGAATCGAGCTGCGCGACGAGATCGCGCCGGAGCTTGCCCGACGGGTCCATGCGTTGCGTCTGATCGGTCAGTTCCGGATGCTCGTCTTCGAGCAGGCGGATGAGATCCGCGAGCGTTACCTCATTTGTCGAAAGCGATCCGAGAACGCGCAGCGCCACGGCGAGTACGCCGGACTGCTTTTGGTGCGTCGCCGAATTCTTCAGATGGAGCATCTCGCCGAGCGCCGCCGCCGAGAGGTTCGCCAGTAACTGCTGCTCGTGGTCGGGAAGTTCGTTGATGCCGTTCGGCAGAAGCGTGATCGAGATCGGCCGGCCGGAAGCCCGCCCCGGCGTATAAACCGCGACATCGATGGCGTCGGCGAGTTTTTCGCGTTCGGCGCGGCGATCGGGCGTGTCGTTCTCGTTGGCGCGCCAGACTTCCGGATTGGCGTAGCTCGCGAGATCGCCCTTGCGGTCGATCAACACAGCCGGAATGCCACGTAGCAGAAGCTGCTCGATGAGGGACAGCGCCAGTGTCGTTTTGCCGGAGCCCGAACCGCCGAGGTATGCCGCATGGCGCTTCAGGACACTTTTGTTCAGCGTCACCGGCCGGCCGAGATTGCCAATTTCGCGGCCCGAAAGGATGCTGGCGCCGTAGCTGCCGTTTTCGTCGAGAATGACGGACATCGGAAGTTCGTCATCATTGGCGGCGAGGCCCGGTTCGCCCGAACTTCCGTCACTTGCAGCCCGTTGTGCGGCCTGGCCGCCGAAGCCGTCGAGCGACGATTGCGGGTCGTCCATGTCCTTCGCGACGAGGCGCGGCACCGGGCGACCAAGCAAATCGAGCCGCAGCAGGTGAATGATCGAAATTAGGCTCGACAGCGGCTTCGAGCCTTCGAGCCACTGCGTCATGCCGGCGTCGCCGCGATGATGGGCGGTGAACTCACGCACCGTCATCATGCGTTCCCACTCGGGGATCGGCACGAGAAGCTGGCGGCCGCCGCCGTCGCGGAATTTGCGGAACGCCTGCGCGGTCTGGTTCTTTTTGTTTGGCGGAAAGTCGCTGGCGCGCAGCATGAAGCAAGGCTTGCCCTGCATCGCCGTCAGCACCTTGTCGAGCTGGCGTTTGAGGCCACCGCCCTGCGTCGGCCGGTTGCACAGGAAGACCCTGAGATCATTGGCGAAGCCGGTGCGGTGACGCACGGTCAGGTCGAAGGCCGGCAGTTCGTCGCCGAGTTCGAGGCGCTTCACCGTGACTTCGATGGCGCGACCCCATTCATCGCGCGCCAACAACAGCGCGGCCGACAGGACGTCGACCAGCTCCTGGTCATCGGGCGGCATCTCTGCTTCGCTCTCGTTGGCAAAGCGTTCCCACATCTCGCGGAATTGCACGGCGGAGATCGCGGCCGGCGCCTCTTGATCTTGTCCGAAACCGATGGCCTGGCCGAGCGCTTGCGCCAGAGTGCTGATGAACGACGGCTTCTCAGGCTCGGCTTCGCGCTCGTCGCCTTCGGTTGAGGTCGCCTCGCGCAGGCGCGACTGAGCGTGCTCCAGCAACCGGCGCGTCGAGAGCCCGCCGAATTCTTCAAAGAACTGCGGCCCGAAGAATTGCGAGGCGTCGGGAAAGCTCATGCCGCCGCCGTTCAACTCCGACTGGTGAGCCAGCCGCTTCGAGATGATGAGGCGGGCTTCTTCCGGCGTGCGGCTTTCGCGCAGCAGGACGGGGCCGGATTTCTCGATGCGGTCGATATAGGACTGCGCGACGAGGCTGCGGACCTGTCCGTAGAAATCTTCAAGGCACGATATGATGATGACGGCGTTCGTCAGCCGATTGGCGATTTGAATGAGATCGCGGACGGCGCGCTGAAAGCGATCTTCGGCATTGTCGAAGAAGCGCAAATCTTCGACCTGATCGATGCAGAAGACGAGCGCAGCGCGATCGACCGTCCAGACGAGTGCACCGAGCGCGGCGATGATCTCGAACGAGCGATCCTCGCCGTTGTTCGGGTCGAGCGCAGAGACGGCCTCGTGTGCAATCGGCGTCAGAGTGCGGCCGTTCAAATACTGGCGAACACGCTGATCGATGCGCGGATCATGGCGCTGCAGGTAAAGGAGCGCCCGCACGATATTGATGTCGAGTTCGCGCGTCTGGAACTTTTCGCAGGCGACGATCTGGTCGGCGAGGCGCAGGATGAGCCGCGCCAATTGTTTGTCATCCAGCGTCGCGTCGCGAAGCTTGTCGAGATCGGCGGACGAGATGACCTCGGAATCGAGAACCATGTGGTTCGTCAGCCGCGACAGCGCTGATTCCCCGAACCGGTCGGGGTCGTAGGGCTTCTCGAGCGAGTGCACGAGGCGGCGCAGATAGAAGTCGGCGTAGTTCTGCACGTCGGGCGTCATCTGCGCGTAGCCGAAATAGCTTTGGCCCGTGCGATGCGAGTCTGTTCTCAGGGCTCGCAGAAGATGGGTTTTTCCGGCTCCCGACTGGCCGTGAAACAGCAGAATTCGTTCCTGCACGTGATAGCCGTGCCCGGACGTGACGGTCGTCAGCAAATCGTTGAATTTCTGGCGTGCCTTGGCGTGAATTTCCGGCACGTCGACGGGGTCGGCGCGCCAGAGATCATCTTCCCAGGTGATCGAATGCTCAAACGCTTCGCTCAGCTTGTCAGGCGCGAGCTGAGGAGCGAACGACGTATTTTTAAGAGAACCGCCTTCAACGCCCATTTCGAATCAGGATGCCTTCATTCTTGGACGCGCACGAAGTGCCAGACGGTGTTCTTGTAGAGGATCTTGGACTCCTCGAGCGATTTCAGGTCGCGGCCATCTTTGAGATCGGCGGTCGCAAGTTCGATCCGGCCCGAACGATGGGCTTCAGCGAGCATGCCCTTGAACGCAATCTCAGATAGCCCCCAGTCAGGCCGGGCGTTGCGAATCGCCTTCCAGACCAAAGAGATAAACGCCTTCCGGTTGCCTGGCCAGCCCTCGGCGACCGGACGTGCCGCATCGAACACAGCGCTACAGAATTCCGCGATGTCAGGTGGCGACAGCGACCGCGCTACCGCAGGTGCGGAGCCCGTGAGCGGTGCGCGATCGTTGGCGGCTTTCGGCGTCGGCGTGCGGGGGCGGTGTTGTGACGGTTCCTGGCGTTTGGGGCGCGTGGGCGCTCTGTTTGCGCCGTCATCGGCGTTCCCGGCGGTCGTTAGGCGGCTTAGCACGGCGAGTTCGAGCGCTTCGATGGACTGTTCGCGGGCTCCTGCAATCTCGGATGCAAGCTGCACGATCAGTTTGCCGTCGCTCGCAATCTCCCGAGGCTGCTTGAAGAGTTGGCCGGCGAGTAGCCTGCCTGGTTTGGCGGGCAGCCCCGCTCCCTTGCCGAGTCCGGTCTTGATCTTGTTGCCGAAAGCCTTTTCAAGCGCGACGATCGCCAGTTCGGCTCTGAGATCGGCTGGTGAAAGAACGCGGCCGGTCGCGATGCTGAAATGGTTCTGCAACACGATGGCCGCGAGGCCTTCGAGGCGCTGCACGGCCTTTTTGACCGACGCCGTGTCGTGCGTTTCGAGCGCACGTAGGATAAGCGTGTTTTTGACGTCACCCCACGCTGGGCCGAGAGATCGCGCCGATCCCAGAGAGGTCCCGGCAACTTGAACACCTTTCGCCGTGGCGGTGAGACGACCCTTCGTCTCGCTGATCAATTGCGCGTTGCCGAGGGTGCTGATCGCCAGCTCGGCGGCGCGGCGAAACTCGCTGCCCGAAATCCTTGGAGCCAGAATTGGCGCGATGTCGCGCTGCAAGTCGGCTCGCGTGGCGCTCCCCGCAGCGATGCGGAGCAGCACGAGATCCCTCACCGTAAAGGTCGGAGTGTGGAAACCGGTTCTCTGCTCAGACTGTCCGATGGCTGCCGTCATCGAAGTGCTCCCAGGCGCGAATCAGCTTAAACAGCGCGCGGCAGTCTTGATGATCGGCGGCGTTCTTCCAAGAGCCGTAGGCGAATTGCCAGCTGCAAATGCTCCGGCGTGCCACTGGAATCAGGCTTTCGCCGCGGCACCGTCAAAATCGCGACACCTTGTTGCTGCGATATCGAACGGGGCGGGACTGGGTTGCGAGGGATCCGACATATGCGTGGGCCATCCACACGGGGCTTCGGCATAGTGCTGCGGCGCGCGGAGAGGCGCGATTCGCATCCCGTTAGCATTAACACCGAGTTAACGGATTTCCGGCAATGATGACCTTGTCCGCACGTTGTGTGCCGGGAGTGGCAGTTATGTATCGCGTTGCACTCACCGCCGGGCTCGTGATCGGTTTGTCCGGTTGCAGCCTAGGCTCATCATCCATCTCATCAGGTTTCGCAGATCAGGAGACGACATCGTCGTTGTCGTCGCCCCCACTGAAAACCGAAAGCGTCGGCCTGGGGGGCGATCCCGCGGCCCCCCGCCAAGTGAAGGTCGCCAAACTCGACGATAAGGCGCCATCCGGAACCTTTGAAAGGGCGGCGCCCGGAGTTCTCTCCGACCGCGACTATTCGCACACTTCACTCAACGCCGAAATGGCGCGCGACGTCATCAACGCCTACCGCAAGAAGCACGGCTTGAAGGCGTTGAAGCTCAACCCCGAGCTGACGGAAGCGGCGAAAGCGCATTCCCGCGACCTCGCCAAGTGGGATCGCATCTCACACTACGGCTCCGATGGCTCGAACCCGTGGGATCGCGTCAAGCGCGCCGGCTACAACGCTCGCCTGACGGCGGAGAACGTCGGCACAGGCCAGGTCGATTTCAACGAGGTCATGCGTGGCTGGGAGGAAAGTCCGGGCCACAACAAGAATCTGCTGACGCCTGACGCCGAGCACATGGGCATCGCGCTGGTGCAGGATCCGAAGACGGAATTCAAATCCTTCTGGACGCTCGTCGTCGGCTCGCCGATGTAAAAAATCGCATATCCGGCCGCCCTCTGGCGCGGCCATCCAGGGCCAATCGCGTGACCTCCGTCTTGGCACTGAAGTGCTGGGTCAAACCCGGCGATGGAGTGGACGATGGTTCGGCTGCTGGCGACTCCGGTGCGCGGAGCTGGCCGCCAGCGCGGCATCGGCTTCGACCATCTCACGTTGAGCAGCCACGAGGCCCTGCACGAGCGGGGCCTTTTTCGTTTGCTTTTAGAACTGGGTCCCGGGTCTCGCAAGAAGGCTCGCCCGGGATGACAAAGTCGGCGTGCGTCAGAACTTCGGCAGGTTTTCCCAGATTGCGATCTTGATATCGAGGCGGCGCCAGACGACGATGGCGTTCATCGTCGCTGCCACGATCAGAGACGAAGCTGTGGCGATCGCGGCGCCGACCAATCCAAACACCGGCACGAGAGCGAAGTTGAGTGCGACGTTCAAAATCGCCGCCGCGCATAAGACCGTGGCGCAAAGCGCCTGCTCGCCGAGCATATTCAGCAAGTATTCGGCCGGCCCCATCGCGGAGCGGAAGAGAAAGCCGATAACAAGAATGAACATGACCGGATAGCCGTCGGCGAATTGCGGCCCGAACAGAGACAGTAGGGGTTTACCGAGAGCCAGGATGAGCAGCGCACCGGCGAGCGACGGCCAGAACGTCCAATTGACGGCATCTTTTACGAAGGTGCGGAGTCCGTCCTTATCGCCGCGCGCATTCAGGGCGGCGAACTTGTGGGCGACGGCGCTGCCGACCGCATAATGCACGAACATGATCAGCGCCATGGTTTTTCCGGCCGCGAAATAGATGCCGACGTCGGCCGGCGTCATGAAATGCGAGATCACCAGGATGTCGGTATTCTGCAGAAAAAGCTCCGAGCTCAAGATGACGAGCAGCGGCAGCGAGATCTTGAACCAGGTTTTGAAGTCGGACCGGCGGGGACCCGCGGGTGTCGTGGCGCTGAAACGGGTATTGATCATCAGCGATTGCAGGATGCCGCTGAACCATGTCGCGACGATTGCGGCGCCGGCGGCCGTCGCCGCATTCATCGGTAGGCCGCTCGCGTTGGCCACCCACATGGCGGCCAACAGCACGATGGGCCGCAACACGTAGGGCGGAACGAGCGCGACGCTCATCCAGGCGTTGCCGCGCCCTATGCCGTCCTGCACGTCCGTCAGCGCGTAAAGCGGAATGCAAACGAGGGCGAGATAGATCGGCAGGACGAACTGGCTTTGGATGTGATCTTGAAAGAGCCAGACGCCGAACAGGCCGAGCGCCATGACGAGCGTGCCGCCGCCGAGCGCCACAAGCCTGACGCCCCGTATCAATCCTCGCAGGTGGTCGAAATCGCCGGTCTCGCGATAAACCGGCGCGAGCCGGATCGATGCGAGGTTCAGTCCTAGGTGAGACATGGCGCCAAGGACCAGCACCCATGTCCACACGAAGACGTAGATGCCGTATTCGGTGCCGCCCATCCAGCGCGCCAGCACAATCTGCGTGAGGTAGAGCAGTCCCGCACTCAGGACGCGGACGGTGAAGGCGAGCAGCGCGTCGCGCTGGGTGCGTTGGCGCTCGCCGTCGGAGGCAAAGACGTTGATCGTCTGGTCGATGAGGCCGGCAAATAGGCTCTGAGCCACCTCGAATGGGTTAGTCGCCCCTGCATACTCGGGGTGCCGATCGACGCGCGCGGCAGGAACCGCATCGAGCCTGGTAAGGATAGCGCTCTTCACGGCAAGGCGTCCCGTTCTTCAATTGTTTTCGAGGCGCGCCCGCTCACGATTACGGACGAGTTCGGCAACGCCGCTCCAAGCCCACGCGCGGCCGGCGTCTCCCTTTTCACCGTGGTAGATTGCGAAAAAGTCGGCGATTTCTGCGGCCAACGAACCATGCTTGCCTTCAAGAACCTCGGCCATCGCGCATACGTCCCGGGGCGTGGGTGTGAAATCCACGTTGGGGTACCTGTTGGCTCGCACCGTCGCAGTCATCGTAAGGTCCTACTCAAGGCTTAAATCCCGGTTGACGAATTTGGGAAAAGCAAGTTTGACGCCATGACGCGGACCGCGTTTAGGTTCCTGTCTGCGAGCGTGGTTAACTGGTCGTATCCGCGCTGCCCGACGTATCGGATCGCGAATAAAGGCAACGGCAGTGAAGAAAATTGCGTTCGTGGTGACGTTCGGATGGGGACTTGCGGTCACGCTCGTGCCGGCACCTGCGGCGCCGTGGGCCGGCGCGTGTTCGTTTCACTGTGCCGGAATGGAACTCGCCCAATACGACGCGCCGAAAGAGAACGAACCGGGCGACGATAGTGACGCGCCGCCAGAACGATCGCCGGAGCCCGATGCGCAGCCGCCGGGGGACGACCAAGCAAGTCCCGACGTCATCACGCCACCAGACGGAACCGATCCGCCGGGATGTGTTTTCACGAACCAGCCGCTGGAATTACTCGTCTGAGACGAATTCTCGCTTCACGGTGAAATGGCTTGCGCCGATTTCGGCGTCTTGGCCGTCGCCCCGACCTGGGGCTGGGGCGCAATGGCCGCCTCGGCACCTTTGACCGGAGGTGGACTTTCGCTCGCCTCGTTGCCCTTTTTTGCGGCCGTCTTGGATTTGGCAGCGGTGGCCTTCGGCTGACGTCTCTTATGGCGAGCCGTTGTCCCGGATTTACTTTGCTTTGGCGGGCGGCAGCTCCAGGCGGCAACGGTATCGCGTACCGACGTAATACCTTTGGCTGAAGGGTCGACCGGCAAAGTGTCGAGATTTGTTGTGTTGAAGAGTTGCTTCCAATCATAGTTCTGGAAGCCGTATTCCAAAAGACTCGCCGAGCGAATGGCGCGTTCGTTTCCGGACGTCTCGCCGAGTACGACCGCCAGCAGGCG
>NZ_DATNBA010000068.1:0-2824 GCF_035572195.1 Hyphomicrobium sp. | reverse complement strand
CGGAGCGGAGCCAACGGTCGCCACCAAGCCGGTGGCACTCGACAGCGAGAGCGTGCTCGACCGCGTGATGGTGATCGCCCGCAATCGCGCACTTGCCGTACACCACGTTACGGTTACGGAGATCGCGGATCGGTTGGCGATCTCGCTCGATCTAGAAGTCGACGGCAAGCTGTCGCTGCGCGCAGCGCACGAGCAAGCCGACACACTGGAAGATGCGATCGCCGCCGAGCTCGGCCACCGCGTGGAGGTCGAGACCCACATCGAGCCACTCGAACCTCAGGACGCATCCGGCCGAGAAGCTGCGCCCGACCGGCTCAAAGCGGTGGCGGCCGCTTTGTCGAAGATCGCGGCGAATAACGACGTCATCCGCGATATCCACGACGTGCGCGTCCGCGAGACCGAAGACGGCGAGATCGTCAACTTCCACTGCACTGTCGATCCGAAACTCAGCGTGCAGACCGTGCATGAAAAGGTCGACGTACTCGAACGAACCCTCCGCGAGCATTCCCCCACGATCAAACGCGTCATCGGTCATGCCGAACCGATGGGCGAATAGGTGCAGCTACTCCCGTGACCGCCGCCCGTTCCGACGCGGATGACACGCCGTCCCGGCACGGATAGAGTACCGGCGTCATCATATCGTCGGGGAGTTTAAAATGTATCGTCACTTGAAGTTCGCGGCCATCGCCGCGGTCGCAAGTCTTGCTCTGGCCACCGCTGCATTTGCACAGGCGCCGGGAACGCGCGTCGACCAGATTCTGAGCCGCGGCACCTTGCGTATCGGTATGACCGGCGACTACCGGCCATTCACTTTTCTGAACAAGGGGACATCCACCTTCGAGGGCTTTGACGTCGATATGGCGGAGTCGCTCGCCAAGGCGCTCGGCGTAAAGGCCGAGTTCGTGCAGACGAGCTGGCCGACGATGATGAAGGATTTCGAGGCCGACAAGTTCGACATCGTGACTGGGGGCGTCTCGATCACGCTCGACCGGCAAAAGAAGGGGCTTTTCTCCACGCCGATCATGCGCGAAGGCAAGACGCCGATCGCCCGCTGCGCAGACGTTTCGAAATACGCGACGATTGCCGACATCAACAAGTCGAGCGTCCGCGTCATCGTCAATCCGGGCGGCACTAATGAGAAATTTGCGCGCGAGTATCTCAAAAACGCGACCATCAACGTCTATAAGGACAACGTCACGATCTTCGACCAGATCGCCAAAGGCGACGCCGACTTGATGATCACCGATGCTTCGGAAACGCTTTTCCAGCAGAAGCTGCACTCCGGAGTGCTTTGCTCCGTTCACCCCGACCACCCGTTCGATTTCTCGGAAAAGGGCATCTGGATGCAGCGCGACGAAGCCCTCAAGGATTTCGTCGACCAGTGGCTGCACATCATGCGGGAGACCGGCGGCTACAAGACGATCTTCGCGAAATATTTCGACTGACGCCCTTGCGGTTGTTGCGCGGCCGATGGCGCAATCAAGGGCCATCGGCCGTCTTTCCATTTGCCGGCCGAATGCCTACATCGATATTGAATGCGCACCGATAATGCTCAACCTGTTCGCCTGAAGGACTATCGTCCCCCCGATTGGCTGGTGGACACGGTTTTGCTCGATTTTGCCCTACATCCGAGCAGGACGCGGGTACGGGCAACGCTTACGTTGCGGCCCAATCCGGAAACCGCCGCCGCGCCGCTGGTGCTCGACGGCGACGGCATCAATCTGGTTTCGCTCAAGGTCGACGGCGAAGGCCTGTCGCCGGAGAATTATATAGCGACGCCGGACAATCTCACCATCGCGCAGCCGCCGAACGGACCGTTTACGCTGGAGATTGAAACGCTGGTCGATCCAACGGCGAATACTCAGCTATCCGGCCTCTACCGGACCAGCAACAATTATTGCACCCAATGCGAAGCGGAAGGCTTTCGCCGCATTACCTACTTCCCCGACCGGCCGGATGTGATGGCGGTCTACACGACGCGCATCGAGGCCGACAAGGCCGAAGCGCCGGTGCTGTTGTCGAACGGCAACCTGGTCGAGAGCGGCGAGCTTCCCGGCGGCCGCCATTTCGCGGTGTGGAACGATCCGCACAAAAAGCCGTCCTACCTGTTTGCCCTGGTGGGCGGAAATCTCGCCCAGGTCGAAGACCGTTTCCGCACGATGTCGGGCCGCGATGTCGTGCTGCGCATTTACGTCGAGCCGGGCAAGGAAGGCCGCTGCGATTACGCCATGACTTCGCTCAAGCGTTCTATGCGCTGGGACGAGGAAAAATTCGGCCGTGAATACGACCTCGATATTTTCATGATCGTCGCCGTTTCGGATTTCAATATGGGCGCGATGGAGAACAAGGGCCTCAACGTCTTCAACGACAAATACGTGCTGGCGACGGCGGAGACTGCGACCGACGCGGACTTCGCTGGCATCGAATCCGTGATCGCGCACGAGTATTTTCACAACTGGACCGGCGACCGCATTACCTGCCGCGACTGGTTTCAGCTTTGCCTGAAAGAAGGCCTGACCGTTTATCGCGATCAGGAATTTTCCTCCGATCTGCGCTCGCGCGCGGTCGAGAGGATTTCCGACGTGCGCGGGCTTCGCGCCGGACAATTCGTCGAGGATGCCGGCCCGCTCGCACATCCGGTGCGCCCCGCGGTCTACCGCGAGATCAACAACTTTTATACGGCGACCGTCTACGAGAAGGGCGCCGAGGGCGTGCGCATGCTCAAAGTGCTGCTCGGCCCGGAGAATTTCCGCAAGGGCATGGACCTCTATTTCAGCCGCCACGACGGCGAGGCGGCGACCGTCGAGCAATTCGTGCAGTGCTT
>NZ_DATNBA010000067.1:0-3282 GCF_035572195.1 Hyphomicrobium sp. | reverse complement strand
ACGAGCCACACGCCGGCGCCGCCGCCATATTGCGTAATGACGAGGCCGCCGAGAAAACTCGCGACGACGAAGGTGAGCGATCCCCACAGCCGCATCCGGCCGTAATCGAGACCGCGTGACCGCATTCCTTGGACCGCAATCGTCTCGATCAGTGGCACGAGCGTCGAAAAGCAGACCATCAGCGGGACGGCGAACAAGAGTATCGGCCAGAACGACCGCGTCTGCGACAGCGCCAGGACAAACGCCAAGCCGAGCCACGCGAGCCCGATCAGATAGATGCGATGCGCGCCCTCGCGATCTGCAGCCACCGCTACGGTCGGCGTCACGAACACACGAAGAAAAAGTGGGGCCGCCATAACCGCGCTGATTTCGCCGGCGCTGAGGCCACACCAATCGAGCCAAACCGGCATGAACGGAACGTTCGTTCCGTAGATGATGAAGACGGCGCCGTAGAACAGCGCAATCGGCAGGGCAAAGGCGCGATCCTCGCGTTTCATCTTGGCCATGCTGCCGGATTCTCCTCGGAAAATAATCCGAGCACCGTTCTATATGCCCGATGCGAAATTGATACGATAACCGGCAACGCGTCCGGCTCGTCCGGAGGTTGTGTCTACGATCTGGCCGAATCGCATATCCCTTGAGTTCCATTTTGCGGAGCACAAACGGCCTATGCAGCCCTATTCATCTGCGATCGCTGAGGACACCGAGACCGAGTATCGCGCTATCGAGGCGACGCTGCTTGAGACGGTCCGCGGACGGTGGTTTCTCGCCGAACACGGCCGCCGCGCCCGCCGCCTTGACGGTGCACTTCTCGAAGATGCCATCAGGCGGCTGCAGGCGTCGCTGCGCGAGCCGCCGGCTCTTCTTGGCCAGCTCAAGAGCGAGATCGAGACTGTGAAGGCACGGCTCGCCGAAACGCGCGCCGAATTAATGGCGCGGCCTACGGTCGACGAGAGCATGTTGCCGACGCACGCGATCCTGAAAGCGGCGGAGGACATCCACAACATCGCCTGGTCCTTGCAGGCGAACCCGTTTGACCCAAACGGCTGCGAACAAATCGCCCGCAACGCCGGCAGGCTTTACGCGATGAGCCAGTCGCAGGCGGCGCAGTCGCATCGCGCTGTCAACGCCGCAGGGACGCTCGATGCGGTGGCGGCAAAACTCGAGGCGATACTCGAGAGCGTTTTGCACGAACTCAAGGTCGATGACGGTATGTAGCGTTTGGGCATCCGCAGCCCTCGCCTTTGCTACCAACAAAAAACCGGGCATTCGAGCCCGGTTTTTTAGTGCTTCGATTGACTGCGCTGCCTACCAGCGAGTCCGCATACCAACCGCTATCATATCTACAGACGCTTCGACGGTGCCGGATAGCTCCGGAGCCGGTACCCCCGGGGGAGTGCGCGTGAAATCACCGTCCTGCACGAATATGTGGGAATAGCCGACGTCGAACGTCGTCCACTCGCTATATTTATAGCTTGCGCCGATGCTCAGATACACTTTGTCGTTGTCGGGTATCGCCGTGAAGCGCTTCGACGGATCATCGACCGGAGAAATTTCGTAGCCGACGCCGGTCCGCAACGTCAGCGCGGGCGTGTAATCATACTCGCCACCAACCGAGAAGTACCAGCTGTCGTTCCAATTTGCCGGCGTCGTAATCGAATTCCCTATTGGGCTGAAATCCCCGGTCACCGTCAATTGCTTGAACCGGCTCCAGTTCTCCCACTGAACGGTTCCTAAGAGCCGCGTATTCGGAGTCATTTCTTGCCGCAAACTCAGTGTCACGATGTCGGGTAGATTGACCGTCCCGACTGCGTCCACGTCTCCGATACCGGCCAAGTCCGTTTTGAAGTGACCGTCGAGATCGTGCGTGAGCTGCGAGCGATAGCCGAGGCCGATCGACGTACCTGCGGCAGGTTCGATCGTGATACCCGCAGTCGCGCCAAACGCCCAGTCATCGCCCTTGAACTGAGCGATATCCGACGGCGACGTTCGGAATTGCAGCTTGCCTCTCGCCCACTCCATCTGCACGCCGGCGCCGATCGTGATGCCGGGGGCCACGCGATAGGAAATCATCGGGTTGGCGTTAACGGTCAGGAGCTTGGTCGTAAGCCCCAAAATCGAACCCGCGTAGTTCGTATTCTCGGGCTTCGTCGCCAAGCCGAAGGGCGCGTTGATGGCGATGCCGACCCAAAAATCCTTCGACAGCCGGTAGCTGCCGTAAGTCGAACTTGTGAAGGCATCGATGCCGATGTCGCCACTATTGCTTGAAATTGGCACACCGCCGAAGGACGAGACGTGCACATCGCCGTTCGGAAGAACGAGAATGTAAGACGACTCTGTATTTAATCCCGAAAATTGACCCGCAGCCGCAGAGTTCCAGTACATCGAACCGAGGCTGCCGCCAGCGGCCGCGCCTGCCATCGCAGAGCCAAGGAACACGGTCGACTGCTCGTGAATATCGAAGCCGCCCGCCACCGCCGAACCTGTCACTGCGACGAGTGCCGCTGCGGTCGCACCTACAAGGCGCAACCGATTATTGATGCTCTTGGCACCCTGCATTGAAACCCCGCCCTCCGAACGCCATTCACAGACGCCCCAAATCACTATCCTGCCACATTATCTGCGGCACCGCGCCGGCGCTCAACCGAACTTGGGACAACTTTCGCGCGAAGCGGTTGGAAACGCATCGTGTGTGCCACTCCGGCAACAAAAAACCGGCCCGCCGAAGCGGACCGGTTCTTGCCAAGCTCTGGTTCGAGTTGTCGAAGCGAGCTTGGCGCTCCCCCCGGAGTCCTTCAACGGCGCATAAGCGCCGAAGCCGCGCGCAAACTGCCAAAGTGCGTTTCGCGATGCAAGCCTTGACGCCGGGATTGCACATGCGAGTCGCGCGACGAGTGCATGCCCGCAACACGTAGCGCCATGTAACCGTTGAAAAGCTCGCGTCACTGATCGCGCGACGACTTTCGCAGAGCAAAAAGATGATCGACGGGACCGTTACCGCCGCCGATGGCGAGTGCAGCGCCGGACGCCAGAGCGTTCCAGACGAACATTTTGGCGGCATCGACGGCCTGCCGCATCGATCGGCCTTGTGCGAGGTTAGCCGCGATTGCAGCCGACAGCGTGCAGCCGGTGCCGTGCGTGTTCGCCGTTTCAATGCGTGGCCGGCGCAAGACGTGGCGCATCGTGCCATCGAAAAAGACATCGACGGCCACCGAACCGCGGGCGTGGCCACCTTTCACCAGGACGGCACCGCAGCCGAATTTCATCAGCGCCTCGGCTTGC
>NZ_DATNBA010000066.1:0-5731 GCF_035572195.1 Hyphomicrobium sp. | reverse complement strand
CCGTCGGCATCTATTTCATTGCGGCAATGATCTTCTGGGCGGTTTTCGAGCAGGCCGGGACGACGCTATCGCTGTTCGCCGATACGCTGACGGAAAATCAGGTTCTTGGACTTTCGTTTCCATCGTCCTGGTTCCAATCCGCTAATCCGGTCTTCGTCATCCTGCTGACGCCCTTCGTGGCGGCGCTGTGGCTGAGACTCGGGCATCGTCAGCCATCCTCGCCCATCAAATTCGCGCTCGGTCTGGTTTTTCTCGCGGCTGGGTTTCTTCTTATGGTCCCTGCCGCCGGCTTCGCATCGGATGGACGCGTGTCGCCTCTCTGGCTGATCGGTCTCTACCTGCTGTTCACGGTCGGCGAATTGATGCTGAGCCCGGTCGGTCTGTCGACGATGACGCGGATCGCGCCGAAGAGAATGACCGGCTTCGTGCTCGGCCTTTGGTTCCTGGCGGCAGCCTTCGGCAACAAGCTGGCGGGCGATATCGGCGGCGCCTTCACGGCAACCGATCCCGACATGCTGGTGCTTTCATTCCTTGCACAAGCGGCCCTTGTCGCCGTCGCCGCCACTTTCATGTTTGCGGTTGCGCCGATTGTGAACAGGCTAGCAGCCGGAAATAATTAATAAATTTAGCGTTTTGGCAGTAGACCAGCGCATCCCGTCACCTTGACACCCGGCGGGCCTCAAGGCGAATGTTGCGGATCGGGTGCCGACTCTAGCGCCGCACGCCTAAGTTGACGATCAAAAAGGCTCCTGTTCCGTGAACGCCACGTCCGCCCTGCGTACTTATCTCGATTTCGAGAAACCAATTTTGGAACTCGAGAACAAAGTTTCCGAGCTCAAGGCGATGCAAAACGATGGCAAAGGACCACAGATCGCCGACGAGATCGCGAGGCTCGAACAAAAGGCGAAGGCCGCCCTCGTTGACACCTACAACAAGCTGACGCCATGGCAAAAGACGCTCGTCGCGCGCCACCCGGAACGTCCACATGCGCTCGAATTCATCGGCGGCCTCATAGAGGATTTCACGCCGCTCGCAGGTGATCGCTATTTCGCCGAGGACGAGGCGATCGTCGGCGGCATCGGAAAATTTCGCAATAGATCGGTCGTCGTGCTCGGCCACGAGAAGGGCTCCGATACCGAGCAGCGCATCAAGCACAACTTTGGAATGGCCCGCCCCGAAGGCTATCGCAAAGCCGTGCGGCTGATGGAGCTTGCTGACAGATTCGATCTGCCGATCATCACTTTCGTCGATACGCCTGGCGCCTATCCGGGCATCGGGGCGGAAGAGCGTGGGCAGGCCGAAGCAATCGCGCGTTCGACCGAATGCTGCCTGAAGCTCGGCGTTCCAATGGTTGCCGTCATCGTCGGTGAGGGCGGCTCGGGCGGCGCGATCGCGATCGCGACGGCAAACCGCATCCTTATGCTCGAACACGCCATCTACTCGGTGATCTCGCCCGAAGGCGCGGCCTCGATTATCTGGCGCGACAGCAACAAAAAGGAAGAAGCCGCGACCAACATGAAGATCACGGCCCAGGACCTCGACCAGCTCGGCGTCATCGATGCGATTATCAAGGAACCGACAGGCGGCGCGCATCGCGACCGCGAATCGGTGATTATCGCAACCGGAAACGCCATCGCCCGGATGCTTTCGGAATTCGACGGCAAATCGCCGGAGGAGATCCGCAAACAACGGCACGAGCGTTTCCTGTCGATCGGGCACTGATCTCCGGCGGGCCGCTCACCAAATGGCCGCCGCCGTGCCGTATTTCGACACGATACTTGAGTTGACATAGACTCCGCGCGATCGCAGTAGTCGTTTGAGTTTATTGTATTTAATAGTCCGCCAGCCCGCGGAACGGGGAACTCGAAGCCGGGGAAAGCGCATTGCTGCAGACCAACGTCTCGATAACGTCGAGAGCTGTTGTTCGGCTCGCGGCTCTAATTGCCGTGGTCGCGGTCGCGGCCTGTTCAAGCGCGCCCGTTATTCCGCCGCCGGCGGAAGTTCCGCTATCGAAGGATGCCTTGTCGCTGCTTGCCAAGAAAGGCATGCAGCCCGGCGCGCCCGTGTTCGTGCGCGTTTTCAAGGAAGAATCCGAACTCGAGGTTTGGAAGCAGCGCGACGACGGCCGTTTCTACCATTTCAAGACGTACCCGATCTGCAATTGGTCCGGCGAAATCGGCCCGAAGGAAAGTAAGGGCGACAGACAGGCGCCCGAAGGCTTCTACACGATCACACCGACGCTGATGAACCCGAACTCGAAGTATTACCTGTCGTTCAATCTCGGCTACCCGAATGCCTACGACAGGTCTTGGGGGCGCACGGGCGATTCGGTGATGGTGCACGGCAACTGCCGGTCCGCCGGGTGCTACGCCATGACCGACGCGCTTATGGAAGAGATCTATGGATTGACGCGGGAGGCATTGAAGGCCGGACAAACCAGCTTCCAGCTTCAGGCGTTCCCGTTTCGGATGACTGACGCGCGCATGGCGCAAATGAAGTCGCACAAATGGTATGGCTATTGGAAGACCCTGAAGCAGGGCTATGATTACTTCGAGCAATACCGGATACCGCCTAACATCACGATTTGCGAACGCCGCTATGTCGTGGGACTGATTCCGCGCAGCCGTCCTGATCCCGCCGGTCAGTGCCCGGCTTTCGATCGGCCGGTTGTCACAGCGTTTACGCCATTGCCCGAACCGGCTGAGATGGATGTCGCCAATGGCAACAAGCTCAAGGGCATAACGAACCCGGATGCCGAGCCGACGCTCGCCGATATCAACGCTGCCAAGCAGCAAGAAAAGGCTCAGGCGAATGCGAGTTCGATGGCAGTATCGTCGCCAGTCGCCAACGCGAATTGATCCTTTAGCGCGCCGCCTCCTATGCATGAGCGTGATGTGAGTCAGCCGAAGACATCGGAACCGAGACGATCGCATGCCGGCAAGATTTTCCTGATCTTCGCCGTCTGTTCGATCGCGATTGCAGGGCTGGCGCTGGCATTCGCACCGATCTGGTTGCCGCGTTTGCCGGGCGGTGACAAAGCCCTCATCCGGTACGAACGGAGCCAGCGGCTCTTCAGAGCGCAGTTCGGTCTGGACATGCCCGGTCAGCCAGATTTGACGCGCTTGTCGCAACGTCTCGCCGAAAACGGCGTGAGGGAGGGCTCTCCGGTTCTAATCAGAATATTCAAAAGAGAATTCGAACTGGAATTGTGGATGCAGCGCGATGGCGTGTTTCATCGCTTCGCGATTTATCCCATTTGCCGCTGGTCCGGCCGGCTTGGCCCCAAGCTGCAGCAAGGCGACCTGCAAGCGCCGGAGGGCTTCTACACGGTCGATGCTTCGGCGCTCAATCCGAATAGCGCCTGGCATCGCTCGTTCAACCTTGGGTTTCCGAATGCCTTTGACCAGGCTAACGGCCGCACCGGATCGCTGATCATGGTTCACGGCGGCTGCGCGTCGGTCGGTTGCTTTGCGATGACGAACGCCCAGATCGATGAAATCTGGCGTTTGGTCACCACGTCGCTGGCGGGGGGGCAAAAGCGTTTTCAGGTGCAAGTCTATCCGTTCCGGATGTCAGATGAACGGTTGGCGGACTACGCAAACAATCCGTATGCCACCTTCTGGAAGACCCTCAAAGCGGGCAACGATCTCTTTGAAAAAAGTCTGCTGCCGCCCAAAGTCACGGTCTGTCAGACCCGCTATCGCTTCGAGCCCGGCGACAAAGGCGCGACGGGCGACAACCCGATCGAAAACCGCTGCCCCGCCGTCAATGCCAAGAGTTGAGGATACACAGGTTTAATCTTGCCGGGTGTTGGCGAAAAGACACTTCGAATTGTCGCGTTACGGGCAATAATGTGCGCCACCGCGTAAGGAACGGGGCTACTCGGTCGCAGAGCATTCATGGCATTCCAGAGCGTCTTCCGTTTGGCATTTCTCGCGGCGATGACACTCGGTGTCGCCTGCGCCGAGAACGCATATGCGCTTTCCATCGAACTCAAGGATGTGGCCGCCGATCGGGTCGAGCGTCAGAGGGCGGCCGCCGTCGGAGCGCTGCCGCTGCCGGGGACACCAAACGTCGCGGTATTGCAGGAGCGTCTGCGCGATAAGGGCGTGACGCTGGCATCGCCAATTTTGATCCGCATCTTCAAATCGGAATCCGAACTCGAGATTTGGAAGCGGAAGGACAACGCGTTCGTCCTGTTTGCAACTTACCCGATCTGTCACTGGTCCGGCTCCATCGGGCCGAAACTCAGGGACGGCGACAAGCAGGCGCCGGAAGGCTTCTATACGGTGACGCGCGCCCAGGCCCGTCACGTCGGGCGGTGGCCCGTGTCGCTCGACATCGGCTATCCGAATATTCTCGATCAGTCGCAGGCGCGGACGGGTTCGAACATCCTGATCCACGGCGGTTGCTCGTCGATCGGTTGCTTTGCCATGACCAATCCGGTTTCAGACGAGATTCACCAGCTCACGATGGCGGCCATCGACGCGGGAGAGAACATCGTACCGGTGCACATTCTTCCGTTTCGCATGACGGATCTGAACATGGCCGTGCAGGAGAAATCTCCGTGGATGCCCTTCTGGAATAATCTCAAAGAGGGCTACGACATGTTCGAGCGAACGAAGCGGCCGCCCGCCGTCAGCGTGTGCAGCGGCCGCTATATCTTCCGCGAAACGAGCACGGGAGAATTCGCCGGTCCGCTCGAAGCATGTGAGCCGACGCTAATGGCCATTCGCGAACAGGACCAGTGGCTCAGCGCCGTTCCGCGCCCAACTCAGTTCCTGCCGAAGCTCGTGGCGCAGACGCCGGCCCCAATTCCGCAAATCCAAACGAGCCTCGAGAGCGATACGGCGCCGACGCCGATGTTTTCCTGGCCGCTGATCCGCTGATCGCTGGCGAGCCCATTGCCTTAGACCGAGGACCCCGGACAAATGGTTGAGAAAAGCGCCGTCAAGCGTATCGAAGTAACGCTTGAAAACTTGCTGTTCAGCGCCCGGTGGCTGCTGGCGCCATTCTATTTCGGCTTGGCGATTTCGTTATTCGTCTTGCTGATAAAATTTTGCGCCGAGCTTTTGCATCTGGCAGTCGGCGCCTTCGCGTCGAGCGAGTCCGACGTGATTCTCGGCCTGCTGACGCTCGTCGATCTGACGCTTACGGGATCGCTTCTGATCATCGTGATTTTTTCGGGCTACGAAAATTTCGTCTCGAAGATGGATCATTCCGATCATGGTGACCGACCGGAATGGATGGGTACGATCGATTTTTCAGCACTGAAGCTGAAAATGCTGTCGTCGATCGTCGCGATCTCGGCCGTACAGCTGCTGCGCCAGTTCATGTCGCTTGGCGTCGTCACACCCGAGCGTGAGCGGGAGCTGATGTGGATGGTCGTCATCCACGTCGTATTCGTGGTTTCGAGTGTCCTGCTGGCGCTATCCGACCGGATCGCAGGTCATGGCAAGGGCGAGGACTCAGCGGCCGCGACGACCGGCGACGCCGTCACTACGAGCGCGCATTAGCGGCGACGCCGGTATTACTTCGCGACCGAGACGTTCAGCAGCGCCCTTGGGCGCGGCTCAATCCATCTTGCCGTGGCAGTGCTTGTATTAGTTCTGCCATCATAATTTATATTTTATTTCAACGGCTTATTGTTGTATATTCTACCTGTCTATCTTTTGTCTACAGACAGTTAGGAGCTCGTCATGAGTTTAGCAAAGCAAGCAAAGACGCTTTC
>NZ_DATNBA010000065.1:0-18335 GCF_035572195.1 Hyphomicrobium sp. | reverse complement strand
AATCTCATCGCCGCGTTCCAGGCCGCAGATGACCGATAGTTTCGTTTTGCCTTCGATTGCGCCTCTCGCTGCCACGTCCGACGTTTGGTTCGTCGACATTTGGGGCGTGATACACAACGGTGTTCGTCCGTGTGCATCGTCGGTTACGGCGTGCCAAGCGTTTCGAAAGCAGGGCGGCACCGTGTTGCTCGTCACCAACGCACCGCGTCCGCGCGACAGCGTCAGACGGCAACTCGACCGGGTCGGCGTTGCGGGCGCGGCTTACGATGAGATCGTGAGTTCGGGCGATGTCTCCCGCGAGTTGATCGAGGCCTGTGCCGGGCGGCGCATTCTGCACATTGGCCCCGAGCGCGATCTGCCGCTCTTCGCCGGGCTTGGGGCCGTTCCGGGCGCCACCGCGAATGATGCCGAGGTCGCAGTTTGCACCGGTCTCTACGACGACGAGACCGAAACGCCCGCCGATTATGCCGCCATGCTCGCCACACTCAAATCGCGCGCCGTGCCGATGATCTGCGCCAATCCGGATCGGACCGTCGAACGCGATGGCCATATCATTTATTGCGCCGGCGCGGTCGCTGCGGCCTACGAGGCGCTGGGCGGCACCGTCAGCTACGCGGGCAAGCCTTTTCAGCCGATCTACGAATTGGCGTTGGAGCTTGCCGGCACTCTGCGAAGCGCGCCAGTGACGAGGGAGCGCGTGCTCGCGATCGGCGACGGCATCGCGACCGATATTGCCGGCGCCGTGAATTTCGGCGTGCGCGCCGTTTTCATTGCGAGCGGCGTGCATGTGCGCCTGGGCGAGTCGATGGCCGATGCTGCGGCCCGGTTATTCGGCGCGAAGAGCGCCCCGCAGCCGATCGCGGTGATGAGCGAGTTCGTTTGGTAGTCTCGAGTCTCGTTCAAGCGACCGTCAGGACGATCTTGCCGATGTGAGAGCTGCTTTCCATGCGAGCGTGGGCCTCGCCCGCGCGATCGAGGGGAAACGTGCCGTCGATCGGCACTTTGATCTTGCCCGCAACGATGAGTGGAAGAACCTTTTCTTCGATCGCCCGTGCGATGTGCCCTTTGAATTCGTTCGAGCGGATACGAAGCGTCGAGCCGGTGATCGTCAAACGCTTCAGCATCACGCGCATGAAGTCGATCGTGGCCGTCGATCCATTTTGAAAGCCGATGCTGACGAGACGGCCATCCTCGGCAAGCGAGCGAATGTTTTTTTCAATGTAGTCGCCGCCGACGATGTCGAGAATGACGTCGACACCGTGTCCGTCCGTCTCGGTCTTGATCACCTTGGCAAAGTCCTGCGTGCGATAATTGATGGCGACGTCGGCGCCGAGGGCGCGCGCCGCTTCGCACTTTTCATCCGACCCGACAGTCGTCAGCACGTAGGCGCCGAATGCCTTGGCCAGCTGAATGGCGGTCACGCCGATGCCGCTCGTGCCACCGTGGACCAGAAATTTTTCGCCAGACTTCAATCCGCCGCGCTCGAAGACGTTGTGCCAGACGGTGAAAAACGTTTCGGGGATGGCGGCGGCTTCGACGAAGGAGAGGGCTTCCGCCTTTTTGATGCAGCACAGCTCGGGAGCGACGGCATATTCGGCGTAGCCGCCGCCGCTGAGCAGCGCCAAGACTTCGTCGCCTTGCGAGAAACGCTGCACGCCGTCTCCGAGCCCTGCAATCACGCCCGATACTTCGAGGCCCGGAAGCTCCGAGTGACCTTTGGGCGGAGGATACGAGCCCTGTCGCTGCAACACGTCGGGACGGTTCACGCCGGCTGCTGCAACTTTTATCAAAACCTCGCCCGGCGCCGGTTGCGGCAGCGGCATGTCTTGAAGCTGAAGAACTTCCGGGCCGCCTTTGCCCGCGATCACAACGGCTTTCATCGTTTTTGGTAAGCTCATCAGAACGTCCTGTTTTGACTGCTTAGGCGAGCAATGCACGGCTGCGAACGGCGCGGCAAGCCTCGCTATCAGCGGCACGAAATCTCATCGCATCTCGACCGCCGCCGCAGCATTGAGTAGGCTGGACAGCGGACACCACGGCGCGACCCGGAGGATCGACATGGACCTCGATGATCTGCTGCCGCCGAAAAAGCCGGGCGGCGTGACGATAGGTGAAAGTCTGGCGACGCTCTCCGTCGCGGAACTCGAACGGCGGATCAAGGATCTCGAAGGCGAGATCGAGAGGGTGCGGCTTGAACTCGATCGCAAGCGCAAGCACGAGGCCGCCGCGCATTCGCTTTTCAAATCGTGAAGTAAATTCTAAGAAATTTTATAAAATCAGATTGTTTCTGTTGCACTTTGAGATTGCCGCGGGTTCGACACCGCGCCGCAAAGCTAACGCCGACACTCTGTGGCCGCACACACACTTAACGGAAACTTAAATATATCGAGGCACTTTGGGTCCTGATCCAGGCATCTTGGGTCTGGAGCGGCCATTCCGCCGCTTTGTTTGACGCTTCCCTGTTGACTTTCGAGCCGCTCCGCAAGGACGGCTCTTTTTTTGCATTGTCCACAGGCAGTATCGCGGTGCCCCGTTTTGAACGTTCTTGTTTACTATGGTGCAGTATCATCAGTTCGTGGTAAGAATTTAGGACGGGTAAGCGTTTGTATCGTTGAGGGTCATGAGTAACGTATTCCGCGTCGACAGTGCGCATTCAAATAGCGCCACAACGGTCTCTTTCGGAGAGCGCTTTCAGTCCTCCGAACAGTTCGACCACATCTTCAAAGAAGGCATGGCGCTCGTCGAGCGCACGGCGAGCTATCTCGATGGCCCCGGCCGTCGAGAAGCCAAGACGCTGACCGGCGGTGTCGGTGTGCTTTACGCTACCGAGAGCATGCGTCTTACGACGCGTCTCTTGGACCTTGCGTCGTGGCTGCTGATCCGCCGTGCGCTGCGCGAGGGAGAGATCACCGACGAAGAGGCGCAGAAGAAGCGCCGCCGCGTCAAGCTTCAGGCTTTCGGCCGTCCGTCGCACGTCAACGGCTATTCGGAGCTGCCGCAGGGCCTGAAAAGCCTGATCGAGGAAAGCTTCGCGATGCACGATCGCATCAGCAAACTCGATCGCGCGATGTCGAAATCGGAGACCTTGGACGCCGCCTCCGAGCCAATGGCCAATCCCGTTGCGCAGCAGGTCGGCATGCTGGAACGCGCCTTCGCAAAGCTCAGCTGAGCGGCAGCCTGAAATTGGAAATTGAAAAAGGCCCGGTTGTTGAACCGGGCCTTTGGTTTTTCAGTTCGCGCCGTGCCGTGAGGCAAAGCTGCGATCAGAACATGCCTTCGAACTTCTTCTTGAAGCGCGACAGACGGCCACCGCGGTCCATCAACTTCTGATCGCCGCCGGTCCAGGCCGGATGCGTGTTCGGATCGATATCGAGGGTCAGTTTGTCGCCCTCCTTGCCGTACGTCGAGTACGTCGTGAACTCGGTTCCATCCGTCATTACAACCTTGATCTGGTGGTAATCCGGGTGAAGGTCATTGTCTTTCTTCATGGCCTGGTGTCCGTCTGGTAATGCGTTGCTGGCGGCGAGGCTCCTGCGAGCCTCGGCCCCTCGGATTGCAAAGGGACTGAATTGGCCGGTTGTGTAGCCGAGATGGCCCCTCGGCACAAGTCGGCAAAGGCGCGCCGGCATCGGTGTCCGCCCTCTGAGCAGCGTCCCATTGTCCCTTGGACGGGGTGTCTCTTGAGCCGGGCAGCCCGGTCGGGCATGGTCCGCGGCTTCAGGCGCTGAAACGTCTTATTCCCCCGAGAGTTGGATCAGAAGAGTCGATGAACAGCAGCGTTACAGCACATCCCGGGCACAAAGAGGCCGCGTCGGCGGATGAAGGCGCGCGCCAGCGCCTGTCTCTGCGACCGTTGCTGACGCTCAAGCCGTTGATCCTGGCGCACAAGGGTGCGCTTACCGGTGCCGTCATATCGCTGGTCGTTTCGGCGCTCGCCATGCTGGCGGTGCCGATGGCCGTGCGCCGGATGATCGATAAAGGTTTCGGCGGCAACGATTCCGCGCTGATCAACAACTACTTCCTGACGCTGATCGGCATCGGCGTCATCATCGCCATCGCCAGCCCGGCGCGGTACTATTTCGTGAACTGGATCGGCGAACGGGTCGTCGCCGATCTCAGGACGAAGGTATTTGCGCAGCTGGCCAAGCTCGGGCCTGCGTATTTCGATCGCAATCATTCGGGCGAGATGATGAGCCGCCTGACGGCGGACACGACGCAAATCAAGACCGTCGCCGGTTCGGCGTTAAGCCAGGCAGCGCGCAACCTCATCATGCTGATCGGCGCTCTGATCATGATGTTCGTGACGAGCGCCAAACTCTCGGCGCTCATTTTCATCGCGATTCCGGTCATAGTTCTGCCGCTCGTGGGGTTCGGCCGCCTTGTCCGCCGCCTTTCGCGCTACGCCCAGGACACGCTCGGCGACGCTTCGGCTTACGCGGCAGAAAATCTCGCCGCGCATCGGACGATGCAGGCCTACGTCAGCGAGAAAGCTGTTTCAGAGCGGTTCGGCCGCGCTGTCGAGCGCGCTTTCGGGGCGGCGCGTCAACGTATGAAAGCGCGCGCGGCATTGACGGGAATTGCGATATTCCTGACGGTCGCCAGCGTCACCGGTGTTCTCTGGTATGGGGCATCCGCCGTCATCGCCGGCGAAATGACCGGTGGCAGGCTTAGTCAGTTCGTCCTCTACGCGCTGTTCGCGGCCGGCGCGCTCGCCGAGCTTTCAGAGGTTTGGGGCGAAATCAGTCAGGCGGCTGGCGCTGCCGAGCGGCTTTCCGAGATGATGGCGACGGTGCCTGATATCCGCTCGCCAGAGAACCCGGTTCCACTTCCGCAGCCGGCGCTCGGTACGATTGGGTTCGAGAACGTGACGTTCAAATATCCCGCCCGCCCCGATGCCGTGGCGCTCGACGCGGTGTCGTTCCGCGTTAGCGCCGGCGAGACGATCGCGCTCGTCGGGGCGTCGGGCGCCGGCAAGAGTACGATCTTCAACTTGATCCTGCGTTTTTATGACCCCGACGCCGGCATTGTGCGCGTCGATGGCGTCAACGTCGCCGAAGCCGATCTCGAGGCGCTGCGCCGGCGCATCGCCGTCGTGCCGCAGGATGTCGCGCTGTTCGCCGACACGGTCGCCGAAAACATCCGCTACGGCACGCCGGGTGCCACGCTATCAGAGGTCCGCCGCGCCGCGACGGCAGCGCAGGCCGATGAGTTCATCCGTGCGCTTCCCGACGGCTACAACAGCAAGCTCGGCGAGCGCGGCGCGACCCTGTCGGGTGGCCAGCGTCAACGAATTGCGATTGCACGCGCGATTTTGAAGAATTCACCGATCCTGCTGCTCGACGAAGCAACGAGTTCGCTCGATGCCGAAAGCGAGGGCGCGGTGCAACAGGCGCTCGAGGGCCTGATGACGGGCCGCACGACGCTGGTCATCGCACATCGGCTGGCGACTGTTCAAAAGGCCGACCGCATTCTGGTGATGGACAAAGGCCGCATCGTCGAAGCCGGCACGCATGGCGAACTCGTGCGCCGTGGCGGCATCTACGCTCGCCTTGCCGAGCTGCAGTTCGGTCGCGAAGCGGCTGAATAATCTTTGTTTTGTGCCGGCGACTCCGCGTTCGCGGAGCCGGCCGCCAGCACCGTGTTCGTCATCCTCGAAGGCATGAGCGCGAGCGCATTCGGCTGAGGATGAAGAGAAGTTGTGCAGGCCCGGCGGGCTCTGCGGAAACGGGGTCGCCGCGCACACCGCAACGTCCTCTACCTATTCGTCAGCTTCAGCTCGATGCGCCGGTTTTTCTGGAACGCGTCTTCGCTACCACCAGCGTCAATCGGTTGAAACTCGCCATATCCCGCGGCGACGAGACGTTCCGGCGGCACGCCGCGCGTAACCAAGTATTTGACGACGGAAGACGCGCGCGCCGTCGACAGCTCCCAGTTCGACGGAAACTGCGGGTTAGATATTGGACGAGCGTCGGTGTGGCCATTGATTTGCAAGGCCCAGTCGATGTCGCTCGGAATCTCTTTCTGAAGTTCGAGGATCGCATCGGCGATCTGGTCCATGGCGGCCGTGCCCTCCGGCGTCAGTGTCGCGGAACCAGATGGAAACAGAACTTCAGATTCGAAAACAAAGCGGTCTCCGACGACGCGGATGTCCTTGCGATCTTTCAGGAGCGCACGCAGTCGGCCGAAAAAGTCCGAGCGATAGCGCTTCAGTTCCTGCACCTGCTGGGCGAGCGCGGTATTCAAACGGGCGCCGAGATCCTTGATCGTCTTATCGCTGTCTATGGTCTTCTTTTGGGACACATCAAGAGCGTCGCTCAGCGCCGCAATCTGCCGCCGCAGCGCCAACAGCTGCTGGTTCAAGAGGTCAACCTTCGACAGCGCTTCCTTCGAGATATTTTTTTGCGATTCGAGATCCGAGCTGAGCGCTGCAACCTGACCTTCGGCGGCTTTGGCGCGTTCATCGGCGCCGAGGCCGGTACCGGTGAGCTTCTCGTTCTCTGCTTTGAGGGACGCCAGCGAAGCCTGCAGCGACGCGAGCTCGTCCTGAGACGTTTGCGACTTACCCTTTTCCAGCGATAGCATTGAAGTCAGTTCGCTGATCTGACGGGTCAGACGTTTGAGGGCGGAGTCCTTGCCACTGACTTCTTGTGCGGCGAAATACTGCGCGATCATGAATATCGACATCAGCAGGGTAACGACGAGCAACAGCGTCGAGAGCACGTCGACAAACGCCGGCCAGAATTGCCCGTAATCGTTGCTGCGCCTCGCACGCCCGCGCGCCATTATTTTACTCCGCGCTTCATCGCGTCCGTGAGGCTGCGTAGCATGTTGGCGACTTCGGCCTGCTGCTGGGCCTGCTCATCAACCCATTCGCGAACGACCTTCTGTTCGGATCGCATTTGCGTGACGAGCTGGTTGACGCCGCGGGCCAGTTCTCGAACTTCGTCGGGGGACTGTTGCGGCACTCCAGATTGCGTCAGACTTGTCGGCGGCGCGACCGGCTGTTCGCTGAGCCGGTTAGAGAAGTCTTCAAGCGCCCGCTGCATATCGACGACGGCGCCGAGAAGCTGGCGATTGACGTAGTCGCTCGACGCCGATGCGACGCCGCCCGGCGTCAGCTCGGTAATGCCCGACAGCCACTCTTCGAGTTCGTTGTAGAAGCGATTATGCGCGTGGCTGGCCTGCAGTTCGAGGAAGCCCAGAATGAGAGAGCCTGCGAGGCCGAGCAGGGAGGATGAAAACGCCGTGCCCATACCCTTGAGCGGCGCCGACAATCCGGCTTTCAAATCGCTGAAGAGCTGAACATTATCCGTCGCCTTGCTGTCGAGCGTATCGATGGCCTTACCGACGGACTGGATCGTCTCCAACAGACCCCAGAAGGTTCCGAGAAGACCGAGGAAAACCAAGAGGCCGACGAGATAGCGGCCCGTATCTCGCGCCTCGTCGAGCCTCGAGCCAATCGAGTCCATGAACGAGCGCATGGCGCTTGTCGAAAGCGATATCGCGCCGGTCCTGTCACGCAGCATCGTCGCCATCGGGGCAAGCAACACCGGCTTGGCGCTGATCGTCAGCCCGGGATCGGCAATGCGGAAGGCATTGACCCATCGGATTTCGGGATAGAGCCGGACGACCTGGCGAAAGGCGTAGACGATGCCGAGAAACAGCGTGCCGACGATCAGGCCGTTGAGGCCGGGATTGTTCAGAAACGAGTGCTGCAGCTGGTCGAACAGAATTGCGACCAGAAAACTGACCAGCGTCAGGAAGATAAGCATGCGAAGCAGGAAGACACCCGGCGGTGTCAGGCGACGCGATACCGGTGCGAGTGCCGCGGCGTCGCCCGGGCGGATCTTGGCCATTCTTTCCTCTCCGGAACGTCCCCGCGTATCGGTGGTAGGACCTTAGCGCATGCCTCTTACATCGAAAACGGGCAACATCATGCCTTAACTGCCACAGCTGTACCGACGGGCGGTTGTCGTCAGTTCCGGCCGAAAAGGACCGCGCCAAACGCCTTATGAAGCGTGGCGTTTGCCGCCAGAATGTCGCCGCTTTCAAGGATTTTGTCGCCACCCTTGAGATCGCTGACGAAACCACCCGCTTCGCGGACGATGACCAAACCGGCGGCCAAGTCCCACGGCTGCAGGTTGTGCTCCCAGTACGCGTCGAAACGGCCTGCCGCCACAAACGCCAGATCGAGTGCCGCAGAGCCGGTGCGCCGAAGCCCGGCGACCTCCGGCATAAGCAATTCGATTTCCTTGAGAAAGCGCGGGTGACCTTCGCGGCCGCGGTGCGGGATGCCTGTCGTGACCAGGGCATCGGCAAGCGTTTTGCGCGCCGCGACGCGCAGGCGCCGATCGTTCATGTAGGCGCCCTTGCCCTTCTCGGCGGTAAAGAGTTCGTCGCTCGCGGGATTGTAAATGACACCGGCGATGAGTTGGCCTTCGCGCTCCAATCCGATTGAAACGGAAAACATTGGATTGGAATGCAGAAAGTTGGTCGTGCCGTCGAGCGGATCGACGATCCAGCGATGTGTCTTGTCGGCACCGATCACTTCGCCGCGCTCTTCCATCAGAAAGCCGTAGCCGACGCGCGCCTTGCTCAGCTCCTTGAAGATGATGTCCTCGGCTTTGTGATCGGCCGCGGAAACAAAATTAGCGGGACCCTTTATCGAAACCTGCAGCTGTTCGACCTCTCCGAAATCGCGGACGAGGCTGCGCCCCGCCTTGCGGGCGGCCGAAATCATGACGTTCAGGGTAGGGGAGACGTTGTTCATTGAGGTTGGGGTCCGGCCGAGGCGCGTGTGAGGGCGAACGCCGGGCTCTAGCGGCTCTTAGGGCAAGTGGCAAGTTTGCCGTGATTTACCGAGCGTTGTTGAGGGCAGGGTCGACCTGGATGCGGTCGGCCCAAGCAGAAGCTTCGGTCTCTGCCTTTTGGCGCTGGGCCTTCGGCATTTTGGCGACCATTTCGTCGAGCGTTGCGTCCTTAAAGCCGTTCTTCTTGGCAATCAGGCGCCATTTGGCAGCTTCGACCGGATCTTTGTCCGTCTCGATGCCCTCGCGGTAAATGTACGCCATGCGGTTTTGGGCGCCGGAAATGCCTTTCTCGGCCGCCGCTTTCATCAGCGTCGTGATCTTTGTCTCGTCTTTCTTGAGACCGTATCCCTGCAGCAGCCTGACGGCATAATCGTACTGCGCGACGGCGAGGCCCTGTTCGGCGGCTCGCGATAACCAGCGCGCCGCTTCGAGCGCATTCGCATCAACGCCGGTGCCGAATTGATAGAGCGCTGCGAGATCGTACTGCGCCTGAGGAATGCCTTTCTCGGCGGCGTAGCGAATATGCTGGAAAGCGCGGATCGGGTTTTTGGGTTTGCCGTCGCCTTTGAGGAACAGCAGACCCAGATTGTAGTTTGCTTCGGCGTGGCCGGTGAGCGCGGCCTTCTCGAACATGTCGGCGGCGGCCTTGCGATCCTTGGCGACGCCGCGGCCCTCGGCCAACAGGAGTCCAAGCGCGAACGTGCCTTGCACATCACCGAGCTGCGCCGCCTTCGCGTACCACTCGTAGGCTTTCTTATCGTCTTTCTGAACGCCGAGGCCTTCGGAGTAGATGCGCCCGATCAGCGTGCTGGCCTGCGGCTCGCCGCGCTGAGCGGCTTCCTCTGCCAGTTTCAGTGCCGTCAGATATTGGCCCTGGTCGAAGGCGGTGTAGGCCGCGTCGTCTCCGGTCGCTGGCACCGTCGACGGGATGGTTTTCTCGATCACGGACGTTCCCTGCGTGGCCGATGGCGCGTGCTTCGCCGGCGATGCGGGCGCGGCGGCAGGTGCGGGCGCTTGTTTCGGCGGTTCGACCGAACGCGAAAACCAGGAGCTGCTGTCGGCGGAAAGCGGCCGTCCACCGAGCGACGCCAGCAGCGCCAACGCAGCGATACGAAAAAAAATACTGCGTCGGCTCTGAAGCCTCATTCCGCCCTCTCGTGCAGCACCAGGGCGTCGGCAAAGTCCCGCGCCCGCGATACGGCATCGTCCATGTCACAGTGCTGTGGGATGGTCACGCTAACGAAGTCGGCGCCAGCCTCCGCGAGACGTCGCGCCTCTTCGGTATCGGCTACGTCGAAGGCAACGGAGGGCAATTCGAAGACTTCGTTCCACCACGCGATGAGTTCGATCCGCCGTTCGACAGCGACGGCACGATCCTCGGCGTCAGGCGGAATGCCGAAGGCGATATAGTCTGCGCCGGCTTCGCCAAGTTCCATCGCGTCATGGCGCGATCGTCCGGCGTCGGCGCCTATGACCGATCCCGGTGGCGCAACGCGGCGCGTGTCCTTGAATTGGCTGACAATGTCTTGAGCCCAAGGTAGATGGATGCCGTCGGCGCCAAGCGGCGGGACTTGTGTCGTGCCGCCGTAAATCAGTGCCGGAACGCTCATTTTTTGCGCAATCGCAATCAATGCGCGTGCGGTCGCGTCATCCAAAGCCGTATCGCGGCTGGAGCGGATCAGCACGCTCGCGACCGGCGCGGCTTCGAGCACCGCAGTCAGCACTTCGCGGGCCGTATCGATCGCGCCCGTGGCCGCCTCAAAGTCGAGGTATAGTTTGGTTTCGGCTGGCACGAGAGCGTCTCCGGATTTCATTGCGCCTATCGAAGCCGATTGCGGCGGAAACAAGAAGAGTGTTCGCCGTAATTGTTTCGCGCGAGGGAATCGGGTTTTCCTTGTCACAGAACAGTTTTTTCGCCGGATTTTCCAGCGCCAGCAGTTTACCAGGCTACGAGAACAGGCCAAAGTTTGCTAGGTTATGGGGGTTTTGGCGCTTTTCTGCCAACTTGCGGGCTCACGAACCGGTGGAAGTGCCGGCATCGAGCGCCTGCGTTTCGTTTTTCGGGGCCATTGGGAATGATCAAGCTCACAGCTTTTCGCACAGTTGGTCTCAGTCTGTTGGGAATTTATTTCGCTGCAGCTGCCCGACCTGCGGCGGCCGATCCGTCCGTTCAAGCCTCGCCGAGCGGCGCCACGACGACGTACTTCGCGCCATCCCTTGGCCCGGCGGCGGCCGCGCGGTCATCGACAGCGGCTCCGGCTCCAGCCGCAACGCCTCCGACAACAGCCGCAGTGACGCCTGCTCCGAGTGCGGCGCCTGCGACGTCGCCATCAACGCCAGCGGCAGGCGAATCCCAACCACCCGCGGCAGCCGCTGCGGCCGCCGTTGTTCCGACGAATCCGGTGATCGAGGCCATCCGCAAAAAGCTCGCGGACAGGTCCTCCATCGGCAAGGATCACGTTGCCGAGGATGTCGCGACCGCTGCCAGCTTTTACGAAGCTCGAACCGAACCGCTGTGGACCAAGGACGGCGCTTACAACCATAAAGCCAAAGCCATCATCGCAGAACTCAAGAAGGCCGACGACTGGGGACTCGAAGCGACAGATTTCGTGGTGCCCGAACTCGCGAGTGGCGCTGCTCCGGACGTCCAAGGTGCAGCGGAGGTACAACTGACGCTCGCAGCGCTGAAGTATGCGCGGTTTGCTCGCGGCGGCCGTCTCGATCCTGTTTCGCTCAGCAACATTCTCGATATGAAGCCACCAGTCAAAGATCCCAAGGCGGTGATGAGCGAGCTTGCGGGTTCGTCGGAGCCTGCCGCTTATCTGCGCGGGCTCAATCCAAAGCATGCCGGTTTCGAAAAACTACGTCAGGCGCTTTTGAAGGCGCGCGGACCGAAGCAGGAAGAAGAGGCGGTTGATCCGGCTCTGCTTGTGAAGCTGCCGAACGGCAAGCGCTTGAAGCCCGGTACCGAAAGCGACGAGATCGTGCTTCTGCGTCAGCGGCTCAAGATTGCCGCTGAAACGGCCGGTGATGAACGGCGTTTCGATGATAAGCTCGTCGACGCCGTTCGCGACTTTCAGCAGGCCAACGGTCTTCGCGCCAACGGCAATCTGGACAACAGAACGCGCGCCGCGCTCAATAGCGAAGGACAGCCAAAGAGGGCTGATCCCCGGCGAGATACCGATCGGCTCATCGCCAACATGGAACGTTGGCGCTGGCTGCCGGTGGATCTCGGCCCGTTCTACGTGATGAACAACATCCCTGAGTTCACCAGCGAGATCTGGAAGGGCAAAGAACTCAAATTGAAGCAGAAGATGATCGCCGGGCAGCCCTCTTGGCCGACGCCGATGCTCGCCGCCAGTATGCAATACGTCGTTTTCCATCCCGACTGGGGCATGCCGGATGGCATCAAGATGAAAGAGCTCTTGCCGCGCCTCAGAAGTGCGTCCAACAGCGGCTTCGGCTTTTTTGATCAGTTGTTCGGCGGCGGCGCGAGCGGTGGCGCGCGTGTGCTGGAGGCATACAAACTCCAAGCCTCGTTAAACGGCCGTCCGGTCGATGCTAATTCCGTCGACTGGAATAATGTCGACATCCGCCGCTACAGTTTTGTCCAGCCGCCGGGCGCCGACAACCCCTTGGGCAACGTGAAATTCCGGTTCCCGAACAAGCATGACGTCTATATGCACGATACGCCGGAGCGAGGTCTGTTCGCCCAGTCGTTCCGGGCGCTGAGCCACGGCTGCATGCGTGTTGAAGAGCCGCGCAAGACCGCAGAAGTCATTCTTGCCGAGGACAAGGGCTGGTCGAGCGACAAGGTTGCCGACCTGTACAGCGGTAGCAATACCGTCACGCTCGACAAGCCGGTGCCGGTTTATCTCGTTTATTTCACGGCGCGCGTCGATGACAACGGACGCCTCGTGACCTACGGCGATATTTACGGCAATGACGGTCGCGTAATGTCAGCGCTGCGCGGGCATCCGGTGCGTTACACGGCGCCGGAAGCTATCCACCCGGACATCGGAGGAGACGATCAGCCAGAGGCCGTCAGCGACGCCGGGTTCGATGATCTTCAGGACGTTCCCGTGGCCAAGAAGAAGCCGGCGAAAAGCAAGCAGACAGCAGCGACGGTGAAGCGTCATTCGCGCACATCCAACGATATCGTCACGGATGCGCTCGGGGGCCTGTTCCTGAACTGACGCCGATCGATCTTTGGGACAAAATAAAAGGCGGGCCTGGTTTGGCCCGCCTTAATTTTTTTGAATTCCGCTGTGCGTTATGCTGCTTTTTCGAGCGTCCGGCTCCATTTGCCGAGCGCGGCGAGGCCGTTCATTTTGGCGCGGTGTGTGAAGGCACGTTGACCGGCCGCAACGTTCTCGGACTTGCCGCCCCACGCGGCGATCGCGGCCGCTTGCAGGGCTCGGCCATAAGAGAACGTCAGCGACCACGGCAAAGGCCCGGCCGCATTCATCAACGACAAGTGCTCGGTGGCGACCTCGTCCGACTGACCGCCCGACAGGAATGCGATACCCGGGACTGCCGCCGGCACGGTTGCCTTCAGGCACTTGATTGTCTTTTCCGCGACTTCGGCGGGGCTTGGCTGTTTTGCGCACTTTTGCCCGGCGACGATCATGTTCGGTTTCAGCACCATGCCCTCGAGATCGACGCGAGCGTCGTAGAGTTCACGGAACACGGTACGCAGCGTCCACTCAGTCACGCGGTAGCATTCGTCGATGTCGTGACTCGAATGTGGACCGTCCATCAGCACTTCGGGTTCGACGATCGGTACGATCTGCGCCTCTTGGGCGAGTGCCGCGTAGCGGGCGAGCGCGTGGGCATTGGCCTTGACGCAGTTCCACGTCGGACAGCCGTCGGCGATCGTTATGACGCCGCGCCACTTCGCGAAGCGCGCACCAAGTTTATAATATTCTGCGAAGCGCTCGCGCAGTCCGTCGAGCCCTTCGGTGATCATCTCGATTTTGACGGTCGGTCCGGCGAGCGGTTTGGCGCCAAGGTCGACCTTGATGCCGGGGATGGAGCCGGCAGCCTTCATGATGTCGACGAGCGGCGTGCCGTCCTTGGCTTTTTGCCGGATCGTCTCGTCATAGAGAATGACGCCGGAGACGTGATTTTTCATGCCTTCGGTCGAACGAAACAGCATCTCGCGGTAATCGCGGCGGCTGTCCTCCGTCGACGTGAGCTTAATCGTATCAAAGCGCTTCTTGATCGTCCCCGAGCTTTCGTCGGCGGCCAGAATACCCTTGCCGGGCGCAACAAGAGCGCGGGCGATATCTTGCAGTCTTTCGCTCATCTTTGCCTCCGTAGACCGTTGGTCGGGCCGTATTTAAACGAGAGCGGGCGCCGAAGAAGGCGCCCGTTGGATTTAAGTTAAATCAACTTCCCCATCGCGACGGCCGTATCGGCCATACGGTTCGAGAAGCCCCATTCGTTGTCGTACCACGACAGCACTCGGACAAGCGTGCCGTCGAGAACCTTGGTCTGATCGAGATGGAAAATGGATGAACGGCTGTCGTGATTGAAGTCGATCGAGACATTCGGCTGGTCTGTAACCCCGAGGATGCCCTTGAGTTCCTGCCCCGCCGACCGCTGGATAGCGGCATTGACTTCGTCCTTGGTCGTCTCGCGCTTCGAAACGAACTTGAAATCGACGACGGAAACGTTCGGCGTCGGCACGCGGATGGCCGTACCGTCGAGGCGGCCCTTCAATTCTGGCAGCACGAGGCCAACGGCCTTGGCGGCGCCAGTCGAGGTCGGGATCATCGACACGGCCGCAGCGCGTCCGCGGTAGAGATCCTTGTGCAGAGTGTCGAGGGTCGGCTGATCGCCCGTATAGGCGTGGATCGTCGTCATGAAACCTTTGTCGATGCCGACAAGATCGTTCAGCACCTTGGCGACGGGAGCCAGGCAATTGGTCGTGCATGAAGCGTTCGAAACGACGAGGTGGTCCTTCGTCAGTTTGTCGTGGTTGACCCCGAAGACGACGGTCAAGTCCGCGCCATCGGCGGGCGCCGACACGAGAACCCGTTTGGCGCCCGCATCGAGGTGGAGCTTCGCCTTTTCCCTCGACGTGAAGATGCCGGTGCATTCAAGTGCAATATCTACGCTCAGAGCTTTATGCGGCAGCTCCGCGGGATTTTTGATCGCCGTCACCTTGATCGGGCCGCGGCCGGCGTCGATCGTGTCGCCCGACACTTTCACTTCGTGCGGGAAGCGGCCGTGGACACTGTCGAAACGGAGAAGGTGTGCGTTCGTCTCGACGGGGCCGAGATCGTTGATTGCCACGACTTCAATGTCGTTGCGACCACTTTCGATGATCGCGCGCAGCACATTGCGACCGATGCGGCCGAAACCGTTGATCGCCACCTTCACTGTCATTCTGGGAAATCCTCCGAATTCGAATTTGAGCTGAACGCGGCAACGAGCAGCTGCTTATCGCAGTGTTTACGGGCTCTTTAACGTGACGTGGTGGGGTTCTGTCAATGTGGCAAGGCCGGTGAGACGACGCGGGCAGCGGGTCTTCAATTCTTTCGCAATCAATTCTTTTGCAAATAGCGTGGGAACACGTGGACGTTTGTTGACGCCGTTTGCCATACGCACGTAACGTGTGCGTCACGACCAGCATCGGTGAGAAGCGCGTCAATCGTGTCGCCCGAAAGGGTGATGAGAGGCCATGACTGAACGCAACACCTTAAAGATCAAGCGGGCTGAAGACATTAAGTCAGCTCGTAAGCCAGCAGCCGACGGCAACGTCCGGTCTGAAAACGTGCGGCTTCGGGCCGAACTGGCGGTCGCCCAACAACGTATTGCCGAACTTGAGCAACGCACAGCCGATGCGCTTGACAGGATTGCCTGGGCCGTCGATTCGCTTCATAACTGCGCCGAGGACGAGTGACGTGCGCGTTTAAGCGGGAGGGCGGCGTTGGCGCCGCCACGTCGGTTGGCTGAGGTTGCGATAAGCTTAAATAATCGCACCTACCGCTTTTCTTGCGGCGAGAGCGAAGTTCATCGGCTCGAAGAGATCGCCAACTATTTCAAAAGCAAGCTCGATGGCCTGATGCAGGAGCACGGCGCCCTAGGCGACGAACGGCTGATCCTGATGGCCGCATTGATGGTTACGGACGAGCTTTTCGATGCCCGCGCCGATGTGGACGAGCTTCTGGACGGTACCGAGGGGCTGAAATTGGCCTCCGATGCCGCTGGCGGGCGCTATAAAGCCCAGGGATGACGCCGGCATTTGCCGCCGGTGAACTCGAGCGAATTCACACGAAACATTCGCGGCAAGGGTGAAGAACGCTCCCACGGCCCTGGATTTTTCCCTACGGCTACCCTAATTCTACCAGTGCTGCGGGGCTCGTCAGGGGCATATGACCCGGGGGCCTATAAGATCCGCAAGGGTGCTGTCCCTGGCCGGAGCCGTGGCTTCGGACACACGGTGCCCACCTACACTCGTAGGGACCACGCGGGATCATGATCCCAACGGCCTTCGCGGCACTTAGACTTTTTTGTTTTGTTTGATTGATGAGGTTATGGCGGACGCCAAGAAAGAGTTGCGCGCCGCCGCTATTGAGCGGCGAAAATCGGCGTTCGAACTGCATGGACCTGAAGCGAGCCGGCGGATCGCCGCGCATGGCCTGGACTTTCTAGGAGCCAGTGCCGGTGCCGTCGTTTCGGGGTTTGCCGCCATTCGCGACGAAATCAATCCGGCGCCGCTGATGACGTGGCTTCGGGCGGAAGGGTTTCGTTTGGCGCTGCCCGTCATGCAAGGCAGAGGCAAACCGCTCTTGATGCGCAGCTGGGCGCCGGGCGACGCGATGAGTCCGGCCGCGTGGGGAATTGCCGAGCCGCTCGATGACAAACCCCACGTCGATCCCGACGTGGTTCTGGTGCCGCTCCTCGCGTTCGACGCGCGGGGCTATCGCATTGGCTATGGCGGCGGCTACTACGACCGCACGCTGCAGCGCTTACGAAAGTTGAAACCGGTCGTGGCGATCGGTCTCGCCTATGACGAACAAAGGGTCGACGCGGTGCCGGTCGAAAGCTATGACGAAAGACTCGACTGGGTCCTGACACCTTCCGGCCCGCTGCATTGTCTCGATTCATGATCCGGACTTCTTGATGCGTCTTTTGTTTCTCGGCGATATCGTCGGTCGCGCGGGCCGAAACGTGGTTTGCGACGCGCTTCCCGGTCTCATCAAGCGCTACGCACTCGATTTCGTAGTCATCAACGGCGAAAATTCCGCTGGCGGCTTCGGCATCACCGAAGCCATCCTGACCGACCTGCTCGATGCCGGAGCCGACTGCGTGACGCTCGGCAACCATGCGTTCGATCAGAAGGACACGCTTGTTTACATCGAGCGTCATGACCGACTGATCCGCCCGATCAATTATCCAAAGGGCACGCCCGGCAAAGGCGCAACGTTACTCAAAGCCAAGAGTGGGGCCGAGGTGCTGGTCATCAATGCGATGGGCCGCGTGTTTTTGCCCGACCTCGATTGTCCGTTTCGCGCTCTCGACGCCGAATTGACGGCTTGCGCGCTGAAAAGCGGCGCCGATGCGATCCTGATTGATTTCCACGCCGAGGCCACAAGTGAAAAGCAGGCGCTGGGGCTGTTTCTCGACGGCCGAGCGAGTGCCGTGATCGGCACCCATACGCACACTCCGACGGCCGATGCGCGCGTGCTGCCTGGTGGCACGGCCTACATGTCGGATGCCGGCATGTGCGGCGATTACAATTCCGTTCTCGGCATGGAAAGCGACGAGCCGATCAACCGCTTCCTGACAAAAATCCCGCGCGGGCGCTTCGAGCCCGCCGTCGGCCTGGGAACGATCTCCGGGCTGCTGATCGATATCGACGATGCGACCGGCCTTGCCACGCGCGTTCAGCCGCTGCGTCAAGGGCCACATCTGGAGCCTGCCATCCCTGAAGTGCCTGCCGCACCGGGCGAGGCTTGACCACCGGCATCCGAGCCGCGACAAGGGGCCTCCAATCCGCAAAGCACGACGGACCTGACCGATGGCCGGCCATTCGCAGTTCAAGAATATCATGCACCGCAAGGGCAAGCGCGACGCGATGCGCGCTAAGCTCTTTGCGAAATTCGCGCGTGAAATCACCGTCGCGGCGAAGGCCGGCGTTCCCGACCCTGAGATGAACCCGCGCCTGCGGCTCGCCATTCAAGAAGCGCGCGCCGAGAACATGCCGAAAGACAACATCGAGCGCGCCATCAAGAAGGCGCAAGGCAGCGATCTCGCTAATTACGAAGCGGTGCGTTACGAAGGGTATGCGCCGGGAGGCGTCGCCGTCATCATCGAGGCGCTGACCGACAATCGCAATCGCACCGGCGGCGTCGTGCGGAGCGTGTTTACGAAGTACGGCGGCAACCTCGGTGCCACGGGCGCCGTCAGCCACATGTTCAACCACATCGGCGAAATCACCTATAAGGCCGAGGCCGGATCGGCCGAAGCCGTTCTCGATGCCGCGATCGAGACGGGCGCCGATGATGTTCAATC
>NZ_DATNBA010000064.1:0-36084 GCF_035572195.1 Hyphomicrobium sp. | reverse complement strand
TGGGCTTTCTGCCGCTTTTCGCCGGCGAGCATCCCGACACGATCGAGCCGCCGTTGCCGAGCTTGCCGCTCGAGCCGCGAACGGCGCTGCTGTTTCCCGTCTATCACGAGGAGCCGGCGCGGATCGCGGGAGCCATCGAAGCTATGGCTCGCGAGCTACAAACACTCGGCAAGAACAAAAACTTCGACGTCTTCGTGCTCTCCGACACGCGCGGCGAAGCTCAGGGGGCACGTGAGGCCGATGTCTATCATGCCTTGGGCGAAAATCTCGCCGAAGTGCTGCCGGTCTATTACCGTCGCCGCCGCGAAAATACGGCGCGTAAATCCGGCAACATCGCCGATTGGATCGAACGCTTCGGTGCGGGCTACCAGTCCTTCGTTATTCTTGACGGCGACAGCGTCATGTCCGGCGCGACGCTGGTGTCCTTGGCGATTGCCATAGATGCCGATCCAAAGGCGGGACTGATCCAGACGGTGCCGCGGCTCGTCGGCGGCGAAACGCTGCTGCAGCGGCTGCAACAATTTGCCTGCAACACATACGGACCCGCAGTCGCCGCGGGCTTGGCCTTCTGGCATCGCGACCAGGGCAATTACTGGGGCCACAACGCCATCATCCGCACGGCGGCCTTCGCAGCCGCGGCGGGCCTGCCCGATCTTCCGGGCCGTAAGCCTTTCGGCGGCCACATCATGAGCCACGACTTCGTCGAGGCGGTGCTGTTGCAGCGAGCCGGTTACGGCGTGCACATGATGCCGTCGCTCGAGGGGTCTTACGAAGGCATGCCGCCGAACATCGTCGATGTCGTGGCGCGCGACCGGCGCTGGGCGCAAGGCAATCTGCAGCATTTGGCGATCGTCACGCAGCCGGGTCTGACGCCGATGGGGCGGTTGCACCTCGGCATGGGCGCGACGTCTTATCTGATCTCGGCGGTTTGGGCGTTGTCGCTGATCGTCGGCGTTATCCTGGCCTTGCAGGGTCAGCAGTTGATCCCGAGCTATTTCCGCGATGCGAAGACGCTCTTTCCAATCTGGCCGATCATCGATCCCGGTGCGGCGCTCAGGCTGTTTCTTGCGACGCTGGTCGTCGTGCTGCTTCCCAAGGGCTTAGGCCTCGTCCTGGCGTGGAAGCAGGCGAGGAGCGAGCACGATCTGATCGGGGCCTTTCGCGTCACGATCGGGGTTGGCATCGAGACGATCTTTTCCATGCTGATCGCACCGATCTTGATGGTGACGCAAACAATCGGAGCGACCGAAATCCTCGCAGGGCGCGATGCAGGCTGGCAGCCGCAACAGCGCAACGACGGCGCTTTGACGTTCGCCGATGCCATGTGGTTTGCGCGCTGGCACACCATGGTCGGCACGATCGTCGCTATTATCGTCTGGTTCGTGTCGCCGGGTCTTCTGGCGTGGATGGCCCCGGTCGTGCTGGGTCTCGTGCTCGCAGGACCCGTCAGTTGGTTGACCTCACTCAAAGCCGGCCCGATCGAGCGTTGGGCACTTGCAACCAAGGAAGATCGGACCCCGCCCCCCGTCTTCATCGATGCCGGTCAACGGACGCGCGATTGGACTCGCAGGATCGCCACGCCCGGTGCCTTGAGCCCGCGCCCGGATACCGTTGCCGCCTGAAACTGCTGGCGAAGCCGTCAGTCGTCGCCGGTCTTTGCGGTTTTCGAAGTCCGGAGCGAGCGCACCAGTTCGCCGAAAATCTCACGCATGCGAAGCGGCTCGGTGTCGAGATAGGGTAGGGGACGGGTCACCTCGACCGCGACCACGCCGAGGCGGGCGGTCAGTGCGCCGTTGAAGGCGCCTTCGCCCAGCCGCCGCGACAGCCGTCGCAAGACGTCCTGGCCGACGAACTGGCCGAGCAGATCGTCGGTCATCGCAATGCCGCCGGTCGCAATGACGTGCCCCACGACAAGTCTCGCAAGGCGGAGCGCACCGAGGACGCCTGGCCGGCCACCGTAGAGCCCGGCGATCGCGCGGAACATTCTTACATTCTCCACGAGCACGAAGCCGACGGCGATCCACATGATCGGCGACAGGGCCGTCACGGTCGAGACGCGCTTGGCTGACTTGAGAATGACGCGGCGCGCCTCGCCGTCGATCGGGCGCAACAGTTCGCGGTCGGCGAGACGCAGCAAATCGCCCTGTTGCAGCACGTCGCCTGTGTGGTCTCTGACGCGCGCCAAACCCCAGGCCAAGTCGCCCCGGCCGCGATAATGCGCGACGAGCGCCGCCACGGCCTTCTTCTCATTGGCTGCATCGGGCTTCGCGATCGTCGCTTTGACGAGGGCGCGTAGATTGGCGAGACGCGCGAGGCGACGGAAGCCGATGAGTTCGCGGAGCACGATACCGGCAAGCGCCACCGCGATGATCATCATTAGGCCGAAGGCGAGCCAGCCGACCCAATCCTGACGTTCGAGCGCAATCGAGACAAAGCGGGCAAACCACAGACCGAGGGCGATCGAAGCCAGCACGGCCATTGCTGAAAAGAGAATGCTGCCGAAGCGGAAGCCACGGTTGATATCGCTCGCCGTCAATCGTCGCGGCGGAACGGGAGTGTGCAAGCGCCGCGGCGCCGCGGCGCCGGCAGCTGCAATGGCTTCGTCGGCGTCGGGTTCGGCTACAATGTCGTCCGCCTTGAAGACGCGGGGCTTCCTCGGCGGCGGAGCGTCCTTCTCGGAGGTCATGCGAGATAATCCGAAACGAGAAAATCGAGGGCGCGGTCCAGTCTGATATGCGGAAAGGCCGCCGGTCTGCCATCGGAAATCGTGTTGGAAAGACGGGGCGGCGCGAAGCGAACGAGTTCAAGCGATGACGTTTCGGCGCTGCGCGCCGCGCTCAGTGCCGCAGCTGGATCGGCCGGAAGATCGCCTGGAAAGATGGCAGCCTCCATAACACCGTCGAACGTCACCTTGCCGATGCGCTCGCCCTTGACGGGCGTGCCTCTTAGACAGGGAAGCGTCTCGCCGTCCTGCGTCGCCGTCGTCTCGCGCGTTGCCCGCAATGCCGAGAGCGCCAGCGCCGAAACTCCGGCGCCTTCGGTTTCTGCCCGCGCGATCGCCTCATCGACGACCTGCCTCAGAATCGCATCGAGGCGCTCGTGGCTGGATGCGGGCAGATGATCGGCCTTCGTCGCGGCAAAGAGCACGCGATCGATCCTCCTGCCTAGCACCAGCGCCAGCCAGGAATTTGCGCCGGGACGGAACGCCTTGAGGATCGCCGTCATGGCGCGTTCGAGATCGGCGACGGCGGCGCCGCCGCGATTGATCGCGCCCAAGACATCGACAAGCACGATTTGGCGGTCGAGGCGGGCAAAGTGGTCATTGAAGAAGGGCCTGACGACGAGCGATTTGTAGCTTTCGAAGCGGCGCATCATCATGGCCGCGAGCGAGCCGCGGGGCGGGCGTTCTTCGGACGTCAGCGGCATCGGGAAGAAGGTTAGAAGCGGCGAGCCTTCCAGGTCGCCGGGAAGCAGGAAGCGGCCCGGAGCGAGTGTCGACTGCGCGCCGCTCTCGCGAACCGCGAGCAAATAGTCGGTGAAAAGAGCGGCGCCGGTCAGAGCAATTTGCTCGTCCTCCTGGGCCGCCGGATCAGTGCCGGCGAGAAACGCCAGCAGCGGCTTTGCGAACTCGGCGCGCGACGGCATCGCGGCCAGCGCCAGGGCTTCGCTGGAAAATGCTCGGTAATCCTGTTCCAGCAGCGGCAGGTCGATCAGCCATTCACCCGGATAGTCGACGATGTCGAGATGCAATTTGGAAAGGCCGATGGCGCGCTTCAGCATAGAGGCGGAGCGGTATTCGATCGTCACTCGTAATTCGGAAATGCGCCGCGTGCTTTCGGGCCACGACGGTGGAGAGGCCAGCAAATCGCCGAGATGCGCCTCGTAGTCGAAACGCGGCACGCTGTCGTCGGGCTGTGGCTCGAGATAGGCCCGTACGATGCGCTGTTCCGCCTCGGGCGAAAAAAACGGCAGTCGGCCACCGGAGACGAGATTGCGGACGAGTGCGGTGATGAACACGGTCTTGCCGGCGCGGGAAAGTCCCGTCACGCCGAGACGCACGGCAGGCGTTAGAAAGTCGCCCAATCGCATTTGCGCGTTTTTGAAAAGCTCGGAGTAGGTGGGATCAGCCAAGGTGTGCCGCGCCAAATCCAAAGAGGGGCCGGAAAGTCCCCTTTAAGTGGCGCAAGTCGCGGGTCGCGACAAGGCTGAGAAAACCGGAAGGCGGGCGGTGCCGCCCTCAGCTATAGAAAACGACGACGATGCCTGCGGCGAACACAATCGCCGCCATCATCATGATAGCCCCTGAACGAAAAAATTCGGACATGGCACACTCCTTTGCCTATCCGCGACTCGGATCATTACCGAGACTACGCCCCAGGGCTTGAATGAATCCTGAAGCGCGGGTTCATAAGGCGTTCATGTGGGAGGGTGCGAGGCGCTCCAGGCAGGACTAGGCGTCGTGCGCCTTCCTGACCTCGAAGACTTCCATGATGCGGCAGCCGCGATGCGGGCCATCGACGACGAACGTCCACTTTCCTTCCGTGAACGTGTCGCACATCTTGACGCCCTTCACGAGGATCCAGTGGCCTTCCTTGCCCTTATGAATCGCGAGGATGTAATAGGCCCAGGCATTCCTCGGCTTCTGCATCCATGTCCAGAACGTCGGCCGTTCCTTGCGCGCCCGGCGCAGATGGCTCTCCTTGAGTTCCATCCGGTACCCGAAATAAGCGAGTGCCGCTTCGACTTCGTCGGCATAGGTACCGCGAACAACGGGCTTTCGATTGGGCGGCAGATCGCGACCCTCTCTGATCACGTCCTCGATTTTCGAAATGCCGTAGCCGGTGATCGCAGAGAGCACGTAGGGCCCGCAGAACGCCACACGTCCGGTGTCATTTTTCGCGGCGTCGAGGCTCGACGCCGGACGACCAGTTGAAAGGCGCTCGGTCATATCGGATATGCCCTATGCAAGTTGGGTGGGCCGATGCTCAGCCGGAACGGTTAATGAAAGGTTAACGCCGCTTAATCGGCGACTGCAGAGGATCAGCCCGTGAACGTCTCGTTTCTGCAAGAATTGATGAATTCCGTCGCCGAGCAGGGCCGCGCGCTGTTGCCCAGAGCGCTTTTCGGTTCGGACGACGAACAATCGATCGAGGTGTTGTCGCGAGCCCTCATGTCGGGGCGCGGCGAAGCCTCAGGTGTCGCGATCGCGCGTCAGCTGCTCGTCCGGCTGAAGAAGGCGACGAGCGAGGAGCGCTTTCAGTTCTACCGGTTTCTTGCCGACGAGATGCAACCCGATGCGCTCGCCGTAGCGGAGGCGGCGCACGGCTACCTCGACGATCCTTCAGCAGCATCACTGGCAGCTTTGCAGAAGGCGTCATACAGCCCGCGGCTTGAATTTTTCAGGCGTCTCAACCTGGCGCCGGGAGCGACCGCCGACATCGTTGCGTTGCGCGCCGACCTGATGCGGCACATCAAGTCGGACGAGGCGCTGGCCGCCGTAAATCGCGATCTCGAACGGTTGCTGACGTCGTGGTTCAATCGCGGCTTCCTCGTCTTGCGGCGGATCGACTGGCAGACGCCGGCGGCCATTCTCGAGAAGATCATCGCTTACGAAGCGGTCCACGAAATCCGCGGCTGGGACGACTTGCGTCGCCGTCTCGACCCCAGGGACCGTCGCTGCTTTGCATTCTTTCATCCGGCTCTCGTCGATGAGCCGCTGATCTTCGTCGAGGTGGCGCTGATGCGCGACATCCCCGACGCGATCTCGACGGTCCTGGACGGACGGCGCGACGATGACGGGGCCGCGCCGGCAACGGCCGTCTTCTATTCGATCTCGAACTGCCAGGAAGGCCTCAAGGGCATTTCGTTTGGCAACTTCCTTTTGAAGCAGGTCGCGGAAGATCTCGTCCGCGATACGCCAAGCCTCAAAACGTTCGTGACGCTGTCGCCGGCGCCTAGTTTTGCCCGCTGGCTCGACCGGGCGCTCGCAACGGAGGGCGACGGTCTCGTCAGTGCTGAACAACGTGAGGTCTTGGCCCGGCTTCGCGATCCGCGCTGGGTTGAGGTGGCGGCGAAGGATGGTCACGGAGCGGAGGGGCTGAAATCGACCCTGCTTTCACTGGCGGCGCATTATTTCCTGGTCGCCAAGTCGGCCGACGACCGTCCGGTCGACCCGGTCGCACGGTTTCATCTCGGCAACGGCGCCAGGCTCGAACGGTTGAACTGGCTCGGCGATACGTCCGAAAGAGGCCTGCGCGAGGGCCACGGGCTGATGGTCAATTACTGCTACGATCTGGGCGAGATCGAGCGCAATCACGAAGCCTACGCGCAGGACGGAACGGTGGCGGCGTCGCGGGCCGTTAGGGCGCTTTTGAAGTCGCAGCCGAAACCCAAGGGCCTGTCGAGCGTCCCTGATCTCCTGGCGCTTCCCGGCGTTTCAAAGACGAAAAAGGCGCGTTGGCCAGCTCCCGAATGAAGGTGCGAATGTGCCTTAGACAAGTCTTGTGTTGGTCATTTGCCCGTGCAGTATGAGGTTCGCTTGCGTTGCGGGATGCGCGGTCGTTGCCGGCGCTGTGAACCGTAGCGCTTTCGTCAATTGAAGGGCCGCCATGCGCTACGACCAGAATGACCGCGAGAGCAGCAACGTCGAAGATCGCCGCGGCGAGGGTGGCGGTGGTTTCCGGCTTCCGGGTGGCGGCATCCAGATCCCTATCGGCGGCGGCGGAATGAGCATCACGACGCTCTTGATCATCGGCGCTCTGATGCTGTTCATGGGCATCAACCCGCTCGACGTGCTGTTGGGCACCGGCGGTCAAATCAACATGCCGGACTTGCCTCGGACGGAACGTCCCGTAACGCGGGATCGCTCGCCCGGGAATATTCCGGGTCTTCCAGGGTCGCCGCAGACGCAGGCGGCAGGCGAAGATCAGGAGAAGGCGTTCATCAGCAAAGTGCTGGCCGATACCGAGGACGTTTGGACGGCGGTCTTCAAGAGCTTCGGCAGAACCTACGACGATCCACCGCTAGTCATATATTCAGGCATCACGCGCACCGCCTGCGGCGCCGGTCAGGCGGCGATGGGGCCGTTCTATTGTCCGCTTGATCAAAAAGTCTACGTCGACCTCGCGTTCTATGACGAGCTCAAACGAAAATTCAACGTCAGCGGCGACTTCGCTCAGGCCTACGTCATCGCCCATGAAGTTGGGCATCACGTGCAGCACCAGCTGGGCATACTCGATAAGGTGCAGGAACTGAAGAACCGCGCCGATGACGAAGCCACGGCCAACCAGATTCAGGTGCGTACGGAATTGCAGGCCGACTGTCTGGCGGGCGTTTGGGCAAATCTCAACAATCAAATGAAGAACCGTTTGCAGCCCGGCGATGTCGAGGAGGCACTGAACGCGGCGACGCAGATCGGCGACGACATGATTCAGAGAAAGATGACGGGCCGCATCATTCCTGATGCCTTTACGCATGGCACCGCCGAGCAGCGCGTGCGCTGGTTCAAGGCGGGGCTCGAGGCGGGGCGGATGGACGCTTGCGATACGTTCAACACATCCAATCCGTGAGGGCGGTTCGCGATCCCGTCACGGGATCGTAGGCGCAGCAGGCAACAGTCTGACCCTCGGGCTTGTCCCGAGGGTTCGTTTATCTGCAGCCGCCGTAGTTTGTTGAACGATGGGTTCTCGGCATGAAGCCGGGATGACAACGCTTGCGGCGGGATACGGCGCCACTCCCACCGCGAGACGATTGGATGCAAGGGCAGTCCGCCGATCCTAAAGCGCGTCGCCCTTGAACTCACCGACCTTGCACGTCTGATAATGTGCTTCGAGTTCCTTACAGAGCCGTATGGCCTCGGCCTTCGATTTCACCGGACCGGCGATGAGATTGAAGCTCGGATTTGCCGTATCGCCGTTATCCGCATAACGGGCGGTCAGTTTCTTGAGCTTGTTATTCTGCTCGGTGATTTGGCTCCAACTCAGTCGCAGCCCATCGACCGAAGGGCCGGACGCAATCTCTATGCCGATTGGCTTGGTCGCGGGTTTGACGACGGCCGGGCCGAAACTGATGACTTCGGGTTTTGCATTTTTCGCTTTTGACGCGCCCGCGCGGTCTCCGACGCTGCCAGTCACAATCTGCGACGACTCCGCCGGAGCGGCGTTGATGATCTTTGTCTGTTTCAACGGTTTTGCCGTCTGCCCGGAAGCGCTGGCCGCTGCGGCGGTCGCCATCGACGAAAGGGACATCGACGGAGATGCATCCGGTGTCGTCGGCTCGGCAGCGGACGGCGGCGAAGGCACTTCGGCCGAAGCAATCGTCGTCTGCCCGAGCCGGACCTTATCCTCGAGAGTCGATAGTTGCGTTCCGAGCTGTTGCGTCTGGCTGGACTGCGTGGCGACGTCCGCCTTTACGGTCGCGACATCGAGCTGCAGTTTTGCCATTGAAGAGCGCAAGCCGGCGACATCCGTCGACAGGTTCATCATGGCCTCTTCCGTCTCGGCGTTGTGTTGGCCGCTAACCGGTGTCAGATCGCCAAGCCAGGCGGGTTCGAAAATCGCAATGCCGAGATAACCGAGGCCGAGCGCTCCCAGCATCGACCAAATGACCGTGTACGATGTGAGAAGCGCTTTTCCGCGTGTTGGCTTTTCACTGGTAGGTTTCGTCATGAGGTGTGTCGTCCTAAAGGCGCTTGCCGGGCGTTCGATAGCGGGACATCCGCGGGCGATCGACCCGAATCGTTTCCGTTGTATTGGTGAGCTTGTGTTGCCACCGACGCCTTCGCAATGGTGCGGGTAGCCAAGTGACACGGAAGTTGTGGACGGCGGCCGGGTTGCAAGTCGTGGCTTAGGCTGCGGAAATTTATGAACAAAAAAAGACAATGGTTTCGCTGTCCGATCGTTGCGGCGACTCGCGACGTTTCAAACCGGCTGCCACGCTTGCAGCATCCGGATCGCGGACTGTATGGCAGTAACGACGTGCCACAGAGTGTCCGCGTTCGTTGGCACAGATAATCGTGTCACATCCGACGTTTCGCAGAATAAGGTCCCCCATGAGCGCCTCGCCCCCGCTGTTCGTCGTCCTCGCCGCAGGCAAGGGCACGCGCATGAAATCCGCCGAGCCGAAAGTCCTGCACAAAATCGCTGGCCGATCGATGCTGGCTCATGTCCTCGAAACTGCAAAAACCATCGACGGCGCTGGTCTTTCGGTCGTCGTCGGGCCTGAGATGGAGGCCGTCGTGCGCGAGACCCGCGCGGTGGCACCCGGCGCCGAGGTGTTCGTCCAGACTGCGCAGCGCGGCACAGCAGACGCCGTTCTTGCCGCACGTTCCGCACTCGACAGGCACAGCGGCGACGTCATCGTTCTCTACGCCGACACGCCGCTGATACGTCCCGAGACGCTTCAACGCCTGCAGAAAGCATTGGATGCGGGCGCCAACATTGCGGTGCTCGGCTTTCGGCCGAAGAACCCGACCGGCTACGGGCGGTTGGTGACCGATAGCAAGGGCACGCTCCTCGCGATCCGCGAAGAAAAAGACGCCAGCCAAGCCGAGCGCCAGATTGCTATCTGCAACTCGGGTGTCCTGGCGTTCAGGGTCCCGAAAATTAACGACCTGCTGTCGCACATCGGCAATTCCAATGCCAAAGGCGAATTCTATCTGACCGATGCGATCGAGCTTGCGCGCGCCGTCGGCCTCGTTGCCACCGTTGTCGAATGCGATGCCGACGAAGTCTTGGGCGTCAACGCCCGCGATCAGTTGGCCGCCGCCGAAGCGATCTGGCAAACGCGCGCCCGGCTGGCGCTTATGCGGGACGGCGTCACGATGATTGCGCCGGAAACGGTGTGGCTCAGTTTCGATACGAAGATCGCGCCCGACGTCGTGATCGAGCCGAATGTCGTTTTCGGTCTGGGCGTGACGGTGGAGGAGGGCGCGACGATCCTAGGCTTCTGCCATCTCACAGGCGCCATGATTGGAAAGGGTGCGCGGGTCGGACCCTTCTCGCGCTTTAGGCCGGGCGCAAAGCTCGGACCCGACGTGCACATCGGTAATTTCGTCGAGGTTAAGAACGTAAGTCTCGGCGCCGGGGCCAAGGCCAACCATCTTTCGTACCTCGGTGACGGGAGCGTGGGCTCGAAGGCCAACATCGGCGCCGGCACGATCTTCTGTAACTACGACGGCTTCAACAAGCAGAAAACGGAGATCGGCGAAGGCGCCTTCATCGGTTCGAATACATCGCTTGTTGCCCCTGTCAGGATCGGCGCAGGAGCGTATATTGGCTCCGGTAGCGTCATCACGAAGGACGTCAGCCCGGGAGCACTGGCGCTGGAACGCGTTTCTCAGGAGGAGCGCCCGGGCTGGGCCGAGAAATTCCGCACTCTTATGACGCGGCGGAAAGCAGAGAAGTCCTAATCGTTAATGCAGCACGAACCTTGCATTGCGGTATTCACGCGTAAAATGGCCGCCTTAGGCTGAAACACTCTGTGACTTGTGAAGGTCCTTAACCACCGCCATCGTTCGATGGGGTGATCCGGTTCGGGGAAAATCGTCTGATGTGTGGAATTGTCGGAATACTCGGAAAATCAGCCGTTTCGACCAATCTGGTCGATGCACTCCGCAGACTTGAATACCGCGGCTATGATTCAGCCGGGATCGCGACCGTCGAAGCCGGCACGCTCGAACGCCGCCGTGCCGAAGGCAAATTGCGCAATCTCGAAAAGCGCCTGCTCGTCGAGCCGCTTGCCGGACGGACCGGCATCGGACACACGCGCTGGGCAACCCACGGCCGTCCGACCGAGCGCAACGCACATCCGCATATGACGGCGCAGGTCTCCGTCGTCCACAACGGCATCATCGAGAACTTTCGGGACTTGCGCGCCAAGCTCGAGGCCAAGGGACATCGCTTCCAGACCGACACCGATACGGAAGCCGTCGTTCATCTGATTTCCGACGAAATGGATCGCGGCGCGGCACCGATCGCCGCCGTGCGCGAGGCACTGAAGCAGCTGCAAGGCGCCTTCGCTCTCGGCATCATCTTCGCCGGCCATGACGATCTGATGATCGCGGCCCGCAAGGGCTCGCCACTCGCAATCGGTCATGGCACGGGTGAAATGTATCTCGGTTCCGACGCCATCGCGCTGGCGCCGTTCACTGACGCCATCACCTATCTCGAGGAAGGCGACTGGGCCGTACTGCGACGCTCCGGTGCCGAGATTTTCGATTGCGACGGCGCCCGTGTCGATCGTCCGATCATCAAAGCCGTCGCCAGTTCCCTGCTGGTGGACAAGGGCAACTACCGCCACTTCATGGCCAAGGAAATTCACGAGCAGCCTGAGGTCATCTCGCACACGCTCGCCAATTATCTCGACATGGTGTCGGCACGCGTCAATTTCCCCGACCTTGGTATCGATCTGGCGAAAATCAGCCGCGTCACGATCTCGGCCTGCGGCACGGCCTACTACGCCGGCCTCGTTGCGAAGTACTGGATCGAGCGGTTTGCACGCGTAGCGGTCGACATCGATGTCGCCTCCGAGATGCGCTATCGCGAGACGCCGCTCCCTGAAGGCGGCCTGGCTGTTTTCGTTTCGCAGTCGGGCGAGACCGCCGACACGCTGGCGACGCTTCGCTATTGCAAGGCCAACGGCCAACGCATCGCGTCGATCGTCAACGTCCGGACTTCGACGATCGCGCGCGAGTCGCACGCGGCTCTTCCGACGCTCGCCGGACCCGAAATCGGCGTCGCGTCGACCAAGGCATTTACCTGCCAGCTTTCGGTTCTCGCTTGCTTGGCGATCGCCATCGCCCGGGCTCGCGGTCAAATGACCGCCGAGCAGGAGTCGTCGTTCGTCAAAGCGCTGACCGAAATACCGCGCCACGTTGCCTCGATCCTGCGTCGCGACGAACCATTCATCGCCGTCGCTCAGGAGTTGGCCAAGGCAGCCGACGTTCTCTATCTCGGGCGCGGATCGAGTTTCCCCATCGCTCTCGAGGGCGCGTTGAAGCTCAAGGAAATCTCTTACATCCATGCCGAAGGTTATGCTGCCGGTGAGCTCAAGCACGGTCCGATCGCGCTGATAGACGAGCACGTGCCGGTCATTGTCGTCGCGCCAGAGGACGATCTTTTCGAGAAAACGGTTTCAAATCTGCAGGAAGTCGCGGCGCGCGGCGGCCAGATCATCCTGATTTCGGATGCCACACCCGACAAAGTCGGGTGCAAGGTCGCAGCTCACATTCAGATGCCGAAGGTCTCGCCGTTCGTGGCGCCGTTGCTTTATGCCGTGCCGACGCAGCTCATTGCCTACCACACGGCAGTGCTGATGGGGACGGACGTCGACCAGCCGCGTAATCTGGCGAAATCCGTGACTGTCGAATAATGGGGGAAACGGGCCGGGAACAGGGCCCTGAAATTGCCTCGTTCAGCTGATTGCAATAGGGTCCAGGAGGGCACGGCGCGCTAAAACGGGCCATGGGGGAAATACGCACATGACGCAATTTCACAGGCTAGCGCGCGACCCGGCGCTGGCCGCAGCAATAGCATTAGCATTTACATGTGTTTTGACTTGCTGGCCCTCCACCGGCGAAGCTCGCAAAGCGAAAGCCGCCCCACAGCAAGCGCCGCAGTCCGCCCAAGCATCGGAAGAATCGCAGGAGGCCGATCAGAAGAAGCAGGCCGCCGCCGCGGCACGGCAAGCCTATGATGCCGGCCTCAAGGCCTTCGCCAACGGCAAATATCAACCGGCCATTGATCAGCTCTCGGCTGCGGTGAAAGCCGGCGGCCTTTCCAGCACCGAGATGGCCAAAGCCCTCTACACGCGCGGTGCCGCTTACAAAAAGCAAGACAAGCCCGGGCTTGCCATTTCGGATTTGACGAGCGCCCTCTGGTTGAAAAACGGCTTGACCGGCAATGATCGGCAGGCGGCCACGGCCGAGCGAGCCGAAGCCTACAAGATGGCCGGTCTTGAACAGACTGGAGACGCTTCCGAAAGAGTGGTTGTCGACAACCCCAATTCCGCGCCTGGCCCCAGTTCGAGTTCGGCTGGGCTTTCTGCTGCAGCCGTGGCGCAGGCCGCAGCTTCCCATGGCCAGCCTGCCAACGCCGACGGTTCGAGCGCTTCCGGAACTGCCGCATCCGCCCCGATTACGCGCCAGGACGCTGAAAGCGATGCGGCCAAGGACGCGGCCCGGGCTCGCGCCGCATATGGTTCGGTCGAGGCGGGTGGATTGCAAGCCGCGGCGGCAGCCACGGTTGTTCGGTCTTCGGAACAATCAACGCCGCCAGCACAGCCTGCAAGTTCGAATACATTCGCGATGGCTCCGCCAGCCGAGGCTTCGCCCGGCCCGTCGGCGCTGTCGGCGGCTCCCGCAGAGCCGGCTCCGGCATCGAGTTCGATGTCGTCATCTGTTTCAGGCTTCTTCTCGAACATTTTTGGCGGCGGTTCGTCTGCACCGGCTGCCACTCCGCAACCGGCTGCCGTCACGACGGCATCGACGGCGCACGTCGTGCCTGAGACATCGAGTTGGAGCAATTCGACGGTCGTGAACGAGGGCAAGGCGCGGCCGGATACGGCTCAGAAAGCTGTCAAACGGCATACCCAAACTGCTGCGATTGCCCCGATTGCACCCCCCGTCCGCGTTGCGAAGACGAGCGGCAAATACAAGGTTCACATAGCGGCGTTGCGATCCCGGGCGGAAGCAGAGGCCCTGGCTCAAAAACTCGTCGCCAATCATGGCGCCGATCTCGGCGATCACGCGCCGACCGTCGATGAAGCCGTCATCGGTAGCATGGGGACGTTCTACCGGGTGCGCGTCGGCGGCTATGCTTCGCAGGATGAACCGCGCGGACTTTGCAACAAGCTCAGGACCAGTGGCCTAGATTGTCTCGTCGTGACAAACTGAGGGTGCCCGATCTCCGTCGGGTTTTTGGCCCGAGTAGGAGAGAATGAACGCGCCCCCGTCCAGTCCCGACCCCGATCCTCGTCGTCCGCTTGGCGCGGAGGCCACGGAGGCGCAGCTGACGGAAGGTCTTAAACGGCTTGCCAGCGACGGTGGAAAGCCCGGCTGGCACCTAGGCTGGCGTATTCGCAACGCCTTTTTCACCGGTCTTGTCATCGTCGGGCCGGTGACGATCACGCTGTGGATCATGTGGGGCGTGATCCATTGGATCGACGCCTGGATCAAGCCGCTTCTGCCGACGTCATTCAATCCCGACACGTACCTGCCGTTTCCGGTGCCGGGGCTCGGGCTCGTCGTCGCGGTCGTCGGGCTGACATTGATCGGGGCGCTGGCGGCAAACCTCTTGGGCCGTACGCTCGTGTCGTCGGGAGAGCTGATGATGTCGCGCACGCCCGTTGTGCGCAACGTCTATGGCGCGATCAAACAGATATTCGAAAGCGTGATCTCGACCGCCGGTCCGAACCAGAGTTTCCAGAAGGTCGGGATGATCGAGTTCCCATCCAAAGGAATCTGGAGCCTCGTGTTCGTTACGGGCGAGACGACGGGTGAGATCCAAGACGCGAGGCCAGGCGGCGAAAGCGACTTGCTGACCGTGTTCATGCCGACCGGGATCGTGCCGCCCGCGGGATTCATCTGCTTCGTGCCGCGGTCGAGCGTCGTGTTCCTGTCGATGTCGGTCGAGGAGGCTGCCAAGATCATCCTGTCCGGCGGCATCGTGATGCCCGATATCGAAAAGTTGAAGCGGCTCGGTGGCGGCGCGACACCGGCATCGTTGTTCGGCGTTAGCCGCGGCAAGCGGAGTTAGGCGGCCCGGAAAAGGCGCACCGCTTCATCGCATTCGAATAGATAGAGAAGCGTTCTGAGGGCTTCGCCCCTAGGCGACACGAGGCCCGGATCGTTCGCGAGCACGAGGGCCGCATCATCGCGTGCCGCCGTCAGCAGCATTTCAAAGCCTGGAACCTCGGCGACGCGAAAGCCCGGTGCTCCGCTCTGTCGCGCTCCGAGGATTTCGCCGCCGCCTCTGAGCTCGAGATCCTTTTCGGCAATCAGGAAGCCGTCTTCGGTCCGTTCCATCATCTCAAGGCGTTTGCCAGCCGTTTCGCCGAGCGGGGACTTGTAAAGCAGCATGCAGAAGGACTCGCGCGTTCCGCGGCCAACCCGGCCACGAAGCTGATGCAGTTGCGCCAGGCCGAAACGTTCGGCGTGCTCGATGACCATGATGTTGGCATTCGGCACATTGACGCCGACTTCGATGACGGTCGTCGCAACGAGGATCTTGAGTCCCCTGGCTGCGAAGGCGGCCATCGTCTCATCTTTTTCCTTGGCTGCGAGCCCGCCATGGAGCAAACCGACGTCATCACCGAAGGTCTGGCGCAGGTACGCGTGGCGTTCCTCGGCCGCCGCGAGATCAGTCAGTTCCGAGGTTTCGATCAGTGGGCAGACCCAATAGACCTGCGCACCCTCGCTCAATTGCACGCGGATACGGTCGATCAACCGCTCGAGCAGCTCGAGCGGCACCATCTTGGTCACGATCGGTTTGCGCCCGGCCGGCTTTTCCTTGAGTTTGGAAACGTCGAGGTCGCCGTAATGCGTCATTAAAAGCGTGCGCGGAATGGGCGTCGCCGTCATCACCAACACGTTGGTATCGCCGTTGGCGCCCTTCGCCTGAAGCGCCAGCCGCTGATGCACGCCGAAGCGATGCTGCTCGTCGATGACGGCGATCGCGATGTCCTTGAACCGAACGTCGGCCTGAAAAAGTGCGTGCGTGCCGATCAAGATGTCGACCTCGCCGTCCTGAAGGCGGGTCAGTATGCTGTCGCGCGCCTTGCCCTTCTCACGGCCGGTCAAAAGCGCAATCCGCAGACCAGCCGCCTCGGCGAACGGAGCGATCGTTTCGAGATGCTGACGGGCGAGAACTTCCGTCGGCGCCATCAATGCGGCCTGCGCGCCAGCTTCGACGGCAACGGCCATCGCCAGCAGCGCGACGACGGTTTTGCCCGATCCGACGTCGCCTTGCAGCAGGCGCAACATCCGGTGTGAAGCAGCGAGATCGGCAACGATCTCTTCGAGCGCCGCCGTTTGCGAGCCGGTCAGGGAGAAAGGCAACGCCGCGATGATTTTTGCGCGGATCCGGCCGTCTCCGGAAAGCCGCCGCCCGCGCTCCACCTTGTGATTTTGGCGCACGAGCGCAAACGCCAACTGGCCCGCGAGCAGTTCATCGTAGGCGAGCCGTTGCCACGGCGCGGCGCCGTTCGAAACGTCCTGGGCTTCGGCCGGTTGATGGATGCGCTTCAGGGCAGCTTTGAAACCGGGCCAGCCGCGTGCCGCCAGCCAGTTGCTTTCCTGCCATTCGGGAAGATCCGGGACACGCTCGATGGCTTGGCGCTCCGCTTTGATCAAGACCTTGCCCGAAAGGCCCGCCGTCAGCGGATAAACAGGCTCCAGCATCGGTAGTTCGTCGCGGGCTTCCGGCGAAACAATGTAGTCGGGATGCGCCATTTGCAACGCTTCGCCGTAACGCTCGATGCGGCCCGAGACGAAGCGCAATTCTCCGACGGGCAGCTGCTTTTCTATGAATTTGCGCTCGGCGTGGAAGAAAACGAGGTCGATGCGCCCGGTATCGTCTTCGCAGGTCACCTTGTAGGGCGCTTTGTTGTTGCCGCGCGGCGGCGGCTTGTGTTTCAAAACCCTGAGACAGAGCGTGACGATCGTGCCCGGAACGGCGGCAGCGAGCTGCGGTTCGGTCCGGCGGTCGATCACACCCGTCGGCATGTGCCAGAGGAGATCGGCGACGCGCGGCTCCGTTACGCCCGGCGGCAAAGCCAGACATTTCTTGAGCAGCAGGACCAAGCGCGGGCCGATGCCCGTTAGGGCTTGTGCAGACGCGAAGAGCGGATTGAGAGAAGCGGGTCGCATCGTCGAATTCGGCTCGCCATAGGGAGGATCCACGTGCTGCGACCAGAGTCGCGGCAATAAGCATCGCCGTCGAACGCTAGGCGTTGCAGGCCGCGAGCGCTATAGGAGCCCTTCGCGCGGACGGCGCACCGTGACGGCTCGCCAATCCTCCGTCAAGCCGCGAAGGCCTCTTTATCCCGTTGACATGCAACCTGATCTCAAGATGACGGACGATCTCGATATGCGGCGGCGCCGCGCCGCCTATCGTGCCCATCATCGGGGAACGAAGGAGATGGACGTGCTCGTCGGCCGTTACGCCGACGCCCGGCTCGCCACATTTTCGTTCGACGATCTGGCCCGATTTGAGCGCCTTTTGACCATCCCCGATCCGGTGTTGCAGCAGTGGATATTGTCCGGCGCTGGATTTGACGGCTCCGAGTTCGAGGATGTGGTGATCGATATGCGGGTTTTTCACGGTCTTTTGGAGAAGGCGGCTAAAAAGCTCTGATGCCGGATCAGCCACAAAATAAGCGCGTCATTTTTTCGGGCGTTCCGGAAGGGTTCGACGGCCGCGTCATCGCGGATATCACGAAGACGGCGCGCACCGACGATCAGCCGGGTCTGCACCTCCACGTCGCGCGCGATGACCGAAGGCTCGAGGAACTCCAAGCGGCGGTCGCGTTTTTCGCACCCGAAATTTCGGTCATGCCGTTTCCGTCGTGGGATACCGTTCCCTACGATCGAACCAGCCCCAATGCCGAAATCGTGTCGCGGCGCATTACGACACTCGGCCGGCTCGCCATCGGCGGACGCAAAAGGCCGACGCTCATCATCACGACAGTCAATGCCATCCTGCAACGCGTGCCGCCCCGCAGCTTCGTTCGCGGCGCCGTCAAGTCGATCGTGCCCGGCCAGCGCCTCGATCCGGCCGATCTAGTGAAGCGCCTCGGCGCCTATGGATATGACCGCTCGAGCACGGTAATGGAGCCGGGAGAATTCGCACAACGCGGCGGCATCCTCGATCTCTTTCCGCCGGGGCGCACTAATCCGCTCCGACTCGATTTTTTCGGCGATACGCTCGAAAGCATCAAGTCGTTCGACGCCGAAACACAGCGCTCGCTGAAAGCCGTGGCGAAGTTTGCGCTGATGCCGGTCAGCGAGATTGCCTTTGGCGACGCCGCGACGGCGCTTTTCAGGACGCGCTACGTTGCGCTCTTTGGCGGCAATACGGGGGACGATCCGCTGTATGAAGCCGTCAGCAGCGGCCGCCGCTATCAGGGCCAGGAGCACTGGCTGCCATTTTTCCATCCGACGCTGGAAACTCTGTTCGACTACGTGCAGGGCGCCGGCGTCAGCTTCGATCACATGGCGGATGAAGCGATCGAGCAGCGTTTCGGACAAATCCGCGACCATTACGAGGCGCGCGTCGATTCCCTCGAAGGTCAGCGTTTCGGCGCGCCGCCCTATAAGCCGGTGCCGCCGGATCAGATGTTTCTCGACGGCAAGACGTGGGCCGATGCGCTTGGCGCACGGACCGTCTCGCGGCTGACACCCTTCGACGATCCGGGCGCCGGCGGCTACGCGATGAAAGGCCGGCGAGGCCGGACCTTCGCGGCCGAGCGCGCCGATCCCGATGCCAATGTCTTCGACGCCGTCGTCGGCCATATCCGCCGCGTGCAGGGCGAGCCGCGGCGCGTCATCATCGCGTCGTGGACGCTCGGGGCGCGCGAACGTCTGATCAGCCTTCTTGCCGATCATGGTCTCAAGGATGCGCGAAAGGTCGAAAATTTCATCGACGTTTTGGCGCTGCCGAAGGATGCCACTGCATTCGCCTGCTTCGGTGTCGAAGAAGGATTTGAGACCCCGGATTTCGCCGTCATCGCGGAACAGGACATCCTCGGTGACAGACTTGTGCGTCAGCGGCGCAAGCCGCGCCGCGCTGCCGACGTTCTGACGGAAGCGACGAGTCTTTCGGTCGGTGACCTTGTCGTTCATAGCGATCACGGTATCGGCCGGTTTGCGGGACTGCAGACCATCACGGCGCTCGGCGCGCCGCACGACTGTCTCGAAATTCACTACGCTGCCGGTGATAAGCTGTTTCTCCCCGTCGAGAACATCGAGCTTCTGTCGCGCTACGGCGGCGAAGGCGGGGATGCTCAACTCGACCGGCTTGGTGGCCTTGCCTGGCAGTCGCGCAAGGCGCGGCTGAAGAAGCGGCTGCGCGACATTGCCAACGAGCTGATCAAGATTGCTGCTTTGAGAGCGCTGCGCGAAGCGCCGGTGCTGGTGCCGCCGGCCGGAACTTACGACGAGTTCGTCGCGCGCTTCCCGTACGAAGAGACGGAGGATCAGGCTGCCAGCATCGACGCGGTGCTGGCCGATCTCGCCTCCGGCAAGCCGATGGACCGGCTGGTTTGCGGCGACGTCGGCTTCGGCAAAACGGAAGTGGCGCTGAGGGCCGCGTTCGTCGCAGCGATGAATGGTCTGCAAGTCGCGGTTGTCGTGCCGACGACGCTGCTGGCGCGGCAGCATTTTAAGACATTCAGCGAGCGCTTCCAGGGTTTGCCGCTGAAAATCGCACAGGCTTCACGGATGGTCGGGGCCAAAGGGCTCGCCGAAGTCAAGGCGGGTCTCAAGTCGGGAGCAATCGATATCGTCGTCGGCACGCATGCGTTGCTCGGCAAATCGATCGAGTTCGCGCGCCTCGGCCTGCTTGTCATCGATGAAGAGCAACACTTCGGCGTCACGCACAAAGAGCGCCTGAAGAAGATGCGCGACGACGTGCACGTGCTGACGCTTTCGGCGACGCCTATTCCGCGCACGTTGCAGCTGGCTTTGACGGGCGTTCGCGAACTGTCGCTGATTACGACGCCGCCGGTGGACCGCTTGGCGGTCCGGACCTACATCTCGCCATTCGATCCGGTGATTTTGAAGGAAGCACTGCGGCGCGAACGTTTCCGCGGCGGCCAGACCTATTACGTCGCCCCGCGTATTTCCGATCTCGACGACATTGCCGAGTTTCTGCGCGAGACCGTGCCAGATCTCGCCTTCTCGCGTGCGACCGGTCAAATGACGCCGACAGAGCTCGAAGATGTCATGACGGCATTTTACGAGGGGAAGTACGACATCCTGCTCTCGACGGCAATCGTCGAGTCGGGCCTTGACGTGCCCAATGCCAACACGCTGATCGTACACCGCTCCGATATGTTCGGCCTGGCTCAACTTTATCAGCTGCGCGGCCGCGTCGGCCGCTCGAAGACGCGCGCCTATGCCTACATCACGACGCCGCCCGGTCAGAAGCTGACCGAAGGCGCCGACAAGCGCCTGAAGGTTTTGCAGTCGCTCGACACGCTTGGCGCCGGGTTCTCGCTGGCCTCGCACGATCTCGACATTCGCGGCGCCGGCAATCTGCTGGGCGACGAGCAATCCGGCCACATCCGCGAAGTCGGCTTCGAACTCTACCAGTCGATGCTGGAGGAGGCGGTCGCGGCGATGAAGGGTGGCGACTTGGAGGCCGCCGACAAGTGGAGTCCGGAAATTCAGCTTGGCACCGCGATCATGATTCCGGAAACCTACATCTCCGACCTTCAGCTTCGGCTCGGCCTCTATCGGCGCTTGTCGGGTCTTGAAAAGCGGGAAGAGATCGATGCCTTCGCCGCCGAGCTTGTCGATCGCTTCGGGCCGTTGCCGCCCGAGGTCGAACACTTGCTGGATGTGATGGAGATCAAGGGTCTCTGCCGCGCCGCCGGCATCGCGAAGGTCGACGCAGGCCCGAAGGGCGGTGTGGTCACTCTCTATAAGTCACGGTTCGCAAACCCCGAGGGGTTGGTCGCGTTGGTTCAGAATTCGCGCGGCGGTCTGAAGATCCAGCCCGATCAGCGGCTCGTCTATCGTGCCGATTGGGATTTGCCGGAGGCGCGGCTGAAAGGTGTGCGGGCGCTGATCCAGCAGTTTGCCGATCTTGCCGGGAAGGCGAAGCAGGCGGCGTAGCAAACAACGTCATGGCCGCCCTCCGAGGCGGCCATCCAGACTCAAAAAGCCGGATTTCCCCGTTTGGGCATTCCAAGGCCGGGTCAAGCCTGGCCATGGAGTGGAGGGGCAATGGCTCCATCAACGGCCGAAGACTTTAAATACTTTTTTCCGAGATTTTGGCCGCAAGCGCCTTGCGCTGCACTTTGCCGTTTGCCGTGCGCGGTATCCGATCGATGAAGAAAACCTCGCGCGGCACTTTGTAGGCTGCGAGGTGCTCCGCCGCGAAAGTTTTGATCGCCGCCGCGTCGGGCTCCGTACCCTCGGCACGCACGACGAACGCAGCGATGACCGAGACGTCGCTGCGCACGCGAATTTCCGTGCACGCAACTTCGGATACCCCGGGGCAACGTGCGAGTGCGGCCTCAACCTCCTGCGGCGAGACGCGATAACCACCGGCATTCATCAGTTCATTCGATCGGCCGAGATGCGTGACGTAGCCGTCATCATCGATGGAGCCAAGGTCGCCGCCGACGAACCATTTGCCACGGAAAACTTGCGCTTCCTCTTCTGGCCGCCGCCAGTAGCCGAGCATCAGTCCCGGGTCGGAGCGATGCACGGCGATCAGACCTTCGGATCGCGGCGACAGCGGCTCGTCGCCGCCGGTGACCGGAAGGATTGCAACGCGGCGGCCGGGCTGCGCTTTGCCGACACTTCCCGGGCGATGCGGTACCGAAGGCCCGGTCGAGATGTAGGTCGAAATTTCGCTCATGCCGAGCGCTTCATAGAGCGGCCGCCCGGTTGCGGCTGTCCAATCTTCGATCAGTCCCGGCGGCGGTGTTTCACCGGCCATCAATCCATGCCGAAGCCGGCCCAACGCTTGCGGTTCGGGGCGCGCGTATTTCAGAATTTGACGATAGACGCCGGGAACCGCCGCAAAAAGCGTCGCGCCCGTCGCCGCGATGAGGCCGGGCCAGAGTTCCGGCCGTTTGTCTCCGGTACAGACGATGGCTGTTGCGCCGTTTGCCCAGGGGTCGGTTAGTCCGACGCCGAGCGTGAACGTCCAGTTGAAAGCGCCGGCGTGCAGCATGCGGTCGTCGGGTCCGAGTCCGTACCAGCCCTGATACATCGGGCGCCTGCCGAATGCCGAGCGATGAGCATGCAAGACGCCTTTCGATCGCGCTGTTGTACCCGACGTGTAGACGAGGAACGCCGGATCGTCTGACATCGACCGCGCATAGTCCAGGCGCGTCGGGTACTTCAGCATCGCCGCAACGTCGGCAGCAGCGAACACGATCATATTTTCGGGAACGATCTCTCCGGGCAAAGCTCGCGCCGTGGCGATGGCCGCCGCGCCGCTATCCTCGAGCAACGTTCCTAACTCAGTCGTCGTGAGCTGATCCGATAGCGGCAGCGCGACGAAACCGGCGGCGATCGCGGCGAAGAAGATCAATGCGGAATGGCTCGAGTTGCCGAGGCGGATTGCAATCCGGTCCCCGCGCTTCAAGCCACTTGCCGTCAGCGCCGCGGCGAGACGCTGCACGGCGTCCTCGAGTTCGCCGAAGGTCCAAACTTCGGCAGGCTTGTCCGGATGATAGACCTCGTAGACGAGCAACGCCGCTTTCGACGGCATCGCGCGTGCTGCTTGGCCAATGCAATAATCGGCCATGTTGAAGGTCTGTCCGTCGCGCAACGTCATTTGCCGTCGATCCACCAAGTGTCGACAGAATAACCGAAAAGCGGCGTCTTATCGGGATGCTTGAGGCGCGCCCAATAGGCGACCCACTGGCGCGGCGTGTAGAATAGCGGAACGACGTAATCGCCGGAAAGCAGCACGCGATCGAGCGCGCGAACGGCTGAGATGAAATCCGTTTCCGTTTTGGCGGCGAGCATCGCATCGATCATCGCGTCGGCGGCAGGGTTCTTGACGCCGGCGAAATTGTACGAGCCTTTTGCATCCGCCGTCTTGGCCGACCAGCGGAAAAGCTGCTCGTTGCCCGGCGACAGCGACGACGGCCACGTGTTCTGGATCATGTCGTAGTCAAAGCTCGCAAGACGCTCCTGATATTGCGCGCTGTCGACGACGCGGACACGCACCGCGATGCCGAGTGGCTCGAGGCTTCGTGCATAGCTCAACAGAAGCGCCTCCTGGGCGTTGCTATTGGCGAGAATTTCAAAGGCGAGCGGCTTCCCGGTCTTGGCGTTGATCAAGCGTCCGCCCTTCAGAACCATGCCGGCCTCGGTGAGCAGCGCATAGGCCGCCTTCTGATTGACGCGGTTCTGACCGCTGCCGTCGCTGATCGGGAATTGATATGTGCCCTCGAGAAATTCCGGACGGACGGCATTCGGGAAAGGGGCAAGAAGCGCGCGCTCACGGGTATCGGCCGGGCGTCCGGTCGAGGCGAGATACGAGCGCTCGAAGTAGCTCGTAGTGCGTTTGAACAGACCATTGTAGAGCGTGCGGTTGACCCATTCGAAATCGAAGAGCGTCATCAGCGCCCGGCGCACGCGCGGGTCCGAGAAGACGGCGCGGCGGGTGTTGAAGACGAGCGCCGTCATGCCCGCGGGCAATCCGATGTCGAATTCCGCCTTCACGATGCGGCCGTCGTGGACGGCGTCGATATCGTAGGCGTCGGCCCAGCGACCGGGATCGTCTTCCAGTCTCAGATCAATGGCGCCGGACTTGAAGGCTTCGAGCATGACGGATGCGTCGCGGAAATAGTCGAAGCGGACTTCGTCGAAGTTGAAACGGCCGCGATTGACGGGAAGATCGCGCCCCCAATAGTCCTTGTCGCGTGTGAATGAAATCGAGCGGCCGGGATCGACGTGTGAAACCGTATAAGGCCCCGACCCAACGAGAGGCGTCATCGACGACGTTTCGAATTTTTGCGGCGTCGTCGCGTGCGCGGCAAAGACGGGCATCAAGCCGAGGATGAACGGAAGTTCGCGATCGCTCGCATCTTCGAACGTGAACCGTACGCTGCGCTCGCCGATTTTTTCAGCTTTTGAGACCTTCGCGAAATAGGTGCGATGGTTCGGGCGGCCTTTCGTTTTCAGAAGTTCGAATGACGTTATGACGTCTTCGGGTGTCACCGGCAGGCGGTCCGAGAATTTTACGTTCGGATTGAGCGCGAACGTGACGGACTTGCCGTCATCCGCCACATCGATTGTTTCGGCGAGCAGTCCGTAGAGTGTGAACGGTTCATCGAGGCTGCGGGCCATCAGGCTCTCGACGACAAATTCCCGGATGCCCGACGCCGGTACGCCCTGGACAATAAAAGGGTTCAGGTTCTCGAAAGAGCCAAGGACACCGAGCGTCAACCTGCCGCCTTTCGGAGCCGATGGATTGACATAGGGAAAGGCTTCGAAATTATCCGCGTAGAGCGGGGTGCCATGAAGCGCGATGGAATGGCTGGGCGCGGCGCCGGCGGTTCCGCAGCCAATGAACATCAGTCCGAGGACCGCGATCGCTGCAAACTTCACGAACGGCATTTTCGGCACCTGAAAATCCTTCGACCTGCTTGATAACGCAGAATAATACCTGCAGTGTGGCACACACTGCCGGTTGTGTTGGAGCTTTGTATCGACGGCCCTTCCACTATTGTCCAGCTTGCTATAGTGACCTCACAGACACGGCGGCCAACGGAAAAAGGGGCCCCCAATAGGAGCTTCTTCCGGTCACGGGATTGCCGTATTCCGAGCCTTACTCGGGCCCGGAACGGCGGAGCAAACGCCGGGTCCGCGCAGACCTCGCTTTGGGAGATTGCGCGGCGAAATAAGGGGTAGGGCCGGCTCGGCCGGTTTGCAAAACAGCGAGGAATTTTAGTTGATGGGATATGCAGCATTGCGCGCGAGCGGCAGGGCGCTCGCATCGGCCTTGGCGCTTGCCGTCGCCATGTCCGTCTCGGCGGCTTCAGCTCAAGACGCTCCGGAAAAAGAAATCAAGATTACGCCGAAAAAGGTCGAGTCGACGCCTGCTCCAGCTAAAGCTGCGAAGCCCGCTGCTGGTGCGCCGGCCGCCACCGCAAACGCGGCAACGGGCGCCGGCAAGAGTGCGTGGGTGAAGCTTTGCGAGAAAGCGCCGCTCGTCAAGAAGGATAAAGACGGCAAGGAAGTGAAGGAAGAGAAGGAACTCTGCCTTACACATCACGAGCGCCTCGACGGCAACACGGGCATGGTGCTTGTCTCGGCCGCGATCCGCGAAATCAAGGGTCAGCCGAAGAAATCCCTGATGATCATGGTTCCGCTTGGCATGGCGATTCCGCCGGGCATCAGAGCCGCGGTTTATACCAAAGAGCAGTGGGCCGCCGCCGCCAAGAACGAGAAGATCGACGAAAAGACGTTGAAGCCGATCGAGCTCAAGTATTCGCTCTGTCATCCGGCAGGGTGCACGGCTGAAACCGAAGCGACGCCCGAAATTCTCGCCGAGATGGCGAAGGGCGGCGGTCTCATGGTGCTGGCGATGAACGCCGCGGCACAGCCTGTCGGTTTTCCGGTTCCGCTCGACGGTTACAACGAAGCCACAGCGGGTCCGCCAGTCGACAACAAGAAGTATGCCGAAGCTCGCAGCTCGCTGATGAAGCAAATTCGCGAACGTCAGCAGAAAATGGCGGAGCAATGGAAGGAAAAGGAATTGAAAAACCTTCCGCTTGATGCGCCGGGCGCGCCTCCGACGACGACGGGTTCGACAGGCGCCAAGGCTGCTCCCAAAAAGTAACGATGCTTTTGGTTTTCTGTTGCAATGAATAACCGCCCCGGCTCGTGCCGGGGCGGTTTTGTTTTGTGGCACGATCGATGAGCTTTGGAATACTTTCTAATTCGACGATCCGCGCCGCGGCCGATAAATGCCGTTGCCGTCATTGACGAACCGGTCCGCGATATCGGGATGCCGAAGCGGCTCCGATGTTTCGTCGTGTAGCAGGTTCTGCTCGGAAACGTAGGCGATGTATGTTGTCTCAGAGTTCTCAGCGTAGAGATGATAGTAGGGCTGATCTTTCCTCGGCCGCACATCCTCGGGGATCGACAGCCACCATTCCTCGGTGTTCGCGAACTCGGGGTCGATATCGAAGATCAGGCCGCGAAACGGATAGAGGCGATGACGGACCACCTGTCCGATCGAAAATTTCGCATGTCTGATCTCGCCCATGTCGTGAATGTGTGGTGCCCGCCGGAAAGTGGCAAGGCCCATCGTGTCAACTAGAGCGAACCGTAAAGAGCGGCGCGTTCCGGGTCCCGTGCGGCAACGATTTTTGCCAAGTCGACCATGACTTTCGCCTGCTTCCAGGTCGCGTCGTCCTGCATCTTGCCGTCGAGCATGACGGCGCCTGTGCCGTCGGGCATCGCTTCAAGGATTCTCTTGGCGAATTTCACCTCGGCCGGGTCGGGCGAGAAGACACGCTTGGCAATCTCGATCTGCGTCGGGTGCAGCGACCAGGCGCCGAGGCAACCCTGGAGGAAGGCGTTACGGAACTGAGCTTCGCACGCGGCGAGGTCAGAAAAGTCGCCGAACGGACCGTAAAACGGTTTCAAGCCGTAGGCGAGGCAGGCGTCCACCATCTTGCCGATCGTGTAGTGCCAGAGGTCCTGCTGATAGAAGGTGCGCGCTGCGGCCGCGTCCTTGCCTGCATCCGCCAGCACGCCGTAATCGGGATGGCCGCCGCCGACGCGCGTCGTCTTCATGCCGCGCGACGCCGCAAGATCGGCGGGCCCGAGGCTCATGCCGTGCATGCGCGGCGAGGCGGCGGCGATCGCTTCAACGTTATTGACGCCTTCGGCCGTTTCGAGAATGGCATGGATCAGGATCGGCTTCTTGACGGCGTGCCTGGCCTCGAGCTGCGCCAGAAGCTGATCGAGATAGTGGATATCCCATGGTCCCTCGACCTTCGGGAGCATGATGACGTCGAGCTTGTTGCCGACGCTCGCGACGATCTCGGTCACGTCATCGAGCACCCACGGCGAATTGAGACAGTTGATGCGTGTCCACACGCCCGTCGCGCCGAAATCGTTGCCGCGCACCATCTCGATGAAACCCTTGCGCGCGTTTTCCTTCTGATCGAGTGGCACCGCGTCCTCGAGATTGCCGAGCACGACGTCGACCTGGGCGGCGATGCTTTTGATCTTGGCGCGGATCTTATCGTTGTGCGACGGCACGAAATGGATCATGCGCTCGAGGTTGACGGGAAGGCTGCGATAGGGCTCGGGCGCGCCGATTGCGAGGGGCGAGAAATGCTTAGCGGGCGTGCGTGTCGAGGCCATCGGCGGCGATCCTGTGCAAAGTTCGGGAAGGAGCGTGCACCATAAGTGGCAGCCGGCGACTGTCAATTGGACACGTTTGGCTATCGGTACTGGCCTTTGCCGCGCTATCGTCTCTGAGCAAACAAACGCGGAGGCCCTGATGATCGAGGTCACCAACCAACCGCCGCCGCTGGTAAACTATAATCTTCTATTGAGCGACACGGTTCTTCGCGAAGCGCTCAGGCGTGAACACGCGGAGTGGGCGGAAGGCGCACTCACGCGCCTTGGCGAACGCTTGGGAACTTCCGAAGCAATATCATGGGGCTTCGACGCTAACCGCAATGCACCGACGTTGCGGGCATTCGATCGCTACGGCCACCGTATCGATGAAGTCGAATTTCATCCCGCCTGGCACGATCTTTTGACCGTGGCCATGGGAGCAGGTCTCCACTGCAGCCCGTGGGCGGCTTCGAAGCGCGGCGCGCACGTCGCCCGAGCCGTCGGATCGTACATGCTCGCGCAAACGGAAAGCGGCGTTTATTGCCCGATCTCGATGACGTACGGTTCGGTTTCGACGCTGAAGCATGCCCCCGAGATTGCCGACGAGTGGCTGCCGCGCATTTTTTCTCGCCATTACGACCGGCGCTTCGTACCGGCAACGCAGAAAACTTCGGCGCTGATAGGCATGGCCATGACCGAGAACCAGGGCGGCTCGGATTTGCGCGCCAACGTTTCCCGTGCCGAATTTTACGCGAGCGACGGCACCCGGCGCTTCTACCGGCTTAACGGTCACAAGTGGTTCATGTCGGCGCCGATGTGTGACGCGTTTCTGGTGCTCGCCCAAACGGACGCGGGACCGACGTGCTTCCTCGTTCCGCGCTGGACGCCCGAGGGCGCGCGCAACGCCATTCACATTCGCCGTCTCAAGGACAAGCTCGGCAATCGCTCGAATGCTTCGAGTGAGGTGGAATTCGCCGGTACGCACGCCGAACTATTGGGTGAGGAAGGCCGCGGCATTCCGACGATCATCGAAATGGGCAACTTCACGCGGCTCGATTGCGCGATCGGATCGTCTGCGCTCATGCGGCAGGCCGTGGCGCAGGCCATTCACCATGCCGGGCACCGCAGGGCATTTCAGAAGCGGCTGATTGAACACCCGCTGATGACGAACGTGCTTGCCGATCTTGCGATCGAGTCTGAGGCCGCGACGGTGCTGACTATGCGCCTGGCACGCGCCTACGATGATGAGGGCGATGCGGCAACGAACTTCTGCCGCGTCGTAACGCCGGCCGCAAAGTTCTGGATTTGCAAGCGCGCATCGACGCTCGCCGGGGAGGCGATGGAGGTCTTGGGCGGCAACGGCTACGTTGAGGAATTCAATCTGGCTCGCATCTACCGCGAGGCTCCCGTTAACTCGATTTGGGAGGGATCGGGGAACATCATGTGCCTCGATGTCTTGCGGGCGCTTCGCCGCGCGCCTGCCGCCGCGGATATTCTGTTCGATGAGATGCGGGACGCCGCAGGGGCCGATAAGCGATTGCGGATGTTGCTCGACGCGCTGCGAGATCGCGCCGGGTCGATCGAAGAGTCCCAAGCGCGCGCATTCGTCCGCGATCTCGTCATCGCGCTGCAGGCTTCTTTGCTCATCCGGCATTCGCCATCGGCAATTGCCGATGGTTTTTGCGCGTCGCGTCTAACCGGCGGGCTCGGAGCGTTCGGCATGCTTCCGCCTGGCATCGATACAAATGCGATTGTCGCCCGCGCCGCGCCCGTGTTGACCAAGTAAACTCCCGGAATTGTCATTCCGGGCGAGCTTTTTGCGAGGTCCTGGAACCAGCCGGACTTTCTGAGTCCCGGCTCTCCGAACGCTGCGGCCGGGATGACAAGATCAGAAGAAGGCGGCGAGTGCGGGCCGCGCGGAGGTTTGTGTCGGGTGCTATGGTGCCGCCGCGTTGAGTGATACATTCAACGTTCTGCCAAGGAGTAGCGTCATGGATAAGATCATTGAATGCGCCAAGGTCGACCCTTCGTCCGGATGCACGTACGTCGTCAGAGGTAAGAACGAAGAGGAGGTTCTGAAGAACGCCATGGAGCACGCGAAATCGCACGGCCTCCGAGAGGTGACGCCGGAGCTCATGGCAAAAGTGAAGTCTGCCATCCGCGACGCGGACTAAGCGCCGGATCGGCCAGTCAATATTTTACCGATACGCCCCGCCCGCAACGCATGTGTGTGCAGGCGAGTGATTTAGGTATTCGAAGGGATGCCGCGTTACGACGCCTTCGCGTGGGGCGCGACTGCGGGGCCGGCTGCACTTGCGGCCTCGGGAAGTTTTTCGGCAAGTGCTGCAAGGACGGCATCGATCGGGATGCCGAGAGACTTTGCGATCTGCTGCACGTGTTCGTCTCCGAGGGCCGTGCGAATCTGATCGGTGCTGATCGGAAGATTGCCCTTGTTCTTATCGACCCAGGACGCAACCTCGTTTCCAAGTCCCGCGTCTTGCAGTTTGGCAAGGATCGTCTGCAGTCCTTCGGTTCCCAGAACGCTTTTCAGAAGCCCGGGGAGCGCGGCTTGCTCTGCCTGGCCGACGACACTTCCAACGGCGCCCTTGAGCGCATCGCTCCAACTCATATTTTGTCCTTTCCAGTGTTTGCGGCCACGGATGGTCAGACCCGTTGCCGTGCATTGGCGCAAGACCGAGTGCGCTTACTCTAATCGCTCGCGACACGCCGCGTAATCTTCATCGTCGTGCCTTACAAAAAGTTATGAAGGGTTCGACGCAGCAGCCATGCGCAATCGAATTCCGCGTCGCCACACGATCTTCAAAGTTCGAGGATAGCTGGCCTGAATGAACCTCCGATCGATAAACATTGCTGCGAAGTTTTTTGCGGCGCGCGTCTGTTTCGCCGGGCTCGTCGCACTGTTCTCGGTTGCAACAGCCGTCCGCGCCGACGATTGCTTGAACACGACGACCACGACGGCCGAACCCGATTTCACGCCGTGCGAGGATACGGAGCCGCAGCTTGATTTGGATGCTATCCTCGCCGAGCACGCTGCAAGCGCCACAACTACCAAAGGATCCGACGAAACGCCTTGGATCGCGCAGGGCAGCAAAGGCGTGCCTTTGACAGTCAACTCGACCGAAACCGGCGTTTCGATGCGCACGAGCCTGGCCACTTGGCGCGACTACAATGTCCGCGACGCCATGAAGACCATCGACACGTCGACGCCGGCATCGCCGTCCGATCTCATTTTGCCGAGTGCACCGGCGCTGCCGAAGTCGCCGCTGGATATCTGGAGCAGCGTGGATGTTCAGGGCTACCAAGGCTCGGGAAGCGAAGCGATGCGCGCCGGTGTCGGGGTCGATTACAAAATCAATCGCGCGACGACTGTCGGTGTATTGGCCGAGCGCGGCGATGCGAAAACGGCGGCCGGGTCAGGCTTGGAGCAGGATTCGAAGATGGCGGCCTACGTGACGCTGCAAGCGACGCCGATGCTATCGCTCGACGCACGAACCGAATGGCAGGCAGGCAATGCCGATTTTGCGGCGAGCACCGGTGCTGCCGAGATGAGCACGTTCTCCTTCGCGCCGCGCATCAATCATTCCTTTGCACTCGACGGCGGTAAAACGATCGAACCGTTCGTGACCTACAAGCGCCAATTTGATTTGGGCGTGCAGGGCGGCGAAGCTGGCATGGCTGGATTGGTAACGGACTCAGCGGGTGCCGGCCTGACGTTCACCAACCCCAACGAATATTCGCTAAGTGTGACGACCGATCTTGAAGGATTGGGCGCGACAACGCCCGAAAGTCTGAACAGCAAATTTCAACTGAAAATCCCGATCCGGTAAGGCGCTCGGCGTAAAGCCGGGAAACACTTCCGGAGTGTCACAGCGGTCCCTTGAAGACGAAAAAGGCGCCGAGTGCGATCAGCGCAAATCCGACACCATGATTGATGGTGATCGGCTCGTTCAGGTACGCGATCGAGAAAATCGCGAAAACGATCAGCGTTATGACTTCCTGCATCGTTTTCAATTCCGCCGCCGAATAGACGGCGTGGCCGAACCGATTGGCGGGGACGGCAAGACAATATTCGAAGAACGCAATTCCCCAGCTTGCAAGGATGACGAGCCAAAGCGGCTTGTCGGTAAATTTCAGATGCCCGTACCAGGCAAACGTCATGAAGATATTCGACATCGCCAATAGGACGATGGGTAGAATGGATTGCGGGATCATCTGAGACCGGCTCTGAAGGCGCATTGCGGTTGCGCGGGCTGCGAAAACTCGCGAGCCGGGGTGCCGGTTCCTCGCGGCCCGATGCGTGCTGCATGGCGGGCTGCGACTCTTATCACGGTCCCGATTCGACGTCGCAGCCTCGCTAAAACGTCACAGGTCCTTCAACGGAAATATCGAACGCCTATTTGCGTTAATTCGCCGGATCGGCCGTTATTTGCGCAATTGGGCCTTGATCGCCGAGCCGGACAAAGAGTGACGCCATGATCGAGATCGCAGCCGCCGTTTGCATGATTAGTTCTGCGCAACATTGCCGGGATATTGTTCTTTCGTTCGAGGCCGATAACGTGACGCCGGTCAGTTGCATGATGCAAGGCCAGATCGAACTGGCGAAATGGACCGAAGGACACCCGAATTGGCGGATTGCGCGTTTCACCTGCAGACCTGCAGGAAAATTCGCGAATCTCTGAAATCCGATCTGATGCCACTTATTGCCAATTGCGAGCATCTGATGGAACCGCGAGGCAATGGCCGGCGTTTCGATATCAGTCTAACTGGCAATAGGTTACCGGATGGCCGGCAGTATCAAAGATACCATTCCGAGCGTTCTCAAGACGCTTTGGGATTTGGAAAACGAGCTTCGCGGCGCAGCACAAAACGGCGTCGTTTTTCGAGGTGAGGAAGCGCGGCGACACCTGACTGAAGCGCGACGTCATCTTGATGAGCTGCTCGGATTGGCTCGCTTGCCGGAAACGACATCGTCAGAAACGACGGGCTCGGAAGGGGTGCGCACCTATAACGAGGCTACTCCTCCGAAACCATCGGGCAATCAACTTTAGGAGTTCGCATAATGGCTCGTGACGTCATTCTTTGGCTGGCAGGTGTTCCTCTCGTCGTCATCATCGGTCTGCATCTTTTTGGATTCTTGCACTAGCGACTTGCAAATCGACGACTGCAAACCCGGAGCTCGCCTCCGGGTTTTTTTATGGGTGCTATGGGGTGACTTAGACATTCGGTTAATAAGACCGGCGACTAGTCGAGACCGGTCACGCTGGGAACAGCGGGCACTCAGAGCCGCGCGTATCTCCGACGGCACCAAAAGCTCAAATCGGGCTTTGCTAGAGATCGGAGACCCGCAATGTCATTCCCAGGACAGTCCATTCGTAAGACCGCCCGCACTTTGCTTTCCTCGGGCCTCGTGCTTGTCGCAACCACGGTATTGGCGGGCAACGCCTTCGCCGTCAGCCTGCGCGTGCAGATTGCTTGCGCCGGCGATTACTATGCCAATTGCAGCGCCTATAGCCCCGACAGTCCCCAGGTGCGCTCATGCATGCGGGCCGTCGGTACGCGGCTTTCGAAAGGTTGCGTCAGTGCGCTCGTCGCGGCGGGTGAAGTTTCCTCTGCCGAAGTCAAGCGCCGCTCAAGCAGCCGGACGGCTTCGAAATAGGGTGTAAAGGTCGCCTGCATCTCCGGTGAACGTGGGTCACGGCCATAGCGCCGATGGCCCACTTTTGGTTTCTCGCCCCGGTGCGTGCAACCAACGTGTCATGCTCTGCGTTGCACCACCGAAGTCAAACCCCATCGGAGTTTTTGAAAATGGCATCAACATCGTCATCGAATTACAGCGGTCAGAATACGGTCGAAGATCTAAAAGGCAAAGCCAAGCAGACATTGGATGATGCGTCGGACCGCGTCAGGGAAGCTGCAAGCGACGCCAAGCAACAGGTTCAGGACGTTGCCGGCAACGTCAGAGGTGCGATCGACAAGTCGGTTAGGGATCAGCCGCTAACAACTCTGATCATGGCGGTCGCCGTCGGCTTCGTCGTCGGAGCCTTGTGGAAGTCGTAAAACGCTCGCGTTCATTCTTCAGCAAAAAGGCATGAAAGGAGCGCGCGCGTGATGTCGTTTATCGGTAAGGCGAAGCGTTCGGTCGATAGTACGGTCGACGCCTATTTAGGTCGCGCCGCATTCGCTATCAGCATTCTCTGTGCCATCGGCTTTGCGCTGGCAGGAACGTGGCTGGTGCTCGTCGACTTATACGGCACGACGGTGACCTGCTTTGTGCTCGCTGGGATATTGGTCCTGCTGAGCTTGATCATAAACTTGACGATCGTGGCTAGCGAGCGATCGGCGGAACGCGATATCAAAGACGTCGAGAAGTCGATAGAGGATAGCGGCTTGGTTGCCGCTTCCTCACTTCCCTTCGAGCTGTCGACCGTCGTGACCGTTCTACCGATCGTCTTGCCGCTGCTCAAATCGCTGCGAGCCTTCTTGCCACTCCTAATCGTGGCGGGATTGGTTGCAGGATATTTTCTGACTACCGAGAAAGCCGGCGATAAGCAGGAACCGGTCGCGGTTCCGCAGTAGAGGCAGGCTTTTTATTTGTCTCGGAGGACGGCGTCGGCTGCCGACGGCTGGCTTGGAGAGGTGCGCCGGAGTTCGCCGCTATAGAGGTCAACGGCAGCGGCGCCGACTTCCTGGATATAAGCCCGCGCCAATCGTCCGGTAATCGTATCCTTCACCCAATGCATAATCGATTTGGATAGGCGCTCGCGCATTTCATATGTGGCGGCCGTGGCGGGATTGATCATGCGTGCGATACGCCAGATCGACCACGCGCGTCCCGCGAAGTCATAGACACCGCGCCAGCGATAAATCTGGGCAAACTGCGCAACGGTGAGACGACTGCCCAATGGTATGATGCCGTTAAAAATGGGCCGCAACCTGCCGCTAACTTGCTCGATCAGCGTCAGCGCTTCAGGCACCGTGAAGCGCAGCATCGGGTCTTTGCGGTCGGGGTGATAAACCTTCGCAACCGTTTCAACGGTTTCGAGCCCGGTGTTCAGCAAATCGTTCCAAGACGCGATGGCCTGCAACGAGGCTTCTTTGGCCAGCACCTCGACGGCCGCCTCTGCCTGCGCGCGCAACGTGTCCACCTCCGAAATCCCGCCGCCCTTTGCCATCGTTGCTGCGGAGACGGGGCGAATTTCCGGCGCCGGGGAGGGCCTTCCGAGGGTGAGCCTCTCGAAGGCATAGGCAATCACCGTGCATGCGAGCGTCGCTATTGCCCAATGGATCAGGTAGCCGTGCTGCCAGAGCCATAAGCTTCCAATCGGGATCAGCGCCAGGGTCGGCAGAAGCAGGCCGAGAAAGACGATGAACATTCGCAGTGGCGTGAGGGTGTCTTGCATGCGGAGCCTGCCTCGTTGACGTCAGCCATGCAAAACGCGGCGCTGCAAATTCCGGTTCCGAATGTGAGGCGAAGCCGGCTATCTACCGCGATTTCAAGCCTTTTTGCAGGAGCGCAGGGCCGGCTCTTCAGAACATCGCGCCGCAATGCCAAATCAAGAAAACTCGCCTCTGGATCACTTCCACCGCCGGTTCGACCACATCCACTGTTCGGGCATTTCGCGCACCCACTCTTCGAACTGCCGCGTCATCGCCGCGGTTGCCCATTTGACGTCGTCGCTGTGATTGGCGGTGCGAGGCACGCGCAGTTCCTTGAGCTCGATTTCGAAGCGGCTGTCGTTACCAACGCGCATGCAGCGCGACATCCAGATGCGAGCGCCAGTGCGCCGCGCGATCATCGCGGGAATGGTGACGGTGCGAGCATCCTTGCCAAAGAATGGCACCGGCAGTCCGGTTCTGTCATAGAGATCGCAGACGACGCCAAGCCTGCCTCCGCGCCGGACATAGTCCATGATGAGACGCGCCGTCTTCTGGCTTTCACCGTGATCTCCTTCGACCTTCCCTCGCCCGAACAATCCGCCCGGATAGAGATCGCGGCGCTGATACCGCACGTAGCGATCGACATAAGGGTTGTTGACCGTGCGATAGACGCATGCGGGATCTGCTCCGGCAACTGTCAGCGGCCAGATCGCGAGTTCCCAGTTCCCCATGTGCAGCGACGCGCCAACGATCGGGCCGAGCTTGCTTGAATAGCGGCTGAAGACTTCCGGGTTTTTGATGGTGAGGCGGGAAGGGTCGGCGATGAGCTGGTCGATCCGCATCGTCTCGGCCATCACCCGGCCAAGATTTTCCCAGTGCTTGAGAGCAATGGCTTTGCGCTCTTCCTCGGACTTTTCCGGAAACGCGATCCTGAGATTGTCGAGCGCGCGGTTGTGCCGTTTCGGGTTGATGAGCGGCGCCAACCGGCGCCAGCACCACGCCGACAGATGAGTCGCCGCGTCGAGCGGCACGAGGCGAACGGCGCCCGCGACGGCGCGGAGCACCACATATTCGAGCCTGAACTGCAAATCGCGCAGCGGCGAGACCACGGTCGTTGCCAGTGTCCGGTTCCTTGATTTCTGAGCTGAAGTCTAAGTCATGCCTGCTGCTGCAGCTTGGCGTCAAGCACGGGGCCGGCTATTTCCCCAGACTGTGGCAATGGCAGCATCAGGGCCGGGTGCGCCATTGCCGGCATGACCCCTTCGCGCATGACGCGCGCCCTCAGAGTGCGATTGGCTGCCAGCGCAAACAGCCCCATGCCGCGTGCGAAGTGGATGCCTGGAATCGCCGACAGCAGCGCCCTGTTCAACAGATCGACCGCGAAAACGCGCGACGTCACATCTCCCTTCCGCAGCCGTCCGTAGCGGGCAAGTGCTAGTACGCCGCCGAGGTCTTCTGAACTACGTTTGGCGTCGCCCGCGACCTCGGCAAGCGTAGCGGCGTCGCGAAAGCTTAGGTTCAGTCCTTGCGCGCCGATCGGCGGCATCATGTGGGCAGCCTCGCCAACAAGCGCGACGCGGTTCTTGGCCATCACCGCCGCGGTCTGGCCGGCAAGGGGAAAGGACCGGCGTGGGGCAAAC
>NZ_DATNBA010000063.1:0-4904 GCF_035572195.1 Hyphomicrobium sp. | reverse complement strand
ACGCCGCACTAGACTGACACTTTGACCAACTTCGAGAAATCGATAACGCCTTCGTATTCGAACTCGACGGGTCCAGTCATGTGAATGTGATTGTCCGGCAACCATTCGACGTGAAGCGTTCCGCCGGGCAGCGTGACGTCGACGACGCGATCGGTCAGCCGTTTCCGAGCGGCCGAGACTGCAGCGGCGCAGGCCGCCGATCCGCAGGCCTGCGTCAACCCAGCGCCACGCTCCCACGTCTTCACGTCGATCGACTCCGACGAGGTTACGTGCGCGAGCGAAATGTTGGCGCGCTCCGGAAAGATAGGATGATTTTCGAGCATCGGCCCGAGCCGCGTCAGGTCGTAAGCCTTGAGATCATCGACCCAGAAGATGGCATGCGGATTACCGACGTTGACGACGGACGGCGAATGAAGAACCGGGCTGTCGATCGGGCCGATCTGCAGTTCGATCGCGCGCGTGTCGCGAAATTCCTCTGCGAGCGGAATGTCCTGCCAGCCGAATTTCGGCTCCCCCATATCGACGGTTATCGCCGTTGGATCCGTAACCAGCGTGTCGAGCACACCGGCGCGCGTTTCAACCTGGAACCGATTGCGGCCGACCGCCTGAGCCAGCAGCCAGCCGACACAGCGCATGCCGTTGCCACAGGCACCCGCCTCCGACCCATCGGCATTATAAATGCGAACATATGCTTCCGTGCCCGCCGTCTTCGCCGCGTGCAGGACCATCATCTGATCGAAGCGCGACGAGCGGTCGGCGGCGACCGCCGCAACCTCCTGCGGCGTGAACACCTTGGAGCTGTCGCGCAGATCGACGACGACGATCTCGTTGCCGAGGCCGTTCATTTTCACGAATGGGAGGGGCGGCGTGGCGCTCATGTCGCCCTATATGGCGAGAAGTACGCAAAATGACAATTCGCGATGAGCGATATTCATCGCCTACGAGCCTCTGTTTCCCCGCAGCAAGGCCCGTCGGACAGCGGGCTAATGGTCGAAACGGAACAAACCTCGAAGGCACCCAGTTTACGTGCCGCAATACAGCTTTCAGGCGTTCGCCTCTCCCTCCGAGTGCCTTCCGCCGCACGAGACCTCAATGACCCGAGCTGCCGTCCGACGCTACCGCCCGCGCCCGAACCCGCTTCTCCGCGTCGCCCTTGCCCGCGCGCGGCCCTGTTATTGCTATGGTTGCATTTGCCTGACCCCAGAGGAGAGAGCTTACGAGCGGCGGGTTTTCAAACTCGCGCACGCCTGGAGCAAGCAGTTGCGGGACGAACGGCGACGCCAAGCTCTGCCTGCGGTGTGATTGCGAAGCACCTCTCCGGCCTTTTCCTTTTTGGCTGACTTGTCCGGTCCCGAAAAAGAGAGCACAGCAGGGTCATTGTTCGCACCTCGGGGAAACGCAACGCTTGCCCGCAATGAAATTGCCAATGCACGTCGCCACGGCATTCGGTCTTGCGGCTCTCCTTGCCGTGAGCGTAGCCACCGATGCTTCCGCTGGTGACATTCTTTATGCTCTGAAGCTCGGAGCTTTGGCGCACGACGTGCCGGATCTGTGGAGCGGCTTCCAGGTCGAGCGCAACGCCGTCGATATCAACGTCGAAGCGCAATTTGCAGCGGCCTGGGCGCTGCCGTGGGGCGCCATCCGTCCTGTGATCGGCGGCACGATCAATACGCGCGGCGATACCAGCCACGGCTACATCGATGCCCGCTGGCAGGGCGACTGTCCTTCGGGACTTTTCTTCGGCCTCGGCCTCGGTGCGGCCGTCCACGACGGCGAGATCGGCGGCCCTGGCTCCGACCCGGACAAGAAATGGCTCGGCTCGCGTGTGCTGTTCCACATTCCGCTCGAGGTCGGCTACCACCTCGACGCGCACAATGATGTGTCGGTCTATTTCGAGCACACCTCGAACGCCTACACCGAGAAGTTCAACGAGGGCCTGGACCGCATCGGCGTCAGATACGGCTACCGGTTTTAAGGCGAGCGATCGGCTCGAATTTGCAGCTGCTGCCCAACCCTCGCGTCAACGCCGATAGCTTTCGTCGGTGACCTTTTCCATCCACTCGACAGTTTTCCCGTTCAACGCTTCCTGAATTGCGAAATGCGTCATCGCCGTCGTCGGAGCGGCTCCATGCCAGTGCTTCGCCCCAGGTGGAAACCAGATAACGTCGCCTGGACGAATTTCCTCGACCGGTCCGCCGTGCTGCTGAGCCCAGCCGCAGCCGGCCGTAACGATCAGCGTCTGACCGAGGGGATGCGTATGCCAAGCGGTTCGCGCGCCGGGCTCGAAGGTCACGTTGGCGCCAACGACGCGGGCAGGGTTTGGCGCCTGAAACAGCGGATCGATGCGTACGGCGCCAGTAAAATACTCCTCTGATCCTTTATTGGAGGGCTGTGAGCCGCCTCGCCTGATTTCCATTTTCGTATCCTTCTCGTTCCACTGACCGATTATTGGGCATTGCCAGTGCCTTGATACTGACAGGCGCTGGCTTTCATGGGCCAATATGGGGCCTACAGGCGGTTGACTTTATCCGACCCATCCCCCATACCCGCGCCATTCCGACGGCCCTGACCTCAGAGCCGCCGCCCTGCACATGGATAACTCCGGGAGGCAGGGGGGTTAACATCCGGCAGCGCGTGGCGCTCCCGGGTGCTTTTGTGTTTTGAGCAAATGCTCACCACCTGACCCGGATAACAAATTTTGATCACCGCCGGCTTGCCGGCAAGCGAACGGTTAGATGTTTCAATCGCTGACAGAGCGCCTTTCCGGCGTCCTCGACAAGCTGACACGACGCGGCGCGCTGACGGAAAGCGACGTCGTCGAGTCGATGCGTGAGGTTCGTCGCGCCCTGCTCGAGGCCGACGTCGCGCTCGATGTCGTCAAGGATTTCACCGAGAAGGTCAAAGCCAAAGCCGTCGGCGCCGAGGTGCTGCGCTCGGTGACGCCCGGCCAGATGGTCGTCAAGATCGTCAACGACGAACTCGTCGCAATGCTCGGCTCCAACGCCGCACCGATTGATCTGCATGCCGCCCCGCCGATCGGCATCCTGATGGTCGGCCTGCAGGGCTCCGGCAAAACGACGACGACCGCCAAGATCGCCTATCGCCTGACGAACCGCGAGCGCAAGAAAGTGCTGATGGCGTCACTCGATACGCGCCGTCCCGCTGCTCAGGAACAGTTGCGGGTGCTCGGCGAGCAAACGGGCGTTGCAACGCTTCCGATCATCGCCGGGCAGACGCCGCTGCAAATTGCGCGCCGCGCCGAAGATGCGGGCAAACTCGGCGGCTACGATGTAGTCATCTACGATACCGCCGGCCGCGTCACCGTCGACGAAGAGTTGATGGACGAAGTTCGCGACGTCAAAGTCGCCATTCATCCCCACGAAGTCCTGCTTGTTGCCGACGCGCTGACCGGCCAGGACGCCGTCAACACCGCCAAGGCCTTTGACGGCCATATCGGCGTCACCGGCATCGTATTGACGCGCGCCGATGGCGATGGCCGCGGTGGCGCCGCACTTTCGATGCGCGCCGTGACCGGTAAGCCGATCAAGCTGATTGGCGTCGGCGAAAAGTGGGATGCCCTCGAAGACTTCCATCCCGGGCGCATCGCCTCGCGTATTCTCGGCATGGGCGACGTCGTCAGCCTCGTCGAGAAGGCGGCGCAAACGATCGACGTCGAGAAGGCGACGAAGATCGCCGAGAAAATGAAGAAGGGGTCGTTCGACCTCGAAGACCTGTCCGACCAGTTGAGCCAGATGCAAAAGATGGGCGGCATGGGCGGCGTACTCGGCATGTTGCCGGGCGTCGCTAAGATCAAAGGGCAGATCAACGAAGCCGGTCTCGACAAAAGCCTCGTCCACCAGCGGGCCATCATCTCGTCGATGACGGCGCAGGAACGGCGCAATCCGAAGGTCCTCGACGCCCGGCGCAAACGCCGTATCGCAGCCGGCTCCGGCACCAAGGTCGAGGACATCAACAAGCTCGTGAAAATGCACCGCCAGATGGCGGACATGATGAAAACGATGGGCCGCAACGGCGGCATGCTCAACAAATTCCTGGGGCGCACAGGCGGCGGTCCTTCCGAAGCCGAAATGCGGTCGATGCAGGCCGAGCTTTCAAAGCTCGATCCGGGCGCGATTCAGCAGCTGCCGGAAGAACTCCGTGACCAAGTCGCCAAGGGTCTCAGCAGCTCCGGCTCCCGGCCCGGTCCGATGCCGGGTCTCGGACGCGGCCTTCCGGGCGGCTTGCCGGGGCTCGGCGGCGGACTTCCAAAATTCCCGGGGCTACCCGGAAAGAAAAAGTGAACACCTAGACGCAACCCTAATCGATCGAACAGGAGAACCAGCAGATGTCCGTCAAAATTCGTTTGTCGCGCGGCGGCGCCAAGAAGCGGCCTTACTACTACGTGGTGGTCGCGCATGGCGCGAGCCCCCGTGACGGCCGCTACATAGAGCAGATCGGCACCTTCGATCCGATGCTCAAGAAGGACGACGCGAACCGCGTGAAGCTCAAGGAAGACCGCGTCAAGCACTGGCTCTCGGTCGGCGCGCAGCCGACGGATCGTGTGCTGCGCCTGCTCGACGGTGCGGGCCTCGCCAAGCGCACGCCATCGAACAATCCGGAAAAGGCCAAGCCTAAGAAGAAGGCCCAGGAACGCGCCGCCGCAGAAGCCGAGAAGGCCGCCAAGGCGGCCGACGTCACTCCGCCTGCCGACGCTGCATAAGCAAGCTAGTTTTTGAGCAGCTAATTCTACTGAGCCTCCCGGGTGCGACTCGGGAGGCTTTATGTTGTCGTTCTCACTGGCCCGAGATTTGGAGCAGATAACAGTCCCTGCCAATTTTCTTGAACGGTGTTCAAATTGAAGCAACCTAAGCTTGTCGAGGGACTATTTGAGATTGCACCCGTGC
>NZ_DATNBA010000062.1:0-6077 GCF_035572195.1 Hyphomicrobium sp. | reverse complement strand
ATTCGACGTTCTGTACGCCGAGCCGGCGCAATGTAGCTGCGCCACGACCACCCGATCCGTAGATCTGATGCCAGTTCGGATCATAACAGTACTCGGAATATACGCCGCCTATGACCTTCATGCTCGAGAAATGCGTACCTTTACGCTGGTTTTTGAACATTCTCGAACGGTGGCGTTGTATTCGTTTCCTTCCTTCAAACAGTCGATAAGTTCTTGCACATTGCTGTAGGCGACCGAGCCAACAATTGTATTTCCGCGTTTTGAATCTTTGGCGACCACCACATCGGCGGTCTTCTCTTCCACCAATACGACTTCGAGTTTCTCGCCGACACTAAGCTGTGAGGCGCTCTTGGGATCGACCGCTGACAATGGGAGAGTTATGCTTATAGCGCAGGGATCGCCTCCACCCTTCTTTTGCCCCTTGCCAATTGGTTTGCTGGGCACAAACCCGCCGCTTCCCCCGCCGCCACCTGACATTTTCTGTCTCCTCAGCATAAGGACGTATACGTAGCATGGGGTTTTCGCAATAACAAATTTTTGTCGGCCGCTCTATGCCACCGCCACGTGGTTCACTGCAGCGTCCGTCACCTTCCACGGTGGCGGCGTTCAAATGGTTCCGCTTCGCCAGTATCGTTCCGCATGCGGATAGAGTAATATCCGCTCGTGAAGACGGATGATTTCAACGGAGGGTCCGATGCAGAAGTCATTGCTTGACGGAATAATTTGGCTCCTTTTCCTGGGCGGGCTGGTTGGTTTTGTGATGGCGCTGCTCAAGCTCTTCGGCGGCGGGACGCCGGAGGAGTATGGCGTGCTGGGGATCGGCGGAGGCTTCTGGCTGATTTCATCCGCAGTCGCGATTTACATCCGAAATAGGCTCGCCTGAGCCGTAGCTCAGGGCGTAATCTCGCGAGCGGTGGCCGTATCGCGCAGGGAGGTTCCTATGACTGTTGACAAGGCGGTGTTTGCGTTTGCCGGCGTAATGGTTCTGCTGTCAGTGGCACTCGCGTACCTCGTATCGCCCTGGTGGTTGTTGCTCACGGTGTTCGTGGGCGCCAACTTGGTCCAGTCGGCCTTCACGGGGTTCTGCCCGGCCGCTATCGTGTTCAAGCGGATGGGGTTTCCGACCGGTCAGGCATTCAACTGACGGCTGGTCGCTCTCGATTGCTCCGCTTGGCGGCTTCGTCGATTAAGCCCTGAGCCGGGCGATCACATCGGCGCGAGCGCGGCGAAATTGAACAACCTCGGCGATCGGCGCACGTCGATTTGCCGCCTCATGCATTGGAACAGCCGAACCGGCGAAGCGTTTCATAAACAGCAACTATTGCGTCCCCACGTCTGACTAGCCGGCGCTTGGGCGCGCACGATTTAGGAGTTGAGTTATGAAATGGAATTTGGCCGCCGCCGCTGGCGCGGCAGTGATGATGGTATTCATTACTCCCGTCGCGCAGGCAGACTCGATCAGTAGCGTCGAGAATGCCAGGGCGAAGGACCGCGCGGGGTATTACCTCTCGCGGCAGGATAGGGAGAAACTGCGCAGATACGGCCGCGAGAGCGACCCTGGCTGGGGCTATCGTGGCTACGACTACGGCTACGATGGCGCCTACGTGTATTACGGGCCGCGCCGCTACTATGGACCATACGGGTATTGATAGCAGCGCCTAGGGACGGCGGAGTACTCTACCCCGCCGCCTTTAGCTCGTGGCTTCCTTCGCGACCGCGGGCAGCATTTGATCCATAGCTTTCACCGCTGCGCCGCCGTCATCCAGTCCATGCCGCTCGGCAACCCACGATGCGGTGTTGAATGTCAGCCAGACCTTTCCGTCGGCGTCTTCCCACGCCAGCGCCTTCAACGGCAGGTCGATGCCTGCGGTTTGCTTGTCCTGCATCAGCGGCGTGCCGCCCTTGGGATGGCCGAAAATCAGCAGCTCCGTCGGTCTGAGGCTCATTCCGGCTTTCGCCGCGCCGCCAGCGTGATCGATGCGCGCGAACACGAGCATGTTGCGCGCCGTGATGGCTGCCATTAGCCGTTCGATCGTCTCAGCGACGGGAAAGCGGCTCGCAATGGTGACAAGGCCGTTGTCGGTCATGGCCGTCCTCGCAAAAGTTGGACTACTCCGCCGCCTGCTTCTTGAGCTTTTTGTTTGCGACGGGCGACTCTCCTTCATCGAGCCGGCCGCCCGGCGCGGATTTTTTACTCGCGCCGCGCGCCAGCACCGGCTTCAGATATTGCCCGGTATAGCTCTCTTTCACCTTCATGACGTCCTCGGGCGTGCCCGCCGCAACGATCGTCCCACCGCCATCGCCGCCTTCGGGACCAAGATCGATGACCCAGTCGGCCGTCTTGATGACTTCAAGATTGTGCTCGATGACGACGACGGTGTTCCCCGCGTCCGACAGCTCGTGCAGCACCTCGAGGAGCTTCGAAACGTCGTGGAAGTGAAGCCCCGTCGTCGGCTCGTCGAGGATATAGAGCGTGCGGCCCGTGGCGCGCCGCGATAGCTCTTTCGATAGCTTGATGCGCTGCGCCTCGCCGCCCGACAGCGTCGTCGCCTGCTGGCCGATGTGGATGTAGCCGAGGCCGACGCGCGCCAGGGTTTCGAGCTTGTCGCGAATCGACGGCACGGCCTTGAAGAATTCCGCACCTTCCTCGACCGTCATGTCGAGCACGTCGGCGATCGACTTTTCCTTGAACGTGACGGCGAGCGTCTCGCGATTGTACCGCTTGCCCTTGCATTCCTCGCACGTCACGTAAACGTCGGGCAGGAAGTGCATCTCGATCTTGATGACGCCGTCGCCTTGGCAAACTTCGCAGCGCCCGCCTTTGACGTTGAACGAAAAGCGCCCCGGCTCGTAGCCGCGCGTCTTGGCTTCGGGAAGACCCGCGAACCATTCGCGGATCGGGGTGAAGGCGCCGGTGTACGTCGCCGGGTTCGAGCGCGGCGTGCGTCCGATTGGGGACTGGTCGATGTCGATGATCTTGTCGAAGTTCTCGATGCCGGTGATCTTGTCGTATTCGCCCGGATGCGCCTTGGCGTTGTTCAGCTTGCGCGCCACGGCCCTGAATAGCGTATCAATCAACAGGGTCGACTTGCCGCCGCCCGAGACGCCGGTGATGCAGGTGAAAAGCCCGACCGGGATCGAGGCCGTCACGTCCTTCAGATTGTTCGAGCGCGCCCCGACGACGGTCAGCATTTTCGATTTATCTGGCGCGCGGCGCTTTTTCGGGATCGGAACGTAGCGGACGCCGGAGAGATATTCGCCGGTAAGACTCTCGGGTGAATCGATGATGTCTTGTGGCGTACCCTGCGCAATGACCTGGCCGCCGTGGATGCCGGCGCCGGGTCCGATGTCGACGACATGATCGGCGGTCATGATCGCGTCCTCATCGTGCTCGACGACGATGACAGTGTTGCCGATGTCGCGCAGGTGCTTGAGCGTTTCGAGCAGGCGCGCGTTATCGCGTTGATGCAACCCGATCGACGGTTCGTCGAGCACGTAAAGCACGCCCGTCAGTCCGGAGCCGATTTGCGAAGCGAGCCGAATGCGCTGGCTTTCGCCGCCCGAGAGCGTGCCGGACGCGCGCGACAGCGTCAGGTACTGCAGGCCGACGTCATTCAGAAATTTCAGCCGGTCGCGAATTTCCTTCAGGATGCGCGTCGCAATCTCGATTTGCTGCTTCGTGAAGGTCTTCGGAATCTCCTCGAACCATATGTTCGCTGCCTTGATCGAGAGATCACCGACTTCGCCGATGTGCTTGCCGCCGATTTTCACCGCCAGCGCTTGCGGCTTCAGGCGATAGCCGCCGCAGGCTTCGCACGGGTGCGCGCCCTGATAGCGCGACAGTTCTTCGCGAACCCAATCCGAGTCCGTTTCCTTGAAGCGGCGCGCGATATTGCCGATGACGCCTTCGAACGGCTTTTCGGTCGAATAATTCCGCGTGCCGTCCCAGTAGGTGAAGACGATCTCTTCATCGCCCGAACCGTAGAGGATCGCGAGCTGCACGTGTTTCGGCAGCCGCTCCCACGGCGTCTTCATCGAAACTTTGTAGTGCTTGGCGAGGCTTTCGAGCGTCTGCTCGTAGTAGGGCGACGAAACGCCGGTCTTCGCCCAGGGATAGATGGCGCCTTTCTCGAGGCTAAGCGTCGAGTCGGGCACGACAAGGTCCGGCTCGAAGCGGAGTTCAGACCCGAGCCCGTCGCACACGGGGCAGGCGCCCGCCGGCGCGTTGAACGAAAAAAGCCGCGGCTCGATTTCGTCGATCGTGAAGCCTGAGACCGGACACGCAAATCGCTGCGAGAAAATTATGCGTTCATGCGTATCGTTTTTGGATTTATTGGCGCCCTCGGTCTCTGCCTTCGAGAGTGGCTTATCGACAAACTCCGCAATCGCGAGGCCGTCGGACAATTTCAGCGCTTGCTCAAACGAATCCGCGAGGCGCGTACCGAGATCCTTTTTAACGACGACGCGGTCGACGACGACATCGATGTCGTGCTTGAATTTCTTGTCGAGCTTCGGCGCGTCGCCGATGTCGTAAACGGTGCCGTTGACCTTTAGGCGCTGGTAGCCCTTCTTCTGCCACTCGGCAATTTCCTTGCGGTACTCGCCCTTGCGGCCGCGCACGACCGGCGACAGGATCAACAGCCGGGTGCCCTCGGGCAGCGCCAGCACGCGGTCGACCATCTGCGTGATCGTCTGACTTTCGATAGGCAGGCCGGTTGCCGGGGAATAGGGAACGCCGACGCGCGCGAACAGCAGGCGCAGGTAGTCGTAGATTTCCGTGACCGTGCCGACGGTCGAACGCGGATTCTTGCTCGTCGTCTTTTGTTCGATCGAGATGGCGGGCGACAGCCCGTCGATATGATCGACGTCCGGCTTCTGCATCATCTCGAGGAATTGGCGCGCGTAGGCCGACAGGCTTTCGACGTAGCGGCGCTGCCCCTCGGCGTAGATCGTGTCGAAGGCGAGCGACGATTTCCCCGAACCCGAAAGCCCCGTAAATACGACGAGCGCGTCGCGCGGGATTTCGAGATCGACGTTTTTCAGATTGTGCTCGCGCGCGCCCCGGACATGAATCGTCTTCATCAATTCGGAGCCCGGGCGTACGGAGGGCTTTTTTGCCTGTTTGCTCATGCTCGCTCATTAGCCCGGACGTCCTCGCCACAGCAACGTGACGGATGGCCAATCGGCTCCTGCAACTTTCGGGAAAACACACGCTCGACAGTAAATGTTAACCCTATTAACATCCGACGTTCAGGTCGAGCAATGGGACGAGGCACTTATGCTGACCTACCAAGTTTTCAAGATGCTGCACGTCCTCGGTATCGTGCTTTTCCTCGGAAACATTATCGTTACGGGAGTTTGGAAATACCGCGCCGATTTGACGGCCCGGCCCCAGGTCATCGCCTTCGCGCAGCGTCTGGTTACGCTTACCGATTGGATCTTCACGTTCGGCGGCGTCATTCTGATTCTGATCGGCGGCTTTGGCATGGCGGGCGTTGCGGGTCTCGATATCGCAACGACGTCGTGGCTGAGGCTCGGTCTTGCGCTGTTTATAGCATCGGGCATCATTTGGGCTGCGATACTGATACCTATTCAAATCGCCCAGGCACGGCTCGCGCGCACCTTCGAGAACGGCGGCGAAATTCCTGAACGCTATTGGCGGCTTAACCGGCGGTGGTACATCTGGGGCGCCCTGGCAACGGTCCTGCCGCTGCTCAATATTTACGTGATGATCCAGAAAATTTGACGTTCGCGCGCCCGACCGAGCCCGCGTCGCTTCCCGCTGAACGATCATCCAGCACGCGGTATGTCTTCCGCCACATCGCCGTTATAGTAATGCCATCAAATTTCGAGATGCATCAAATTTCGACGGGGGCCGCACGATGAGCGATACGTCTTCTCTTCTCAATCTTTCCAGTCCCACCCATCCCGTGAAGCGTACGCTGACTTTGATCAAGCTCTTCGTGCTGGCCGTTTCTGTTGCCGCCGCGATCCCAACGGCGCGCAACCTCTACTTCTCGTGGACGAATGGCGTGCCCTTCAGTCAGGTCGATCATCGCCTGGCGCAGGCGGCGCTG
>NZ_DATNBA010000061.1:0-4957 GCF_035572195.1 Hyphomicrobium sp. | reverse complement strand
CAAAATAGCCGGAGTATCCACCCCAGAAGGCTTTCTTACCGGGCTTGAGGAGCTTGGCGCCGGCCGCCACGGCCTCTGCCAAAACGCTATCGACGTGTGCCTTCGATTGCACGTTGTGCGCCAGGGCAACGCCCGAAACCCCCGGCTTACCGACCGCGACGCCGGCGTCCTCCGCGAGCGCCTCGCGGCCGAACACCGCCAGCACGACGCCGCCTGCTTCGAAGAAGGTAACGCCGGGCTGGCTGGCGGACGAGGCTCTGAAACCCAGCGCCTCATAAAAGTTCCTGGATGCCGCGACATCGGCGACACCCAGCGTAACGAACGAAAGACGTGGCTCCATCAGGATTTCTGCCATTGCGCCGGGCGCTTTTCGAGGAAAGCGCAAATGCCTTCTTCAGCATCGCCCTGCATCATGTTCTTCACCATCATCTCACTCGCGAAATCATAAGCTTCATTGAGCGGCAGTTCGGCTTGGGCGTAGAAGGCTTCTTTGCCGATCGCGACGGTCGCCTTCGACTTTGCCGCGATGGCGCGCGCCATATTAAGCGCTTCGCCCAGCACGTCCTGAGCCGGCACTACCCGATTGACCAAACCGTAGGTCATCGCATCCGGGGCCGATATTGCCTCTCCAAGCAGCAGCATTTCCATCGCGCGTTTCCGCGGCACGTTGCGCGACAGCGCCACCATCGGCGTCGAGCAGAAGAGCCCGATGTTGACACCGGGCGTCGCAAAGTCCGCCGTGTCGGCCGCGACCGCGAGATCGCACGTCGCGACGAGCTGACAGCCGGCTGCCGTCGCCCTCCCCGCCACCGCTGCGATGACGGGTTTGCGACAGGCAACAATCCCGCGCATAAGCGCCGAGCAGGCCTGCATCGTCTCGCGAAAGAACCCCTGGCCGCCGTCGGGATCGGAACGATGCGCGGTGAGCTCTTTCAGGTCGTGGCCCGACGAGAACACCTTGCCTTCCGCGGCAACGATAATCGCAGCGATCGCGTCATCCCGGCTGAGACTTTCAACGCGCGTCGTCAATTCATCGATCAAAGCCCGCGACAAGGCATTACGGGCTTGCGGCCGGTTCAGCGTCAATATGGCAATGCCGGGCTCAATCTCATTGAAGAGAACAAGCGGCGTACCGGCCGGCGGCCCGTCTTGCATGGGAGGGTCCTTGTCGCTTTGAACGCCGCGCGGGTTCGACCCGCTTACTGCAGCGCCTTTTCGATTTCGGCGCGATGCGCCTTCACGATGTCGACGTTTTCCTTGTACTGCAGCTGCGGCGTCGTGTTGATCGCCTCCGTAAGCTCGTCGATGAGCTGCTTCTTGTCGGTGTCCGGGATCGTCTTGTCCTTTTGAACGTCGTCGCGCTGCTTACGCAGGGCCTCAACCGGATCGACGAAATTACCGCTCTCCGTATCAAGACCAGCCATCACGATCGAGATGTTTGCCGCAACATCATCGAGTTCGGCGAAATTGCTGAAGCCGTGCTTCGTCGCGATGCCTTCGAGTTCGGTCTGCAGCGCCGGATCGGGCTTTTCGCCGGCATCCTGAATTTTTGATGCGATCGCCGCAAGATCGGCCTGAGCGGCAATGAAGTGCGTGACTTGATCTTCGGTGAGCTTGATCTGCTTGACGTCTTGCGCCGCAGCAACCGAGAGCCCCGCCCAAAGGGCGACTAGAACTATCCCGATACGCCGAGCCGCCAGCGCCAGTGAAATCGTCATCGTCGTTCTCCACATTGAATCGCTTCCGAGCCAGATCCGCTTTGTTTTTAGAACCGTGACGCTTCGACTACGACGACAATAAGAAAGCTCGAACGGCGGCAGGTGTATAGGATCCGCACAGTAACGCCAGAAATCACGATTTGAGCTGTGATGCACGGACCACTGGCGGCGCACGCCGCTCGCCGGCCGCAGTCGGTGCGTATGTGGTAACGTAATACCACCTGCGGTAATATATTACCTTACATGATAATCGATTGAATTTGTTATATTTATCTGGAGGACCGCTTTTAGACTTGCTTGCTATCGGGCAAATCAGTAACACCGCTCATCTCGGAAGCGGTATCTGATTGCGCTGGCAATCACCCTCCGTGCAATCGTTCCCGCCAAGGAGCCTCAAGACCGATGTCTACCTATGTCGCCAAGCCGGCCACGGTGGAGAAGAAGTGGATCCTCATCGACGCCGAAGGGCTCGTTGTCGGCCGCCTCGCTGCTCTCATCGCGACGCGCCTCAAGGGCAAGCACAGACCCATCTACACGCCGCATGTCGATTGCGGTGACAACATCGTCGTCATCAATGCCGACAAGATAGTCTTCACCGGCGCCAAGCGTGACGACAAGATCTATTACAGACACACCGGCTATCCGGGCGGCATCAAAGAGCGCACACCGCGCCAGATCCTCGACAGCAAGCACCCGGAGCGCATCGTTGAAAAGGCCGTCGAGCGCATGCTTGCGCGCGGGCCCCTGCACCGCCAGCTGATGCGCAACCTGCGCGTCTATAAGGGCGGCGAGCATCCGCACACGGCGCAAAATCCGGAAAAGCTCGATGTCGCAAAACTCAACCGCAAGAACGTGAGAGTCTAAGATCCATGGCAACCGAAACAAAGACCCTCGCCGACCTTGCCTCCGTCAAGGGCGCTGAGCCGCAAGCCGCGCCGGTCAGGACGCAGAAGCTCGACAAGCTTGGTCGCGCCTATGCGACAGGCAAACGTAAGAACGCCATCGCCCGCGTCTGGCTGAAGCCCGGCAAGGGCATGATCACCGTCAACGATAAAGACTTCAAAGCCTACTTCGCGCGTCCCGTGCTGCAGATGCTACTGCAGCAGCCGCTCAATCTCGCCAACCGGGCGACGCAGTACGACATCCGTATTTCCGTCGCCGGTGGTGGCCTTTCCGGCCAGGCCGGCGCGGTGCGTCACGGGATTTCGAGAGCGCTCACCTTTTACGAACCGGATCTGCGCAGTGTTCTGAAAAAGCAGGGCTTCCTGACGCGCGACAGCCGTGTCGTCGAGCGCAAGAAGTACGGGCGCGTCAAGGCGCGCAAGTCGTTCCAGTTCTCGAAGCGCTAAGCCACGAGGACTTGCAGGACTTGAATCAGCCCGTCCTCACCGGCGGGCTGATTTGTTTTCCATCACCGCAAGGGTTGCCGCAGCGGCCCGTCAATGCCACATACCGCCGGGGCTCCCGTACAGCGTCCTGCGCCATTGCACTCGAGGGAATTCGGAGAAACAGATGGACTGGCTGCTGAACGGAATAAGCGACCTGCTGTCGGTACTTGTGACCGACCTCCATCACCTTGTTTCTCCGCAGTGGTGGCGAACCCATTCAGTGCCGCTGTTCAACATCTTAATGATCGACCTGACGCTTGCCGCCGACAACGCCATCGTCGTCGGCATGGCGGCATCGCGCGTCCAACCGAATATGCGCGCCAAGGTCATCTTCTGGGGCATCGCCGGCGCGGTGGTCCTGAGGATCCTCTTCGCCAGCATAACGCAACAGTTGCTTCAGGTGATCGGCCTGACGCTAGCGGGCGGCATCCTGCTCTTGTTCGTCTGCTGGAAGATGTACCGGCAGATCGTCGATAGCGATGCGCACTCGATTGACGAAGTCGAAAGGAGCCTCGCCTCCACGGCCCCTCATGCCAATCCCGCGACCTTCTGGAGCGCCTTCTGGACCATCATCATTGCCGACTTGTCGATGTCGCTCGACAACGTTCTGGCCGTCGCAGGTGCGGCGGGATCGTCGACACTCGTCCTCGTCATTGGCCTGACCGTCGCGGTCGTCCTGATGGCGGTGGCGTCCAACTACATCGCCAAGCTGCTCGGCCGCTATCCGTGGATCGCCTGGATCGGCCTGCTGATCATCCTCTACGTCGCCCTCGATATGATCTACACAGACACGCACAGGATCATTTGTGCGAACTACGGTGTCGGCTGTTCGGAAACGATCTGGGACGGCATCATGCATCGGCTTGGATTTGGCGGCTGAGATGGCGGCGTCGACGACAAGGCAACCTGGAAAGGCAAGCGTCTTCATCGACGGCGAGGCTGGGACAACCGGCCTCGAAATCCGCGAACGGTTGGCTGGAGTGAGCGCGGTCGATGTGAAAAGCATTGATCCGGCGCAGCGCAAGGACCGGGAGGCGCGCGCCGAGATGATGCGTGCCGTCGATCTCGTCGTGCTGTGCCTCCCCGACGCCGCGGCAAGGGAAGCCGTCGCGATCGCCGATGAACTTCAGGGCGACGCCCCAAAAATCATCGACGCATCGACGGCGCATCGGGTAGCGCCGGGTTGGGTCTATGGCTTTGCCGAACTGACCCCGGACCAGCCGGATGCGATCAAGTCCGCAAACCGCGTCGCAAATCCCGGTTGTTACCCGACAGGCGCCATTGCACTCCTACGGCCGCTTGTCGAATCTGGCGTCATCCCCTCCGACTACCCGGTTACCGTCAATGCCGTCTCGGGGTATTCAGGCGGCGGCCGCGGCATGATCGAAGCCTACGAAGCTGGGACGGCCCCGTCGTTTGAGCTTTACGGGTTAGGATTTGAGCACAAGCATATCCCGGAATTGACCAAGTACTCCGGTCTGACGCGCCAGCCGATCTTCGTGCCGAGCGTCGGCAACTTCCGGCAGGGAATGCTCGTCTCGATTCCGCTGCATCTCGAGACGCTACCCGGCAAGCCAAGTCTGGCCGATATCGAGACGCTGCTCTCAGACTACTATAAGTCGGCCGAATTGGTCAGCGTCGTCACCGGAGCAGCTAGCAAAGGGGCAAGGCTTGAAGCCGAAGCTCTCAACGCCACAGACAAGCTCGAACTGTTCGTGTTCGGCAAGCCGGACCTCAATCAAGCCGTTCTCGTCGCGCGCCTCGACAATCTCGGCAAGGGTGCCGCCGGCGCCGCAGTCCAGAACATCAAACTGATGCTGGGGCTCGACTAGCCGCACTCCGCCGGGCGCG